>JAFVSW010000001.1 GCA_017503545.1 Lentisphaeria bacterium | reverse complement strand
GTTGCGGTGAATCTGGACGTGGAACAGTTGGGCGCATGCAGTCCGTTCGGCGGCTGTAATTGGCTGACCCCGTTTGTGGAGAAATCCCGTTACCGTTATTCCCCCGATAATGACGAAGAACGGAACTATGTTCTGAAAACCGGAAAAGATCTTTACCATATGAACCGGAAACAACCGGCGGATTGGAAAATCAGCAGTTGGCTTATGATCCATCAGTTATTGTTGTATGCCATCCGGCGGATGGATGAAAAATCCGGAACACGGTCGAATGATGGTGCGGAAAAAGAACAGAATACGTTTACCCGGATCCGTTATGCGTTGAATCAGGTGTGGTCAACAGCATCCCGTCCGCCGTCATTGACCGAAGCGGCTTACATGTGTAACTTGAGCCCCAGTCGTTTTTCGGAATTATTCCGCAAGACCATGGGGGTGAGTTATGGCAGATTTGCATTGCGTGTCCGTATGTCCAATGCGGCAAAAGATTTGCTTTCCGGCAAATTTACGTTGGATGAAATTTCCCGGAAATGGAATTTCTTTGATACGGCACACTTTTGTCATGCGTTCAAAAAATTCTATCGTGTATCGCCCGGACAGTTTGTGGTCGGGAAACCGGGAATCCGGATGGAGAAGCAATCATGATATCTTCCTATACATTTGAGCCGGTGGCTGTATATCATTCCGCCGCAAAATATCCGTATGAAGCACCGCGGCAGGGTGTGTATGCCAAACTGCCGGGAACGGTGGAATTTCCCGATGAACCCCGATATCATACGGCATTGGCAGACTTGGAAGGGTTTGACCGGATCTGGTTGATTTTTGTGTTTGATCAGGCAATGAAGAAAGAATGGAATCCGTTGGTTGCGCCGCCATTGACGGCTGGCAAACCTCATTACGGCGTGTTTTCCACACGGTCACCACACAGACCGAATCCCATCGGAATCAGTTGTGTAAAATTATTGGCTGTGAAAGGGAATATTCTTGAGGTATCGGAGTCCGATCTGTTATCCGGAACGCCGATCCTGGATGTAAAACCGTACATTCCTGCGGTGGATTCTTTTTCCGATGCCGCAGCGGGGTGGCGGGATCAGGTGGATGAAACGCCGTGGAAGATCGAATATTCCCCGGACGCGTTAAAAGCAATGTCATTCATCCGCGAATTATCCGGTCTCGATTTGGAAAATTTCTGCCATGTGCAGTTGTGTTATGATCCGTTGAACCGGAAGCGGAAACGGTTGAGTCAATGCGGGAATGATTTGTTCCTTCATTGCCGGACGTGGAAGATGAAAATCGTTGCTGATGAAGAACACCGCACGGTCTTTGTGGAAAATGTGTTTTCCAATTACAGCAGAACCGATTTGATTCCGGATGCCCCGGATCCTCATGGAGATAAGGATTTTCACCGCATATTTCAAACGGAGCGCGAACAATGAAGATTTATCTTGCCGCAAAACGCGGATTTTGTGCCGGTGTCAATCGGGCTGTGGAAACGGCTTTGGAACAGTTGCATCGTCCGGAGAACGGTCCGGTCCGGATCCTTCATGAACTGGTACACAACAAAACCGTTGTGGAATCACTGAAAAAACACGGGTGTGAAATTGTGGAGAATGCCGATGATGCTCCTGCCGGTTCCATCCTGATTTTCAGCGCACATGGCGTTTCCGAAGATGTGGAAACTCATGCAAAATCGTTGCCCTTGACTGTTTTTGATGCGACTTGTCCGTTGGTCAAACAGGTACAGAATCTGGCTGCGCAGCGTTCGGCTGCCGGTGATGTGATTCTGCTTGCCGGAAAGAAAAATCACCGGGAAGTGGAGGGGATCCTCGGGCGTATCCCCGGGGAAAAATATTTGCTGACTTCTCCGGCGGATGCAGAAAACTTTTCTCCTGCTTCCGGAAAAGCTTATACCTTGTTGAGTCAGACTACATTTTTTGAGGAAGATTTTGAAAAAATCGTGCAGATTCTTCAAGAAAAAATTTCCTTGTTGCAAATTAAAAATACCATTTGCCCATCCACTTCCGCCCGTCAGGATGCAGTCCGGCGTATGGCGGCGGTATGCGATATTGTAATCGTAGTCGGAACCCCGAACAGTTCCAATTCCAAACGGTTATGTGAAGCCGCTATTTCTGCGGGGGCGAAAAGCCTTTTGCTTTCCGGTACATCCGATTTACCGGAATCCTTATGGAATGTCCGGACGATCGGCGTAACCTCCGGTGCTTCTGCATCGGAGGAAGAAGTACAGCAGTTGTTACAGCGTTTATTGACATTGCCCGGTGCGGAATTTGCGGGAGAATTGAAATAAGGGCGTAGTAAAAACAAGCACGCATTTTTCAGTTGCGTGCCTGATTTTTTGATTTTGTGATTTTGTACTGAGATCACAGATCCGCAGCTTGCGCTTCCGCATCCATCCGCTTTTTTTTGCGTTTTGCAAGAAAATACAGACAGAAGAAAACGACTGGAAAAATCGAGAAAAATATGCAGGATAAACAATCCAGTAAGTAAGCCAGAGGTAATTCACGCAAGAGTAATGAGTCCGCCGGATTGGATGGGTTCACATAGCAGACCACTTGCCGTCCCGGCGGTAATTGACGGATGATCCGCTGCATCTGCCGCATGATACTCCGGCTTTTTGTGCTGCTTCTTGAACCGCCGACATCAAAGTTATTCCCCTGATAGGTTTGCCCGTTTCTGGTATAGGTGTAAGTGATATTAACGTAATAATGAGTCTGTCTGCCGTGTTTGCTTCTGGTTGTATACTGATCCAGATAACATTGTTTGATCACCGCCGGAGTTGCCGCCCAACTTTGTACCTGCCAGTATTTGATTGCGGGATACAAAATCATCCCGAAAATCATTATGAGTGCAATCACGGATGTGACACAACTGATGATAAGCAATGCTTTTACATTATCCGTTTTCTTTTTGCTGTTTTCGGACCGGTATTTCACTTCATTCAGGGGAACCCCAAGCATATCCGCTAATTGCCGTCCATCTTTCCGGATCTGTTCCAATCCGCCGTGATCGACTACATTGATCCGGAATCCATTGGTACAAACAATATTCAATTCATAACTGAACCAGGTTGCACCTTTGCTGCCTTTGCAACGTTCCGTAATGATTTGCAGCGATTCAATATTTTTGAAGGATAAATAATCTTTCATCCGTTCCGGATTTTCACCCATCCGTAATTTCCGTCTGTCTTTCCAGTAACATTTCCGGTTAAAATCGAAGACCGCCTGTTTTTTATAGGCATGGATCACAAGGAGTCCGCCGACCAGACAGATTCCCGATCCGATGTAAAAAATAATATGTGCAGACGGTACTGCAAAATTCGGTAATATCAGAAAAAAACATGCCATTACGAATAAAAAAACGGGGATAAAATACAGCGCAGCTGCCGGTTTGAAACGGAACGTGCCGTCACGGCAATCCATCAGTTTTGCCGTGACACAGGAGGAACCGCCGGGCACCAAAGGTTTTTGTTGATCTTCAGAATAATCGGACATAACGGATCTCCTTGTCTGTTTTTATTGTTTTATGCTTTTTCCTCGTCTGACCATTGACTCCATGGACGGGATGCCAATGCGGAATTATAATATCTTGCAACGCCGGAAACTTCTTTTCCCAGCCATTGCGGTCTGTTGAATTCAGCCGTTTCGGAGGGCAATTCGATTTCTGCCGTGATCAACCCTGCATTTTCGCCAAGGTATTCATCAATTTCCCAGGTATACGGCGGATCCGGGATAAAATAACGAATCTTTTCCACTTGCCCGAATGAAGTGAATTCTTCAAGCATTTTTTCCGCATCGGCAAGAGGAACCTCGTATTGAAATTCGGAGCGGGAAAAACGGGTCGGGGCACCCTTTAACGTTAAAAACGCTTTATCACCTTCGATTCGGATACGTACTGAAACTTTTTTCGGGGCAGGGAGGGTACGGATATATCCCTGTTTGAAACGGAGTGATTTTACACCATCCGTTTTCCAGGAGAGGTCATTGACCAGAAATTTCCGTTCGATTTCAATTGCCATGGTAATCCAGCCTGTTACTTTTTATTGTGGTCGATTTTGAAAATTTCCATTAATTCCGGGGTTTTATCCAAATTGGATTCAATCAGCATATTATTCAACTTGCGCAACCGCCGGGAGTGTGTTTCCTGAAATTTATTTTCCAGTTTACTTTTTGCATGATAATCTCCGACTGCTTCATGTATGGCATCCGCAATATCATAAATAATCGTGCGTTTGCCCAGTGTGATCACCCGCAACTGATATTTTCTGTCATCATCCAATTGAATATGCAGTTCCACATAATTTTCATATATGAACCGGAACCAGATACAGCATCCGCCGAAAAGCGGGGTGAAAAGATACCAGATCAACCCGTTTGGAAGATTGAAATTTTCCGGTACCGGAATGAACGGCGCACCGAAAAGAGCCAGAATCAGCAGCAAACAGGTAAGAAAACAGATATACATGCGGTAAGTTTTGTGTGTAACGATTACATCTTTGACACGTTCGATCGGGAGTATGATCTGTTTGTATGAGGCGATAAAAGAGGCAGTGACTTTGGTTTTTGAATCGTCAAAATATACCTTTTCTTCCAAATCATGACCGTTCATATTTCTTATTCTTTCACTTAAACCATTTTTGTAACGGAGGTTAAATTCAATCCCGCAATCTTCAAGATCGGTTTTACCGGCGGATAAATATATTCATCACGTTTCTCCGCAATGATTTCTGCCAATGCTTCACCCTGATTCTTTGCCGCAATCCAAAGTCCGGCAATAACACCGTTTTGTTCCGCACAATCACCAATTGCATAAATGCCGGAAACATTCGTTTCCAATCGCGCGTTTACACAGATTCCGCGTTTGCAATCCAATCCTGCAGCTTTTGCCAGAGAAAGATTGGAGCGTATCCCAGCAGAGACCAGAAGCAGGGAACATTCATAAATGGTTCCGTCTGCCAATTCCACTTGTGTGGAACCGTTACTGCTGACTTGTTTAATCGCGCATCCGGTATGGATCTGCAATCCGTTCTGCTCAAGCAAATCTTTCAATGCAGCAGATTTTTCCGCTGAAAAATTCAGATTCTGCATCAGGCGATCCTGACATTCCAGAACTGCAACTTTCATGCCCTGTTTTTGCAATGCAAATGCGGCTTCCAGGCCGAGAACACCGCCGCCGATTACGACCGCTTGTTTGCCGGGTTGGATTTTCTGCTGAATGGCGGTGACATCATCCATTGTGCGGAGTGTGACCGTTTGATCATTTTCTGCCAGGCCCGGAATCGGCGGGAGAAATGCGAACGCCCCGGTTGCAAAAATGATATGGGTAAAGGTTTCAGTTTTACCGTCATCTGAAAGGATGGTTTTTGTTACCGGATCGACGGATTTTACTGTTGTGATTCTGTAATCCAGCCCTTCGGAACGGAATTTTTCTACTGATTCCATGATCAATTTTTCCGGTTCAAGAGTTCCGGCAAGAAATTCGGGTAAACGGATTTTTGCATATAAACCGTATGATGTCGTTTCGTAAATAACAATATCCGTTTCCGGCAGTAATGCTTTGATTTTTTTTGCTGTGAAAACGCCAGCGGGTCCACCACCGATAATTCCGATACGCATATTCCAAATTCCTTTCTGACAGCTATGGGATCAGGACTGAGACTGTTCTGCGAGCTGAATCAAATCCAACAGAACATTCATTGTTTCGTTAAGATACAAATCTTTATTGCCTTTATTCTCTTTTTTGGAGGATTTGAGCTTAAATAATGCTTCTTCCTCTTCCCGGATCTTTTTCTGTTTTTTATATTCCTGCCAACGTTCGGTAAAATTCAATTTCAGCGTTTTTCTGTCTTTGATTTTTGCATATTCCGCTAAACTTTTCTGCAATGCCTGATATTCCGGATTGGAAGCACGGCGTTTTTCACTCCGTTCTTTCAATTCCTTGCGGCGGGCATCATCCAGTTTGTATTTCCCCGTGTAGGTCTGATATTTTGTCGCAGGAATTGTATCCCAGGACAACGGATGATCCAGTTTATCTTCCCCGATATCCATAAGATCTGTTACGGCGGGAAACGGAATATCTGCCGCTACACCTTGTAATTGTGTCGTAGCACCATTGATCCGGTAGAATTTTGCATTGGTCAAACGGATTGCGCCTGCTTTGAAACGGCGTCCGGTGAGATAAGGCATGTAACGGTCAAGATCCGCAACGATTTGAACGGTTCCTTTTCCATGGGTTTTCTTGTCTCCCGTGATGATTCCGCGTCCGTAATCCCGGATCGCAGCCGCAAAAATTTCGGAGGAAGAGGCACTGAACCGGTTGGTCATGACGGCAAGCGGTCCATCGTATACGATCTCTCCGTCGTCCTCATCGTTCTGCACTTCCACATTCCGTTTATCTTTGACTTGAACGACAGGGCCCTCGCTGATAAACAATCCGGTGAGCATGATTGCTTCCCGCAGACTGCCGCCGCCATTGGAACGTAAATCCATAACGATGCCATCCACTTTCTGTTTCCGGAAATCCAGCAGGATCTTTTTCACATCATTGGAGGCAGCACGGTAATTGGAAAGACCTCTTTTTGCCGCTTCAAAATCAAAGTAGAAAGAGGGCAGGTGAATCACTCCGATCCGTTTTCCTTTCCAGGTATGTACTTTGCCTTTTGCCGCCGATTCTTTGATTTCAACTTTTTTCCGGAGAATGGAAATCTTTTCCGGATGATCCAGTCCTTTCCCCGCAGGGATCACCGTCAATGTCACCCAGGTGTTTTCTTTACCGCGGATGTGGCGGACCACTTTATTGAGAGGCATATCAATGACATCCACCGGTTCTTCATTTTCCTGCTGAACGGCAATGATACGGTCCCCTTCTTTGAGTTTACCGCTTTTATCTGCCGGTCCGCCGACAATGATCTCAATAATTTTAGTGTATCCATCTTCTTGTGTCAGAACAGCACCGATCCCGATCAAAGTCAAACTCATATCAATTTCAAATTCTTCATCACTGCGTGGGGACATGTAAGAGGAATGGGGGTCATAAGACTGCGTTACCGTTGAGAGATAAATCTCCAGAATTTCCGGTGCATCCATATCGGAATAAAAACGGACGGTTTGTTTGATCCGTTTAAGGATCCGTTCTTCCGGGGATTTTACATTTTCCGATTTTTTCCGTTTTTTGGGATCTTTCTCTTTTGTCCGTTCTTCTTCTGCAGCCTTGTCTGCGATTTTGAGCAGAATCAGTTCATGGAGCAGTTTTTTGCGCCAATGTTCGTGCATTTCTTTTTCATCCAAAGGCCAGGGTGCCTTGTCATAGTCTATCAGAAAATCTTCCTGTGTTTCCAGAACAGGATTTGTTTTCAGAAAACTCTGTGCAAAACTCTGATATTCCTTCATGCGGGCAAGGAGCAGGTTGAACGCGGTGAATGCAAATTGTGTATCACCTTTAAGCAATTGCTGCCCCAGTATATAGCGGTTGACAGAAAAACGTTCGATATCACTTTGCATGAAATACATTTTCAGCGGGTCGATCTTTTTCAGATAATCCTGAAAGATGACCGCTGACCGTTCTTCCGTAATCGGTTTTCCTTCATAATGTTGTGTTACAACAAGACGTGTAAGCAGCGCAGTAATGCTGCGCATATTTTTTGTGGGCATTTTGATATCCACGCTTTTGACAGCGGTGGCAAAAACGGAAGTAATGACAAAAAAGAGGATGAAACAGCAGATCAGCCCCTTCTTTTTTACGTTAAAAAGCAAATGATATAAATTACGCATTGTTTGAATCTGTCTCCATAATCTGATAATACGGTCTATATTTTACCACAGGAACGGAAAATTACAAATAAAAAAAGAAATTTTTTACATACTTTTTTGTTTTTTTTGTACCATATCTGTTTATGGAGAGGTGTTTCTATTGAAAAAAAAGAGAAATCTTACAGGAAATATATAAAAAAACTTGAAAAATCATCATAGTGCAATTAAATTACGATGATTTATCTGATTTTTCATCAGGTGAAAGTCTGCTGTCTTTCTCTGACAGGGAGGGGATCTTTCAGGTAATAACCGTTTAAAACAGGTGGTAAAAGTGAATGTTTTGTGGAATGAATTGATTAAAAAAAATCAGAATTCAGCGTTGATCGCGGAAAAATTTCCGTATGGGATCAAGTATGCTGAATCACGGGAGGAAATCCTGGCTTGTCAGAAACTCCGTTATCGGGTGTTTCAACAGGAACAGGGGAAATGCGGGGGCAATTCTTCTGAAAAAATCGATCAGGATGCCTTTGATGAAAAGGCGGTACATTTGCTGGTGTATAAAGAAACACCGCAACGTGTCGTTGGCACTTATCGTTTTATCCATGCTGCTGACCGGGTGTCAGGGATGTATTCTGCCGGCGAGTTCAATATTTCCGGGTTGGATGGTTTGTTGTCCAAAACAATGGAAGTGGGCCGTTCCTGTGTTGATCCGGCGTGCCGCGATGGCAGTGCCGTTGCCTTGTTATGGGCTGGGATCGCGGATGCTATGCGCCGCTCCGGTATGCGTTATCTGATCGGGTGTGCCAGTTTGGAAGATACCCGTGCTTCTGCCGCTGTGGCTTTATACCGGCATTTCTGCCGTTTGAATTTACTCGATACGCAGGTTCATGCGGAACCTGCGGCTGATTACCGGTTGAATGAATACGATGAAACGGAAGTCGAAACAATTCAGAAGGACAGTTCTGCGTTGCGGGAAATCTTCCCGCCGCTTCTGAAAGGTTATATGCGGCTCGGCGCAAAGATATGCGGTCCGCCGGCATTTGACCGGGAGTTCGGAACCATCGATTTCCTGATTCTATTGGATGTGGCACGGCTGCCGGACCGGTACAGCCGTCATTTTAACATTAAAATAGAGGCGTAAGCATATCATGACAAATTCTTTACTCCGTATGTGGCGGCGTTGTTACCGTATTCCGTTGATTTTTCTCTGGGGAACATTACAGGCATTATATTTCATTCCGTTTATTCTGCCCCGGAAAGAACGTGTACGGTTGATGGCGCGTCAATCAAGATCATGGGGAAAAGGACTTGTCAAATTATTCGGGCTTGATTTGCGTATTCACGGGAATATCGACCGTTACAAAGAGCATGGCGGTTTACTGGTATCCAATCACTTGGGATATCTTGACATCTTTGTTCATGCCTCTTTGTGCGGATTCCGTTTTGCCGCAAAAAAGGAAATACGCTCCTGGCCGGTGTTCGGACAGTATGTGGCGATGGCGCAAGCGATTTGGGTCGATCGCACATCTCCCGCAAAATCAAAGGAAACGTTGAAACAATTCCGGGAAACTTTGAAACAGAAAATACCGTTGATCGTATATCCGGAAGGGACAAGTTCTGACGGACGGAGCGGTCTTCTGCCATTCAAGTCCACTTCCTTTGAGGCGATTGCAGGAACCGATATTCCGATTCAGCCGATTTTGACTTTTTACCGTTGGAATGAAGAAAAAGATATCAACCCCGCCTGGTATGGTGATATTGGTTTCGGTACTCATTTCTGGCAGGTTCTGGGGAACGGAAAAGTGATTTGCGATGTGTATTTGCTGGATTTATATTACGCCCCGGAAGGTGCGGACCGCAAACAGGTCATGAACGAAGTTCGTGAAATTATGGAGCAGGAATACCGGCAGCGTTTGCCGGAGATCCTTGGTGAAAGGAAAGAGATGGTATGAAACAGAAATATTTGAATGCGTTTTCGTGGGTATGGAATTATTTTTTTCGGTTCAAACTCCCCGGTCTCCCGGCAGTTGATCCCCGTTATATTCCGCCTTTTGCCCGTGTGATATTTCCTTTGGTCGGAACGGCTGCCGGTGCAATGGTGTATTTTGCCTGCCTGCTGATCCGTTATGTTATTGGTAATACCGCAGCAATTCTGTTTTTTGTTTTTACCGGTGTGTTTTTGTTGGATATGCTCCGTAAATTCCGGGGCTTCAAATTATTCTGTACATGGTGCAACCGTCGTTTTCATGGAAGTTCTCCGGAAGATGCGTTGGATTTTACGCAGCCGGAAAGCTGGAAAGAAAAAGATTTGCCGGAACAGCTTCTGCCATTTACAATTTATATTTTCCGCGGCGTTCTGTTTGGTCTCCTGGCGTGGCATCATGCCGCGGTCTGGAGTGTATTTGCATTGACCGGCAGTTTTCTTGTCATGGCGGAATTGGCATCTCTGCGGGATGAACGGACATGGAATGAACTGATTCCCGTGCCGGAAGGTTTTGCGATGTATCATTGGTTCGCCGCCGGTTTGGCGTTGCTTGTTTTTGGTGTGTTTACCGGGCATCCCGGCGGTGCAGTTGCAACGTTCCTCATTGCCTGGGGAATGACCAAATACGGCAGATATCTTCATGAACGACTGGATGATCTGATCACGATCAAACAATTGGAATATTGGGGATATTTTACCGAAATGTGTCTGCTGCTTGCCGGTGCATTACTTGCCGGTCATTGATGATAAAATAAAACGATGAGTTGAGATATGAATAAAAACATGTTTTTTACGATTTTGCTTTTTGTTGCGGTATGGTTGCTGCCGTCGTCGGGAGCAGCAGAAATACAGATCAAACAAAAAGAGAATATTGCCTTTCTCGGCGATTCCATTACGTACCAGGGAAATAACTTGAATATCGGGTACATCAATCTTTTGTATTCCGCTTTGAACGCCAATGGAATCAAAGCCGGAAGAATTGCATCCGGAATCAATGGCAGCAGGGTTGCTGATATGCAACGGCGTTTTGAACGTGATATTTTACGCCGGAAACCGCAATATTTACTGTTGAATTGCGGGATTTATGATTCGCTGCAGGGCGGCAACCGTAAAGCCGTATTGGAACAATATAAGAAAACTGTCCGTCAGATTGTGGAAAAAGCGCAGCAGGCGGGGATGAAAGTTTATATTCTGACGGCGACAATGATTACGGAAAATCCCCGCAACGCCTACAATAAAAGATTGATACCATATAACGATTTTCTCCGTCAACTTGCCAAAGAAAAGAAATGTGTTCTTGTGGATCTGAATCAGGATATGCAAACCCGTCTGAATGAAATCCGGAAACTTTACCCGAAAGCCAGAGGTAATCTGCTTACGACTGACGGGATCAATATGAATCCGATGGGGCATATGATGGTTGCTTTGAGTCTATTGAAAACATTCGGGTTGACGGATGATCAAATCGCAAAAGCATCGGATGATTGGATGAGACGCCGTTATACATTTTATCCGGCGGTAACGGTTTCCATTAAAGAATATTTGAAACTCTCGGAAAAAGCATTTGCCGCAGGGATGGATGTCGCGGCATACATGAATAAATTGCTCCGGGATGATTTAAGAAAATAATCAGAAAACCATACAAAGAAAGGAAAAAATAAGTATGAAAAAAATGTTTGTCGGGCTTCTGTTCGGAGCCGCTTTGTTGTCTTCCGCAACTCTCTCAGCGGAAATCGTTGTTAAGAATGGTGACAAAATCGGATTCCTCGGCGACTCCATCACCGCACAGGGGAACAGTATGCATTGCGGCTATATCAACCTTGTGATAACCGCCTTGCAAGTCAATGGTGTAAAAGCTGTAAAAGTTCCTGCAGGGATCAGTGGTCATAAATCCAATCAGATGCTTGCCCGTATGGATAAAGATGTGTTAGCCAAGAAGCCCCAGCACATGACCTTGAGTTGCGGTGTCAACGATGTCTGGCATGGAAAACGCGGTGTTCCCCTTGATCAGTACAAAGTCAATATCAGAAAAATTGTGGAAAAAGCGCAAGCTGCCGGAGTAAAAGTTTATATTCTGACCGCAACCATGATTTCTGAAAATCAGCAGGCAAAGAACAACCAGAAATTGATCGCTTACAATGATTTTCTCCGTCAGCTTGCAAAAGAAAAGAATTGTGTTCTTGTTGATTTGAATAAAGATATGCAGGCAGAAATTGCTGCCATCAAGAAAAAATATCCGAACTTCAAAGGCAACTATCTGACCGTCGATGGCGTACATATGAATCCCCTTGGCAATATGATGATGGCGCGCGGTATTCTGAAAGCATTCGGCTTGTCCGATGAACAGTTGAAAAAAGCAACTGATGCCTGGATGAAAAGCAAATTTACAATGCGTCTTTACGTCAATATTTCCACAAAAGAATACATGGATCTTTCTGCAAAAGCGGTTGGCACAGGTAAAAGTGCAGAAGCATATTCCATGGATGCAGTGCGCAATGCGGTGAGCAAGTAATTTCAAAAAATGAAAAATGCACATATGAAACATATTTTTTTCAGCATTCTTTTCAGCATTACTTTATTATCTTCCGCCTCGCTCTCTGCGGAAATCATAATAAAAAATGGTGATAAAATCGGATTCCTCGGTGATTCCATCACCCATCAAGGAAATACATTCTCCTGCGGGTATATCAACCTCGTAATGTCAGCATTGAAAATCAATGGCATAAATGCTCAAAAAATTCCCGCCGGAATCGGTGGAAATAAAGCACCGCAGATGCTCAAACGCCTGGACCGTGATATTTTGAAACAGAAACCTCAATATATGACCTTGAACACAGGCGTGAACGATGTTTATTACGGGGTCTCATTGGATGCTTATAAAAAGTCCATTACTCAAATCGTGGAAAAAGCACAAGCTGCCGGAGTTAAAGTTTATATCCTGACGGCTACCATGATCCACGAAGATCCGATGACGCAAAATAATCAGAAATTGATCGCATACAATGATTTTCTCCGTCAAATTGCAAAAGAAAAGAACTGTGTCCTTGTCGATTTGAATACCGAGATGCAGGAAATCGTTGCTTCCGTCAAGAAGAAATACCCGCAATATAAAGGAAAATGTACGGCAACATTCGATGGTGTACACTTGAGTCCGATCGGGCATATCATGGTTGCTCGCGCCCTTTTGAAAGCATTCGGGTTTACTGAGGAACAAATTGCAAAATGTGATGCCGACTGGAATAAACGCATGTTTCATTTCAGAAACTTGATCTACCTCACCGTCCACGAATATAAGCAATTATCCGAGATCGCTTATACTGCCGGCACGGATGTCCCGACCTATATAAAAAGACTGATTCGTAACGAAATACGAAAATAATCTTTTATGGTTACACGAAAGGAAAAAATAAGTATGAAAAAAATTTTTACAGGACTTCTTTGCTGCGCTGCATTGTTGTCTTCCGCCACTCTGTCTGCGGAAATCGTAATTAAAAATGGTGATAAAATCGCTTTCCTCGGTGATTCCATCACAGCACAGGGAGATATATTCTCCTGCGGGTACATCAACCTTGTCATGTCCGCTTTGAAAATCAATGGCGTGAATGCTCAAAAAGTTCCCGCCGGACGTGGCGGAAACAAATCATATCACATGCTTGCCCGTCTGGAGAGAGATGTGTTGTCAAAGAAACCTCAGTACATGACCTTGAGCTGTGGTATGAACGATGTCTGGCATGGAAAAAGAGGTGTTCCGCTGGATAAATATAAAGTGGATATCACGAAAATTGTGGAAAAAGCACAAGCTGCCGGAATCAAAGTTTATATTCTGACAGCTACCATGATTGGTGAAGATCAGAAATCAAAAACAAATCAGAAATTGATTGCGTATAATGATTTCCTCCGTCAACTTGCAAAAGAAAAAAACTGCGTCCTGGTCGATTTGAACAAGGATATGCAGGAATTTATCGCTTCCATCAAGAAAAAATACCCGAAACTCAAAAATTGTATTGCCACGTATGACGGCGTACACATGAATCCCATGGGGAATATCGTAATGGCACGCGGACTTTTGAAAGCATTCGGTTTGACCGGGGAACAAATCGCAAAATGTGAAGCTGATTGGAATAAAAGACATTTCCCCCTGTACAAAATGTTCGATTTTACCGTCAGCGAATACAAAAAATTGTCTGACATTGCTTTCGCTACCGGAAAAGATGTTCCATCTTACATTAAGAGCCTTGTCAATAAAGATTTGAAAAAGTAATTCGTACATTCATATACGAAAGGAAAAAAACAGTATGAAAAATATTTTTGCAGGATTCCTTCTCGGAGCCGCATTGTTGTCTTCCGCTACATTGTCCGCAGAAATCGTAATTAAAAATGGTGATAAAATCGGATTTCTCGGTGATTCCATCACTGCACAGGGAAACAGTGTGCAGTGCGGCTATATCAACCTTGTCATGTCAGCATTGAAAATCAATGGCATAAATGCTCAAAAAATTCCCGCTGGAGTCGGTGGAAATAAAGCGCCGCAAATGCTCAAACGTCTGGAGAGAGATGTGTTGTCAAAGAAACCTCAGTACATGACCTTGAGCTGTGGCGTGAACGATGTCTGGCATGGAAAAGCAGGTGTTCCGCTGGATAAATATAAAGTGAATATCACAAAAATCGTGGAAAAAGCACAAGCTGCCGGCGTCAAAGTCTATATTATGACCGCAACCATGATCTCAGAAGATCTGAAGGCTCCCAATAATCAGAAATTGATCGCATACAATGATTTTCTCCGTCAACTTGCAAAAGAAAAGAATTGCGTTCTTGTTGATGTCAACAAAGATATGCAGGAACTCATTGCTTCCATCAAGAAAAAATACCCGAAATTCAAAGGAAGATTTGTGGCTACCTATGATGGTGTGCATATGAACCCCATCGGAAATATGATGATGGCACGCTGTATTCTGAAGGCTTTCGGTTTGACCGATGAACAAATCGCAAAATGTGAAAAAGATTGGAACAATAGAAAATATTTGCTGAATTATTTTATTCCGTTCTCCGTCCGCGAATTTCAGAAAATTTCTGAAAAAGCATTCGCAGCAGGCGTCGATGTTCCGACTTATCTGCAGAATTTGGTTCGGAAAGAATTAACAAAATAATCAGAAAGAAAGATTACCGATGAATGCGTTTTACGGATGTTGTTTTGCTATATTGGAGATGACATTTGTTTTTGTCATGTTGCTGCTGCTTCATGGCTTGCGTAAAATCATCGGTAATGCCGGCTTTTATTTGTCCCTGGGGCTGCTTTTTGCATTCATGCAGCTTTCCGGGACAGCCGGAATCAGTATTGATACCGGGATTCCCGGTCTTGATTTCGACTTATCCAATACGGTATTACTGTTGCCGTTTCTTGCGGCTTTGATCATCGTTTATATTGCAGACGGTACCGTGGAAGCCCAGCGTTTGATCATTGCTCTGCTTGCCGGATTGGGTATTTATGCGTATATCATCAGTATGACCTTTTCCCGCGGAATGTGGCACAGCGGATCCGGTACAAATTTTTCTGCCGCTGCAGACATTACGCGCATCTTTTCTTCCAGTATCCGTGCCATGGCGGCAAATGTGGTCAGTTTTGCATTGGATCTGTTTCTGATCCCGATTATTTACCAATCCTTGCGTAACCGCCGTTGTCATTTGTTTATCTGTGTGACCGGTGCCTTGTTTGCAGGACAGGCGTTGGATGGTATTTTATTTTACCTGATCCTTTTCTGGGGACAGCAGGCGTGGTGGCAGGATTTGATGGCGTCTTATCTTGCCCGTTCAATTTCGATTTTACTTTTGGCGCAGCTTGCCAGTTTATATTTATCCCGTATTCAATTGGAAGAACCGGGTTCCGGTCGCCGTTCGCTTGACATTTTCTTTGCCTTTTTCGGTGCAATGAGCAAAGCGGAACGACTGGAAAAAGATTTACGTAAAAGTGAAGCCCGTTACAGTTTACTGTTTCACCGGTCTGCGGATATGATCGTTACGATCGACCGGAATGGGCGTGTCATGGATGCAAATCCGGCGGCAGAACACAGTTTCGGTTTGAAATCCGGGCATTTGCAGAATATCACATTAATGGATTTGACCACGGTTACACCGGATATATGGAGTGATATTTCCTGGGAAGAACAAGTCGATGAACATGCGGAACCATTGCGCTGCAATGCCGTGATCAAACATTCCGGGCGGGAAGCCGCATTTTCTTTTACGCCGGTCATTATGGGCGATGTCCCGATGTTTATTGTGTATGGTCAGGATATTACAGAGCGCAGTAAACTGGAACGGGAGCGTCAGGAATGGCAGGAACAGACATTCCATTGGCAGCGTTTGGAATCCATTGGGCGTCTTGCCGGAGGGATTGCCCATGACTTTAATAATTTTCTCCATGCCATGCAGGGACATTTGGATATTATCCGCTATATGCACCCCGTAGATGATCCGGATGTAAACCGTCATCTGGACGGGATCGACAGTATTACAGAGAAAGCGGCGACTTTGACCAAACAGCTTCTGGGATTCGCCCGGAAAGGGAATTATAACGAATCCGATATTGAAATGGAGGAATTTATCCGTTCCGCGGTGGCATTATTCATGCCGGTATCGTCCGCAATTCCGGTACATGTGGATGTAACGGTGGAGAGTCCGGAAAAATTGATTGTCCGCGGGGACCCGATTCAGTTGCAGCAGGCGTTGATGAACATTTTGTTCAATGCCCGTGATGCCATGGAAAATGTTCCGGAAGCCAAACGGAAATTGATGATTTCCCTTTACGAACATGCGGAACAGAACCAAAGTGAAATGCGCCCGCCGCCGGAAATCACGGATTGGAAAGAACACCGGTATTGTGTCATCCGGGTACAGGATTCCGGTACCGGGATCGGTCCGGAAGCGATCAACCGTTTATTTGAACCGTTTTTTACAACAAAACCGATTGGTAAAGGAACGGGGATGGGGCTTTCCATGGCGTACGGTATTCTTTTGGCACATAAAGGATGGATCCAGGCCGATAATGCAAAAGAGGGCGGTGCGGTATTTTCCTTCTTTCTGCGTTTGCCGGAACATGCGGAGACAAGCATGGAGGAGGATGAAGAATGATGAAGGTTTCCCCATGGAAAAAGCGTTTGCTGCGTTTGACAGGTATCGCTGTCAGTGCATGGCTGATTTTTCGTTTTCTGTTTCAGCCGATGTTGATTTCCGGCAGCAGTATGGTGCCGACTTATCCGGATAAAGGTTTTACATTTTCCTGTCCCTGGCTGTTGTGGTTTTCTCCGGTCAAACGGGGAGATGTTTGTGTGTTTTCCATGGCAGGGCGCAAAGTTTATTTATTGAAGCGGGTACTTGCGGTTGCCGGGGATACCGTGGAATGGCGTCAGGGATATTTGTATATCAATGGAAAACAGCAGTCTGAACCCTATACGGGTGATTTGAACACAAGTTGGAATCTTCCGCCGGAAAAAGTGGAGGATGGGAAATATTATGTCATGGGTGACAACCGCACGATGCCGATGGAAGAGCATGTAGGCGGTCAAATATCAATCAAACGTCTGGCTGGAAAGCCATTATGGTAAGGAGTAAAATAGTATGGATCCTAAAGTCAAAAGATTTCTGATCATCCGTCTGGCAGGTTTATTTACATCGTTTCTTGCTGTTTTTGCGGTCTGGTTTTTCTTTTTCTATGAAACGGAAGAAGATAAGATTCGCGGCGTTTTTGATCAATTGATTCAATGTACGGAAAAAAGCGGGAATAAAGGGATGATTGATGAAGTTGCGGATGTCCGGGGGATCGAACGGGTATTGGCTCCGGAAATCCAACTGGTTGGTATTCCCTATGCTTCCGGCAAATATAAAGCCAAAGAATTGGCATTGCGTTTTATGCAGGGACGGAAAATGGTGAACAGTTTGCGTCTTTCGGTTCATGATTTGCATATCATTGTTCAGCCGGATAAAACAAAAGCCGATGCCGAGTTTACGTTATATGCCAATGGTAACGGCGGTAAAGCGGGCGGCTGCTTCCGGGAAGCATTTGACTGTACGGCAACATTGATCAAAAATGATGATAACAAATGGGTTTTTCAATTGTTTACCGGAAAGCCCGTTGTATTCCGCGGCAATGGCAAATAAATAAATCCAACCATTAAGGAAATAAGATAATCATGCAAAAATCGAATTGGAAATATATATTATCGGCAATCGCTGTGATTCTGATGCTGTTCTGCGCCTGGTCTATCGTGACTGCTCTTGATCTGGTACGGTCCAACATGGAAGAAATGAATCGGACGTTGAAACAAATCAATGATACATTAGCAGTCATTTCAGCCAATGGACCTGTTGCATCTGTACCGGTAAAAACACCGCTGAAGACGGATGTTGCTGAGGTTGCCAATAAGAAATATTATGATCCGGCAGCCCAATCCGGCGGGCGCATTATCAACGCTTCCGGTGCGGATGCGGGGAATCTGAACCCAGTGACATCGGCGGATGCCACGGTAAGTACGTTCTGGTCACATGCTATGGATTCGCTTGCGGAACCGGATTATAATGATCCGGATGATTTCCGCCCGATGTTGGCGGAATCCTGGCGTTTGTCGGAGGATAAACTGACATGGCATATCAAACTGCGGAAAGGTATCTTATGGCATGATTTCACGGATCCCGTAACGGGGAAGGAATGGTTGAACAAAGAAGTTACCGCCCACGATTTCAAATTTTATCTGGATGTGATCAAAGATGAAAAAGTGGATGCCGTCCCGTTACGCGGCTATTTTGCGCCGATCAAAGAAATCCGGGTGATCAACGACTATGAATTTGATGTTGTTTGGAGCAAACCGTATTTTCTTTCCAAAGATATTACCTTGGGATTGATGCCGCTGCCCCGCCATTTGTATAATGCCGACGGAAAATTTGACGGAACAAAATTCAATGAGGATGCCAAACGCAACAAAATGATTATCGGCTGCGGTCCGTATCAGTTTGTCAAATGGGAAATCGGGAAACGTACTGTATTCAAACGGTTTGAGAAATATTACGGGAAACGGCTTGGGATCATGCCGCCGATCCGCCAGTTGTCTTATGACATTTACAAACACCCCGGTCCCCGTTTGCAGGCGTTGGAAGCCCAGTCGATTGATTCTTTGAATTTGACACCGGAACAATGGCGCAATAAAACATCTTCTGCGGCATTTGCTCCGGATGGACACCTGAAGAAACTGCAATATCCTGCACGGGCTTACAATTATATCGGCTTGAATCTGACCAATCCATTGTTTGCGGACAAACGTGTCCGTCAGGCATTAAGCCATCTTGTCGATCGTGAGCGTATTTTGCGGGATGTCTATTTTGGACTTGCCCGGGCAGTCTCCGGCCCATTCTTCCCGGACAGTTCGGCGTGTGACAAATCGATCAAGCCCCGTGAATTTTCGGTTGAGACTGCAAAAAAATTGCTTGCTGATGCCGGGTGGCGTGACACCGATGGAGACGGTATTCTGGATAAAGACGGCAAGCCGTTCCGTTTTACGATTCTGAATCCGAATGTAAATACGACTTATCAGAAAATTCTGCCGGTTTTGAAAGAAGATATGGCAAAAGCGGGTATTCAAATGGAAGCATTGTCCCTGGAATGGTCCGTTGTTCTTCAGCGTTTGGAAAAACGCCAGTTTGATGCCTGTATGATTGCCTGGACAAGTTCCATGCGTCCGGATCCGTATCAGTTATGGCATTCCGATCATGCCGGCAAACCGGCAACCAGTAACTTTATCACATTCCGGAATAAACAGGCGGATGCTTTGATTGATGCGATCCGTGTGGAATTTGATGACGTGAAACGGCAGAAATTGTATCATCAGTTCCATGCTTTGATTCATGATGAAACACCGTATCTGTTCCTGTTTTCTCCGATGAATCTGGTGGCGGTCAGCAAACGATACCGGAATTTGCAATTATTCCCCGGCGGGTATCCGGAACGTATTCTGTGGACACCGGGCAATGAACAACGTGTTGTCCCGGGGATTTGATCATGGAACGCCGCAATCCGGACGAACAATCTTTATTTGAACTGCTGCTGAAACAGCGTGGGATTTACGTTTTTTGTGCCCTGTTTCTGTGCTTTGCATTCCGGTATTATTCCCGGGATTTCTGGTTCGATGAATGTCTCACACTGGATTTGATTTTTTATTGTCCGGATACTTTGACTGTGTATCAAACGTATGATATTCCGAATAATCATATTGTGTTTTCCATATTGCTCCGTTTCTGGATTTTATTTTTGGGAAAATGTCTGCCGGATCTTTATCTTATGTTGTTCCGTCTGCTGCCGATGGTGTGTGCTTGCGGCGCGGCAGTTTGGATATTCCGGACTTTACAGCGGAAATTTTCTGCTTATTGTGCCTGGTGTGTTGCGTTGTGTTTCTGTATGACACCGCCATTTTTGATTTATGGAACCGGATTGCGCGGGTATATACTGGGGTTTCTTCTGACTTGTGGAGGCGTTGCAGCGGCACGGTCCATTTTGAAATATGGAAAAATCCGATATTATATTTTTTATTCCCTTTTGGCTCTTTTGGCAGTCGGTACAGCACCCACCAATTTGGCATCTTTTGTTGCGATCAGTTTATTATTCTTTCCCGCAGTGATGAACAATAAACGTAATATTCTGCCTTTGCTTTATTTATTTTTAAGTCCTTTTGTATGTCTTGCGATTTTTTATCTGCCCATTTTTGAAAAATTCAAAGGCTGTATTGCGTTGAAAGAAGGCTGGTATTCTGCCGGGGCTGCCGCATGGCATTTTTATGCAACCGTGTTTCTGATCCTGCTGCCGTGTATCCTTATGTTCCGGATCCGGAAAAAGTTAAAATGGTATGCCGTAATGCTTTTATTGACCATATTGATCCCTGCCGGCGTTTATCTTGTGTTTCCCACAGCCCCGTTTCCCCGGGTTTTTCTGCCATTGTTGGCGGTGTGGTGTTTTCCTGCCGGGTATGGTGTCGGTGCTTTTCTCTGCCGTTTCCCCGCCGGGAAAAAATATATCCCCGTATTACTTGTATTTTTCTGGTGTGCGCTTGTGACGATCTTTTCTCCCCGGATAGGAGATTTGCTGTTCGGTAATGGCTGGCAGGATGATTTGATGGCACCGTATTATGTCCGGGAGGATTTTATGCCGTCCGTAACGGTTCAGCGTCTGGAACAATGCCGGAAAGAATATCCGGATGCCGTATTTTATATGACGTTTGAAAGTGATTATCCGGCGTTGTTATTTGCCACCGCGCATTGGGCTGACCGTGATTCCGTGATGTGGTATGACCGTCCGAATCAGAATCGATTGCAATCATTGCCGGAAACAGGGACCTTATATTTTATCACCCGTGATGAAACGGATATGGAAGCGGCGCGGAAACGTTTTTCATTACCGTTTCCTGTGGAACGGATATCTTGCGGCAGTCAGAACATCTGGCGTTTCACCCGGTAAAAGTTCTTGATTGCGATTTGTATTTTTGCAAAAATGTGATATATTATAAGGATTCCAGTAACGTAATTTTTTAAGGTTGTTTGCCATGTCACTTTTAGCGTTTATACTTATTGTTCTTTCCGCCGGTTTTCATGCAACTTGGAATTTACTCGCCAAAAAGACGACAATGACTTTTCCTTTTTATGCGATCATCTGTACAACATCCTGTCTCATGTGGCTTCATGTTCAGTTGTGGACACCGGTTCCGATATGGAGTTTACCGGTAAGTTTCTGGCTTTGTATAGTGTTTACCGTTTCTTCCGATGTACTTTATTGCTGTGGTTTGATCCATTCTTACCGCTGCCTTGATATGTCAACAGCGTACCCGATGATGCGTTCGCTGCCCTTGCTTTTAACGGCTGTTATCACGACTGCTTGCGGATTGGGCAAACCGTTGACGTATCTGGCTATGTTCGGGATGTTTGTGGTGTTCTGCGGCTGTATGAGTATGCCGATGAAGAAGTTCAGTGATTTCGATATCCGTAATTATTTTACATGGAATATGTTCTTTGTTCTTGTTACAGCTTGCGGGACGACCGGGTATACGATTTTTGACAGTCAGGGGCAGAAAGAGATCATGGAATATTTGAACGCCAATCAGCTCCAGATATCAAAACCGGTTGTTTCCATGGCTTATTATTCCACACGCGGTATCTTCCTTTCTTCCACGCTGCTTTTGATTTCCATGTCATTGAAAGAACAGCGTCAAATCCTTTTCAATTACGTAAAAAATCGTGATTGGGTCCCCATTGCAGCGGGTGTGTTTGCTTCGTTGACATATATTTTGGTTTTGATTGCCATGACAATGGTTACCAATGTATCTTATGTACAGGTATTCCGTCAATTGGGGTTGATTTTCGGTGTTACAATGGGGGTTGTTATTCTGAAAGAAAAATGTACTGCAACAAAAATCGTTGGTGTCGCATTAATTCTGATCGGTTTGGTTTTGACTGTGTTGTGATGAATGTTGAATGAGAGAAATATGACTGTTGAGTCTGCTGAAAAATTGGAAAAGAAGATGATTCGTTTTTTTCGGTCATGGACTTATGTTACATCTTCTTTCCGGGATGAATATGAAAAATTATTGTCTCAAGGCGCATTTGAAGAAAATTCAAAGAGCGAATGTATTTGGCGTACACGGAACAAATTTGTTCTGAAAGTGATAACATCATCCGGCGATGCTGTCGTATACAAAACATTCAACCGGATCAAACGCTGGCGCAGTTATCTGTTCCGCTTATCCCCGATCGGCAGAGAAGCGGTGAATTATGATATTTTCCGGCATCTCGGATTCTCTGTTCCCCGTCTGCTTGCAGCGGGTGAAACGCGAACCTTTTTCCGGATCCGGACTGGATTCCTGATTACGGAATTTGCTGCTGATACACAAAACGGTCTCTGTTTTACTCCGGGCAGAGAGTTGGAACATGAAAGCGCATTATGTAATGAATATTTGCGTGGTAATTTGAAATTGCTGGCAAAACTCCACGATAATGGAATCTTTCATGGTGGATTTACGCCGAATAATCTGCTTTGGCGTAAAACTTCCCCGTCAACTGATATGGAGTTGATCTGGATTGATTTTGCATCCTGTAAAAAACAGAAGCGCAATAAATTGAAAAAAGATGGCGTGATGGATTTTGTTCATCTCTTCCGCTTTTTCTCTTTTACGGATGAAGAAATCCGTTCCTGGTTGAAAGTATATTTTTCTTCCACAGAGCAGCCGTTGTGGCAGGAAGAAGAATTATTTGCCCGGTTGAAAAATACTTTGAATATAAAATATTAAAAACGGGTATCATTCTTCCAGTTTTTGTGTTCATCCATCAGCAAGGTGATCTGCATGATTTTACATTCTTCCGTCCCCGGCGTTTGCATGTATAACTGGTAAATGCAGGATTTCTTTTCTTTTTTCAATAATTTGACAGTCAACAGATAAGACGAATATTGTTTTTTCAGATATTCCTCCCAATGTTTGAGAATATCGTTGAACTCCATTTCTTCATTTGCAAACAGAGCGGAATTTTCCATAATATTCTGGATCCGGTCGGAAGAAAGCGTATAAATCTGTTTTGCTTTTCCTTTCTGCAATGCTGTAATCAGGTCGGCAGCAATATCATCGGGATTATTTTTTAATCTGATTTTTCGCAAAAATTCGCTGCTTTTTACACTGTTTTCTTTGCATCCCACAGCAAACAGCAGCGCAAATACGGCAAAAAGAATAAACAGAAAATTATATTTCTTCATGATCTGATTCCTTGGTTTTCAGTTCAAAAACGGTGAGTCTTCCTTTTTTCATCTTTTCCGGATCGTTTTCCTGTTTATGACGTTCCCGGTAAAATTCATACAGCGCAGACTGACTGCGTTTGGCATCGGCATCGGTCAATTTTTCTGTGGAAGAAAAAAGATTGACACCGGTCATGATTCTGCCTTTGCGCTGATCGTGCAGTTGGGTTTTCAGAATATAATCCAGATCTTCCCGTATCACAGGGTCGGTCACGGGGAGCAATAATTCAATTCTCCGGCGGAGATTCCGCGGCATCATATCAGCACTGCCGATGAAGTATTCTTCTGCACCGTTATTCCGGAAATAATAGATACGTGCATGTTCCAGATAGCGGTCCAAAATACTGACAATGCGGAAATTCCGTTTTCCGGCGGGCGAAAGGGCATAAGGATTGATCCCGCATATCCCGCGCACAACAATTTCGATCCGGACATTATTTTCCGCTGCTTTATACAGATGTTCAATGATTTCGTAATCAATCAGGGAATTTACTTTGATCCGGATATGACCGGGATTGTTTTTTGTTGCAAGGCGTGCTTCCCGGTCGATCAGAAACAGTATTTTATCTTTCAGCGTATAGGGGGCAACAATCAGCTGATTCCACACCGGAGGATCGGAAAAACCGGTGATTACATTAAACAATGCCGCTGTATCCTGTGCCAATTTTGCATTATCAGAGAAATATCCGATATCGGTATATTGCCGCGCTGTTTTTTCATTGTAATTGCCGGTACTCAAGTGTACATAACGCCGGATTCCGTTTTCTTCTTTTCTGACGATCAACAGTGCTTTGCAATGGACTTTGAGTTTTGCGATTCCGTAAACGACATGGGCTCCGGCATCCGCAAGTGCCATTGCCCCGCGCATGTTGTTTTCTTCATCAAACCGCGCTTTGATCTCAAAAAGTACAGTCACTTGTTTCCCGTTCCGTGCCGCACGTTCCAGGGCGGCAACCACGGGAGAATTGCTGCTGACCCGGTAAAGTGTCTGCTTGATTGCCAATACTTTCGGGTCGTCCGCTGCTTCATTGAGCAGACGCAGAACCGGATCAAAGGATTCATAAGGATGGTGGAGAATGAACGCCCCTTTCCGCCGGATCGCTTCAAACATGGAAATATGTTCCGGGCAGACGGGGGAGGGGACGGGCGGCATCGGCAGATCTTTCAATTCGGGGAATCCGGATAATTCTGAAAGTTCCATCATGGATTTCAGATTGAGAATTCCTTTGATCCGGAATAATTGCGGTTCTTTGATATCGAGCATCGTCATCAGCCATTGACTGGATACGGCTGAAATCTTATCTGTCACTTCCAAGCGGACAACGGACCGTTTCGGGCGTGCCTGCAAAGCATTTTGCATTTCGGTCATCAAATCCGCAACCGTTGTTTCGTCAATGGAAAGATCCATATCTCTGGTAATACGGAACGGGGTACATTCCACAATATCATATCCGTTGAACATCTCATCCAGATTATGTGCAATCAAATCTTCGGATGCAATAAAGGTTCCGCCGGCACCCGGTTCTTTATCCAGACGCAGAAAACGGGGAACATTGGAGGGGACCTGGATCACAGCAAAACGCTGTTGTTTTTTTTGTTTCAATCGAATCAACAGTTCCAATTTCAGATTCGGGATTTGCGGGAACGGATGAGTCGGGTCGATACCGATAGGCGTCAGAACAGGGGAAATCTCATTCAGAAAAATATTCCGTCCGTTATCGCGCAATTCTGCTGTCAGATCCTGCCATTTGACGATCTGGATTCCTTCTTTTTCGAGTTCGGGCAGCAGTTGAGTGTTCAATGTCCTGTATTGTTTTTGTACAAGACGCCGGATTGTTGTGTTGAGCGTTGCCAGTAATTCCCCCGGATAATAGACCTGATTTTTATAAATTTTCTGCGGGCGTTCCGGATCATGTCTTGCCATTCCTGCAATACGGACCATAAAAAATTCATCCAGATTACTGGAAAAAATGGATATAAATTTCAGCCGTTCCAAAAGCGGATTGCCGGAATCTCTGGCTTCTTCCAGAACACGGGCATTGAATGCCAACCAGCTGATATCCCGATTGATAAAACGTGATGTGTTTTCTTTTTTCTTCCGTTTCATGAGAGATCACTCCGTTTTTATTGCAGAATCAATTCCACCGCAAAAGTATAGAAAAAATATTCCAGATCACCGCGGATCGTATTGCCGTCTGTATAAGTCCTTGTCGCAATATTGCGGATGATGATTCGGTCTTTTTCCTGCCGTATCTGTATCATATCCGGTGTGATACCACGATTGGAGAGAATACAGGCAATACGCAGAAGTGACGATAATTTCAGAATCACATTCCGGTCATTCTGCGGCAGGCTTTGGAAGGCGGTATGTTGTTTCTGCGGTAATCCTTTTCTCTGATAGCGTGCCGTTTGGGAAACGATCAGCCGTTCGGAAAGGGAAATACCCGGTATTTCTGTGGCGGAAATAATATAGGCTGAGTGTTTATGATATGCCTGATTATTCAGAAACAGTCCGCATTTATGAAGGATCGCCGCAATACGCAGTAATAAAAGATGCCGTTTTGTCAAACCGTGTAATTTTTGCATTTTCCGGAACAGAAAAATTGCATTTTCTTCTGTTTTGGTAAAGAAATCACTATCGCACCGGTATTTGCATGCAATGGAACGGACAAGACCGAGTGTTTGCTGTTCAAATTCATCTTTCTCTGCAAGAAGACTGTTGGCAAAATCCAGCATCAACCCCATTTTCAAAGAGACCATGGGGATCAATAATTCTTTTGCCTTTGTGATCCGGAACAATTCCCGGACCAGCAGGGCGCAGGGCAGAACGGCTTCCGCCAGTTCCTGCCGGATATCATGTCTGCTGCTGATTTCACCAATGGACAGTTCTTCCATGTTTTCCAGCATATCATCAAATTCATCTTTCGTGACTTTATAAAGGGGTGGCAATTCCTTGTGACCTTTATTTGCCATAAAAATACGGAACAGCATCCGGACGGATGCTCCGGTTGAAATGACCATATCGCCTTGAAAATCCACGCCGGAATAAATCAAATCGCTGAATGCATTGTCGATGGTCGGCATCATGGATTCCCTTAATGCCGCAACCGAAGTCGCTCCGGGGATTGTTTCCAGAATACGGAGTGTTCCGATCTTCAATGTTTCCGTAAATGTCATGGAACCTTTGTCATAAGTGCTGATCTGACATGCTCCTGTCCCGATATCGGCGATCATTGCTTTTTTGGTATGGAAGTTCAACCGTTTCGGCAGGGTATGGATTACCGAAAGATAATTCAAACGTGCTTCATCCGCGCCTTCATACAATTGCAGTTCAATCCCCGTTTCGTGCTTGATCCGTTCAATCAGGATTTCTGAATTGGCGGCTTCCCGGACCGCACTGGTTGCGATGGCACGACATTCCGTTACGCCGTATTCGTCCATTTTTTTTCGGAAATTACGGAAGATTTCGCAAAGAATCCGGATCGAGGATGCACTGATGGAGCCGGTATGGAATACATTGGTTCCCAACGGAATGGTTACGTCAAAATCTTCCAGTATATCCAATTGGTCTTTCCCCGGACATTGTGCGATCAGCATCCGGGCGGCATGGGCCCCCAGATCGATTGCACATAATACACGCATTGTTTGATTCTGTTCCTGCATAATTACAAATCTCCTTTTGCGCGTGCAAGCAATGTCGCACCCGTTGCAACTGCACGATCACCCAATCCGGCACAGCAAATTTTGATCTTCTCCGGCGGTAATCCAAATAAATGCTCCGCAAAACTTTCCCGGAATACGGGTAAAAATTCTTTGCCGAGAGCGGAAATCACACCGCCGCCGAGTATAATACATTCCGGTGCAATTGCCGCTGTTACCCCTGCCGCCGCAACGCCGAGCATGACGGCTCCTTTGTCGATGACGCGGCAAACGACTTCATCGCCGGCTTTGTATGCTTTTGCCAGATGTTTGCTTTTGATATTCCGTGTTTCTTCATTGAGTTTTTCCAGAGGAATGGATGTGGTCAGACCGTGTTTGAAAACCGCTTTTTTGATTGCTTTGACGAAGGCGATTTTACTGCAATAGGCTTCTGCACAGCCGCGATGCCCGCAACCGCATTTGCGCCCGTTGTATTTGACGATCATATGTCCCAATTCTCCGGCAAGTCCGGTGTTCCCGTGATGGAGTTTGCCATTGATGATCACACCGCCACCCAACCCGGTTCCAATAAAATATCCGACAACAGTGGAAAAACCTTTTGCTGCACCGCAATGAAATTCTGCAAGAAGTCCCAGGTTTGCATCATTGCCCAAATAAACGGGGCGTTCCAGTTTCTGACTGATCATCTCTTTCAGTGCCGCATTTTTCCAGTTCAGGTTTGTGGCATGATAACAATTTCCGTTTACAGGATCGACAGGGGAGGGGACTGCCAGCCCGAAATGTTGGATTTTTCCGAATGGAATTTGATTTTGTTCCAAAACATTTCTGCCTAATTCAAGAATATCTTGCGCCAATTTTTCCGGTGTGGCATTGGAGTCGGTATCCGCTTTCAATTCCCCCAGACAATTGTGATGTCCGTCAGTTACAACGGCATATAATTTTGTGCCGCCCAGATCGATCCCCAATGCCAAATCATCATTCATTATCCAGCTCCTGCTCTGATTATAAAAATTATTACGTACGTACATTACATCACAGTAAGGGAAAAGTCAATCCGTAAATTTAATTTTTTTACTGGAAACTTGTTTCATTTTTATTTGTAAACACAGATATCTGTGCTATATTGAATCAACGATCATTTTTTTTCAGAAAGGATATTAAAATGAATAATCTTGAATTCGGTTACGCACAGGAAGATATTACCCCGCCCATCGGGTTGTCTCTCTGCGGTTATTTCAACTCCCGTCCCAATATCGGTTTTTATGATAGACTCCATATCAAAGCCGCCGTTTTCCGTACCGGGGAAACCTATGCTGCATTGGTCTCTTATGACCTTTGTCTTTTTCCCAGAGCGTTGGTTGACAAGTTTGACGAAAAACTTCGCGCAATCCAATCTCCCCTTGCCGGAAAAGTTCTGTATTGTACAACGCATACTCATACCGGTCCTTATGCCAGTTCTCTCTTTACGGAACAGGCGGATCCCGATTATGTGAACAGTTTGATCGAAAAAACGGCTGCTGCTTTGACTCAGGCATGGAAATCTCTTGCTCCGGCTGAACTTTATACCGGTGCAACCGAATGTACTACATTGGCTTTCAATCGCCGTTTTATCATGAAAAACGGCAAAACTCTGACCAATCCCGGCAAACTCAATCCGGAAATCGCCCGCACAGAAGGCGGCGTTGACCACTCGATCCTGATGGCAGAAATCCGCCAGAATGACCGCCCCGTTTTGTTGATTGCCAATATTTCCAATCATACAGACACCATTGGCGGTAACGTGGTTTCCGCAGATTGGCCGGGCAGAATGGAAGCGGAGATACAGTATCGTACCGGTTATAATCTGCCGGTTATGACGGTCATTGCTCCGCAGGGTAACATCAATCACTTTGATGTGACATCTGCTGCCGATCAGACCTCTTATGCAGAAGCAACACGTATCGGTAAAGGTTATGCTGCTGCAATCCTTTCTGCACTTTATCGTTTGAAAAAGGTGGAAGATTGCACATTGGAAGTGGCATCCGGCGAAATCGAAGCACCCTATTATCAGCTCTCTGATGAAGAATATACAGAAGCCAAACGTGTTTACGAAGAAAATAAAGATGCTACTATGGATGCCGGGCGTGACTTCACCAGCGAAGATATTGCGCGCGGTGTTCCTTTTGTCAAAAAATATTTTGCAGAACGCGCAATCGGCTGCCGTGAAAATCCGATTCCCGGAAAACGCATCGAACGTCAGATCGCACTCAAATTCGGGGCGGAATTTGCCGTTGTTTCTCTCCCCGCAGAACCGTTTGTTGAAATCGGTTTTGCGATTCGTGAGGCTTCCCGTTTCCCCATGACCATGCTTGCTGCTTTGGGGCAGGGCGAAATCGGTTATGTCGGTCTGCCCGGTAATTACGGTAACGGCGGATATGAAACCAGCCCCAGCCGCGGATTGGCTGACCCGAGTGCCGGTTTGAATATAATCGAAGGTGCAAAGAAATTGCTGCAATAAACGGTTGTTGCTGCATACAGAAAGACTGCAGAGTTCCCTTACCGGATTTTCTGCAGTCTTTTTTTGTGTTTTTTTTACAGAAAAACTTGACGAATCAAGGTTAATGGTGTATGTTATTCAAGATTTTTATTTAACTCATATAAAGAAAGTACAGGTGAATTTATGAAAGCTGTTGAATTACGCCAGAAATATCTGGATTTCTTCCGGAAAAATGGTCACTCCGTGATCCGCAGTGCCCCGCTTATCCCCGAAAACGACCCGACTGTTCTCTTTACCACAGCCGGTATGCACCCGCTGGTTCCGTACCTGCTCGGTGAAAAACACCCCCAGGGTAATCGTTTGACGGACTATCAGAAATGTATCCGTACCGGCGATATTGATGAAGTCGGGGATCCTGTACATCTGACATTCTTTGAAATGCTGGGTAACTGGTCACTCGGCGATTATTTCAAGAAAGAATCTATTGCATTCAGTTTTGAATTTTTGACTTCCGCCGAATGGCTGAATCTCCCGCTGGATCGCCTCGCATTTACCGTCTTTGCCGGTGATGAAGATGCTCCCTTTGATGCAGAAGCATATGCCGAATGGCAGAAACACGGCGTTTCCGAAAAACGTATCGCAAAACTCCCCAAAGCTGATAACTGGTGGGGCCCTGCCGGTGTGACCGGACCCTGTGGTCCGGATACGGAAATCTTCTATTGGACCGGTCCGCTTCCGGCTCCGGAAGTGTTTGAACCCTCCGATAAACGTTGGGTTGAAATCTGGAACAACGTGTTCATGCAGTATTTCAAAAATGCAGAAGGTAAATTTGAACCGCTGAAACAGTGTAATGTGGATACCGGTATGGGTGTGGAACGTGTGACCGCTGTTCTTCAGGGCAAAGCCAGTTGCTATGATACCGAACTGTTTGCCGGTTTGTTTGCTAAATTGGATGCAATCCGCGGTGTGGAAGCTCCGGCGGAACGTGTCCGTTCTGAACGTGTTGTTGTGGAACATATCCGTGCCTCCGTATTCCTGATGGCGGACGGTGTTGCACCCGGTAACGTTGACCAGGCATATGTTTTGCGCCGTTTGATCCGTCGCGCGATCCGTGAAGGTATGAAATTGGGTATCACCGAAATCTTTACCCCGTCAATGGCTCAGGTCGTGATTGATGAATACGGCGAATTGTACCCGGAACTGGTTGCAAATAAAGATGCCATTCTGGAAAACCTGGATCGGGAAGAAAAACAGTTTGCGGCTGCTTTGGAACGCGGTACAAAAGAATTTGAAAAACTCATCGCAAAAGTTCCGGCTCATATCCAGAACAAATCCATCAGCGGTAAAAATGCTTTCTATCTTTACGAAACTTACGGCTTCCCCATTGAAATGATTCTGGAAATGGCTACCGAAAAAGGTTTCTCTGTTGATGTGAAAGGCTATGAAGAAGCCTATGCCAAACATCAGGAACTTTCCCGTCAGGGCGCAGAACAGAAGTTCAAAGGCGGTCTTGCTGACCATTCGGAAGAAACCGCACGTTTGCACACTGCAACTCACTTGCTCCACAAGGCATTGCGTTTGACATTGGGCGAACATGTGGCACAGAAAGGTTCCAATATCACGGCTGAACGTTTGCGCTTTGACTTCTCCCATCCGGATAAAGTCACTCCGGAACAGCTCAAGATCGTGGAAGATATGGTCAACGAAGTCATCAAGGCTGACGTCCCTGTGATTTGCGAAGAGCTTTCCATTGAAGAAGCACGCAATTCCGGTGCAATCGGTTTGTTCGGTGATAAGTACGGAGAACGGGTGAAAGTTTACAGCGTAGGTGATTTCTCCAAAGAAATCTGCGGTGGTCCCCATGCACAACGCAGTGGTGAACTCGGACATTTCCGTATTCAGAAAGAAGAAAGTTCCAGCCGCGGCGTCCGTCGTATCAAAGCCGTATTGGAACATTGACCTTTTATCATAACCCGGAGGTAAATTATGGGCGAAATATTTATCAGTGACCGTGATGGTGTGTATGTAATCAAGGTGTCCGGCAGAGCGACATTTGAGTGTGCTCCTGCTCTCCGTAATCTTGCAAAAACACTGGAATCCGCTGCATTCAGTGCAATCCGCATTGACTTGGGGGATTGTCAGTGGATGGACAGTACATTCATGGGCGTTCTGGCGATGCTTGCACTCCGTGCAAAAAAGACCGGAGCTGAAATATCCGTCCATAATGCCGGGCAGCAGAATACAGAATTGCTGTACGGGCTCGGTTTGAAAAAACTGTTCCAATTTGTTGATATCGGAATTGATGCAGTTGCCGCAGAGAATACGGCTGCTGCTTCGGCTCCTGCCGGGAATACGGCAAATCCTTCTTCTTATGCCCATACTGTTCTGGAAGCTCATGAAACTCTCATGGATGTAGATGAAGGCAATGTGAAAAAGTTTGATAAAGTCGTTTCCCTCGTGAAACAGGATTTGGAACGGAAAAAATAATTTTTTTTGATTTGGAGTTTTACGAACTATGAGCGAATCATGGCGGATCGAAAGTGACAGCATGGGCGAGATTTCTGTGCCGTCTGAACATTATTGGGGCGCACAGACGCAGCGGTCTCTGCATCATTTCAATATCGGTGCGGATAAGATCCCTGTGGAAGTCATCCGAGCATTTGCCGTTCTCAAAAAGGCTTCCGCCCTTGCGAACGGGGAACTGGGAAATCTCCCGGAAAATATCATGAATGCCATTGCCGGTGCTTGTGATGAAGTCCTTGCTGGAAAATTGGCAGATGAATTCCCGCTGAAAGTCTTTATGACCGGCAGTGGAACGCAATCCAATATGAATGTGAACGAGGTGATCGCAAACCGTGCAAACGAATTGCTCGGCGGTACCAGAGGCGCAAAAAAGCCCGTACACCCCAACGATCATGTCAACCGGTCACAATCATCCAATGATACTTTCCCCGCTGCAATGCACATTGCTGCCGCTGTTGCGATTACAGACCGGCTTCTGCCCGTTCTTGCTCAACTCCGCGACGGATTGGCAGAAAAGGAAAAGGCGTATGCTTCTATCGTCAAGATCGGCAGAACGCATTTGCAGGATGCTGTGCCTTTGACATTGGGACAGGAATTTTCCGGCTGGCGTGCCCAGGTCGGATTAGCCATCAAACGGATCGAAAAATGCCGGGAAGAATTGTATGAATTGGCATTAGGCGGTACCGCAGTCGGTACCGGTTTGAATGCGCCGAAAGGCTTTGCCGAAAAAGCCGCTGCCCACATTGCAAACTTGACCGGTCTGCCGTTCCGCTCCGGTGATAACAAGTTTGCTCTCCTCGCCGGACACGATGCCATTGTTGCGGCTTCCGCTGCTATGCGGACTCTTTGCTGCGCATTGATGAAAATGGCAAACGATATCCGCTTCCTTGCCAGCGGTCCCCGTTGCGGACTCGGTGAATTGCGTTTGCCGGAAAACGAACCCGGCTCTTCCATTATGCCGGGTAAAGTCAATCCGACACAGTGTGAAGCGATGCTTATGGTTTGTGTGCAAGTTCTCGGCTTGGATGCTGCCATTGCCTTTGCCGGTACGCAAGGTAATTTTGAATTGAATGTGATGAAACCGATTATGATTTTTGATTTGCTGACCCAGATCAATATTATTTCTGATTCCGTCCGTTCTTTCAAAGAATTTGCTCTTGATGGTTTGCAGGCGGACGAAGTGCGTATCAAAGAACTGATGGAAAAATCTTTGATGCTTGTCACTGCTCTTTCCCCTGTGATCGGATATGATAATGCCGCTGCCATTGCGAAAGATGCCCATAAACATGGTTTGACATTGCGCGAAGCGGCTCTTAAAAGCGGCCTGTTGACGGAAGAACAGTTTGATGCTGCCGTCCGTCCGGAAAAAATGGTGTAAGTGTAAAGTTTTATATCGGAAAATATGACGGCTGCTGCAACGAACCAAACCGGTTCAATTGCAGCAGCCGTTTTCTATTATCCTTAGAGGTAATATCAAAAGTCCGGTAAAATTTGACTGAAAAGAGATTGTTGAGACGATGAAAACGTTCCGTCTTCAGATTCCAACAAGAGTTTTCAGGCTTTTTGAAGACTTATGAAATTGCTTCTTTACAGATAATATAAAATCCCCCCCTTTTTTTTCATCATCTACAGAAGTTGAAAACTTTGTAAATCATGTTTCCCCCGGCATTACCGGATAATGTCCGGCATATGCACATTCTTATGAGGTAATACCAAAAATCCGGCAAAACTTGACTGAAAAGAGATTGTTGAGACGATGAAAACGTTCCGTCTTCAGATACCAACAAGAGTTTTCAGGCTTTTTGAAGATTTTTGAAATTACCTCTTATATATTGTTTTTATCCGCAATCACAATAAGAATTTTTATTGTTGCTTACGTGTTCTTACCTATATAGAGAATGTTCCGGGGAAAATCTGACATGATTTTAATTTTTTTATTCGTTTTTTTTGAAGCCTATGCAAAAATAGACCGACCGGGATATGCTTTTTATCCCTGTCGGTCTATTCATTTCAGCTGTTACTTTTTGCATGCAGCAATTCGGTTATTTCTCCGGAGAAGAATTTGAGGCATCCGCAGCTGCTTTTCTTTGCAGATATTCCGCTCTTGCCTGTTCAATATCACGGATTGCAATATTGCTCATTTGCGGGGCAGAAGCCTGTGCGGAATTTTTCTGTTGTACGTTATTGAAATTGTTTCTGCGTTCTTCTGCATCGGAGGGCAGGGCTTTTGCGTCAAGATACTGAATATTGATGATTTCAAGCCAATCCGGCAACGCATTATCCTGTTTTTTCCATGCAACAGCTTCTTTACCATAACGGGAAACGAGTCCGAAATTGGCAGCACCATCCATCATTTTTTGAAGGTACAGATTCAATCCATAGATTTCATCCTGAAGTAAACATGTCATGTCAGTCAGTGTTACTTTATCTTTTACCGTGCGCATAAGCCATTCCCCGAACGCCGATGTTCCCGGGTGCAATTTAATCAGTATTGATGTACTGATATCAATTCCGCCGGGACAATCTTTATGCTGCAGTTTTGCTTTGATATCGATGGGGAAACTCATTAAAGAAACATAAAAATTTGTTCCGTCAAGTTCGTAAAACATGTTGGTGCCGACATCGTCTTCTGCGATATGCAGCGGGATAAAATCTCCATTCTTTTCCGAAACGTTATAAATAAACTTTTTCTCTGTCATGGAGCATTTTTCGTTTTTATTCAAACGTTTGATCAATACGGGATCATCTTCGGAACAGATTTCTGTTTTTTTACCTTCGCCTGCAATAAGATTGGTCAACCACCCCAAAAATCCCAAAAGGCATCCGGGTTTGTTTACGTAATCATCACCGCGATACCGATCGCCGAAAATCAGCGGGTTTGCATTTAACGGCTTCATTTCTGCCGGGTGCTGACCATTTGTTCCAATACTGTTTGCCAGACCGAAAACAAGTCCTCTATAAGTCAGATAGGAAGAATTGCTCAACAAAACATTCAACAAATGCCGTGTAAAAAATCCGTGTCCGGAACATTCAATGGAGGTCTCACCGCTGGAACAGGAGGTGAGAATAACCGGTTCCGCAATTTTGTTGTAAATAAAGTCAGAATCCGCTTTTGCTGCTTTGGCTTCTTCGTTATATGTATCAACGATATACTGGTACAATTCCTTTTTTCTGTTGTTGGGAACCATTGCTTTTTCATTGTCATTATCCCACTTGACGCGGCAGGAATCAATAATAAAAAGTCGTTCAATATTTTCTTTACCTGTGATCTGGGTGATTTTGTTTAATGTTATGGAACCCTTAGCATACATGTGGGAATCATAATCCGAGCAAATCAACAAATGTTTGCGTTCAAATTCCGCGCCATGTCCCGAAAAATAAAAGATGAACATATCACCGGCATTCAGTGTTTTTGTGATAGATTCAAGCATGTTTTTTATTTTTTTTGCTGTCGCATCTTTATCTGTAAGCAAATGAGCTTCGTAGCCGCGTTTTCCAAAAAGTTTTGCCATATCTACGGCATCTTTGCTTGCATAGCTCAAAGTCAAAGAATCATCTTTTGTATATTGATTGATCCCGACAAACAATCCTACTTTTCGACTCATTGGATACTCCTGAATATAATGATGATTAAAATCTGTGCCATAAAAATTCCGATAACCGGAAGATGAAAATTCTTCTTTTCCGTTTTGTGATGATACAGAAGCATTGCCAGAATACAGCCGAGTGATCCACCTATCAGGCAATTGGTCAGGAACAAACGTTCCGGCAAACGGTAACGTCTTTTCCTCGCTGCCATTTTATCATATCCCATCAGCAGAAATGTAATAATATTGACCCCTGCTATATAATACAGCGGGTTTCCCCGTGCGATAGAGGTGATTAATAATACAACATACAGGAACAGCAGAATAAACATATGAAAACCTTGTCTTTATTTCTTTTCCAAATGCAGGGCCAATACCATGATTTGTACATTATATACAAAGGCAATTCCCAGACAGATCAGAAAACTGATGACTTGTATGGCAGAGGAAAAACTGCCGCCGATCATGAAGAATATGATAATTGCTCCTATCAACGTATAGGTTCCAAGGACAAACGCATTTATCCTGTTTGATGTCTTTGCCACCATTGTGCGGATAAAAGAGATTGTTACGATAGGAAGCAGAAGTATGAGCAGCAGTGCAAATAAAAAACGGAGATACCAGGGGATCGTCGCAGCAAATTGCTGTATCGAATTATTCTGATTGGTCCGTTTCAGTTTTTCAACTGTTTTCAAAATCATTTTCTTTTTTTGCGTTGTTGTATCCTGTTTGATTGTGCCGGAATATAAAATCTTTTTGCTTTTTAAATCAACCAGATACCATTTGCCCTTCAAGATGACTCCTTCAGGAACAGATTCAAATGTGTCGATTTTTCCCCACAGGACACCTTGTACATCGGAACCTTTTGCATAAGAGAGTGCGTCACGGGTATTCTGTACTCCGTTAATTTGCAGATTCAGCATTTTTCTTGCTCTTTCAAAGAAGGACGGCGTTTCCAGATTCAAGATCCCGGTGCTGTTTAATTCATTACGCAATGTGTCGGAAAAATAATCGGTCGGATCGTTTGCAAAGTGTATAAACAGAACCTGACGGATATTGCCGCGATGCTCCTTGATTTCCTGCAGCATTTGCTGTATTGCCGCATGTGAGATTTGTTGACGGCTTTGATTCAATACAGGTTTTTGCGGACCCAATCCCATCCAGGCAAAATAAAACACATAGGAAATGCAAGAAAAAACAACAATAATCGGGAATATATTCTTGAGGAGCGTTATCCCCAATAGATATTTGAAATATGATCCTAACGTTGAATTTGCCATTTTTTTATCCTTTGTTTTGCGTTTCGTGCAGTATCAAATAATCCAGTATTTTTATTGCCGGATTTGTTTCTGCATCTGCACGCTTATACCATAATATCTTTCTGGTGTTTTGCAAGTTTTTTTGTGAAAAAATACACGGTATTTTTTACTCTTTCTTATATTTGAATGGTTCATTCCAGGTAATGATACAAAAAAAGATCTTTTGATGAGCTTTTTGGGGAAATTTATTCTTTTGAACAAAGATAAATACCATTGGTCAGAAAGCCTATCCCGATGCAAACAATCGTGAGCAGATAATAGAACAGTGCATTTGCATCGTTTTCCTTTTCATCCGTAATGGAAATGGTCGCAATCTTGTGATATTTCTTTTCATTTTCACGCAATCCGGACTGAAGCGTATGAATCGATTTTTGCATCCCGGTAAAGGCATTGCCCAAGTCATAAAGCGGTTTTTTATTCATGACTTGATAATCCCGCAAGTTTACAATGGCATCCACACTGCTTTTCAGCGGGCTCAGTGCCGCATGCAATGTCTTTGCTGCGTCTTCATGCAATGCTGCCTGACGGGTTTGGACGGACAACAGTTCTTCCGTTCGTGAATTTATATGTCGTTTCTGATGATACAACATATAACTGCTTCCGAAAATGCCGAGACTCAAAATAATTTGTACAATACCTGTGACCACGTTTTTTGTTTTCATTTTTTTTACCTCATGTTTGTTGGTTTTGTGTATACTGAGATGAAAAAATGTAAAAAATGACACCGGATATCGATTTTTTTTTAATATTTCGGTGATTTTTTTCTTTTCAGTCACGGACATTTATTACACAATAGGAAGGCAGCCCCCATGTCGCCGTTTGTTTTTCCAAATGCAATGGTACGGAAATACTGGTCAGACTGGAACAATTCAGAAAAATATTTTCTCCAACGGAGGTTACGGTGTCTGGAATTCTGATCATAACCAAACGTTTACAATTGTAAAACGCACGTTCGCCCAAAATTTCAACATTGTCCGGCAGATCTATGTGCATCAAATTACTGCACCCCCAAAAGGCGCAATCTGCAATTTTCAATAGATTTGTCGATAAAACTGCCGTTGCCAAATTGATACAATCAAAAAATGCTTTCGGTCCGATTTCTTTTACCTGTCCGGGAATAATCATTTTTACCAGTTGATTACATTCTCGGAAGGCATTGGCACCGATTCGTTCCAGACTGTCCGGAAGAGTGACCGCGGTTAATTGGGTACATTCCATAAAAGCATCATTTTCAATGCTGGTTACTCCATCCGGAATGACAATATCTGTAATCACTTTATTGGCACATCCAAGCAGACAGTTTTTATCATTGTTAAATTGCAGTCCATTTTTTATTGCATTATTGAAAAGTTCCGCTTGGATTTTATCTCCGTTTTTACCGACCGTAAGCCCCGTATTGGTTGCCGTAAATAATTTTTTGTGTCCGGAATCTTTTATTTCTGCGGCAGCGGGTTGGGGGACCGATGGAATAATCTGCGTTTTTTCCGGTATATGCGGCTGTACAGCGACGTCTGCCGGTATTGCCGCTTGTTCCGGTTGCGTCGGCTGGGGCAGGGGGTGTATTTCCCGGTCAGACACATTCCAGCGCGGGAAGAACGGAATATTGTTCCAGCTGTCAATATCACCATTCCATTGGGGAGTCTGACGCTGCGGCAGTAAATCTTTGTTTCTCAGCGCAAGCATTTTTGCCGATATGCTTTTCCGCAGTCCTTCAAAATTCTGAATGGAATTATCTTTCAGCGAATTTATGATTGCTTCTGTATAATAACTGTGTCCGGATATTTCATTTTCAAATGATTTTTCACCCGGACTGCAGGAGGTGGCGATCAGCGGCGGGATAATATCAAGTTTTTGCGGATCCCGTTTCAGTAAATTTCCCATGGAAACATCTTTGGAAACCGGGGTGACAGCAATGCCTTTACCGCCTTTCAACAAATCATTCTGGCAGCAATCAAGAATAAAAAGGCGATGTACTCCCGGTTTATCCGTTGCCGTTTTGATCAATCGCATGGGGATCATTCCGATATGGGATTCCAGATATTGACTGCGGGCATTTTGCATCAGAAGATAATGTTCACCGTGATCGTCACATCCATGTCCCGAGAAAAAGAATACAAAAATATCTCCGGGGGTCAAGGTTAAACGATCCAGTTTTTTGACGATGGCATCTGTATTGACTTCATGATCATACATCAAATCTGCAGCGTAACCGTTATCCAGAAATGTTCGATACATTTCCTGCGCATCCTGACGGGCGCAGGACAATGGTGTGATTCCACAGTCATAATTATTGATCCCGATAAATAAGCCGTACCGTGCCATATTTTGATTCCTTTAGCAATTATTCCATGTGTGGGTCAATCTGTAACATGATAGGATAAATAACCGCCTGCCCAACATTCAGCCGGTATTTTTTCAAGTCGTTTCGCCAGCGCGTGAAGTTCCACCGGACTGACGGTATCAAAATCCTGCAATCCCTCCGGAATATTCAAAAGCGGGGTGTCTGTTACAATCGCAAGTAGACGTTCTGTTCCCGTGGGACCGACTTGTGCGATCCCTTGCAAATCCGGAAGAAATTTACTGCCGGGCAGGGCATAGGTCTCGCCGGCTTCCACTCTTTTGTGTCCATCAATAATATTTGGTTCCATTACTATTATTTTGCCGTCTTCTGCATTGCCCGCGTCCGGAAGACAGGAGGACCCGAAACATAAAACAGTCAGATAACCGGAACGTTCACTTTTGAACGTAAACTTTATACTGTCGCCGACTTTGATCTCCGATGTTTTGATATTGATTTTCAAACTCAGATCCCGGCTGTTTATTTCCCGGATCTTTTGAACGGCAGTGCATTTACTCAGAGTTACTGCACAGGAAAGTTGTTGTTTGCGGACGATATCAACAAGGAAGTTTTGAGTGATATCATAACAAATAACCCTTTTGTTTTCTTCATGATAATTGACGATTCTATCAATTATCTGCTCATTTTCTTCTTTGATTTTTTGCTGCGCAGCAAGAAATGTTTGATCAATAACACTCCCCGCCGTAATCGCTTTCAGTTTTGCCTGAAAGAGTTCTTCATCATATTTTTTCTGGATTTCAATACGTTCCAATTCTGCCTGGCGTATTTTTTCATCATTATCCAGTAAATTCAATTTTTTTTCTGCTTCCTGCTTTTGCGTCAAGGCAGTATCCAATTCAATACGCATTTTATCCAAATTGATCTTTGATATCTGTATATTGCTTTCTGCAACCTGTCTTGATGTTTCAAAATTCTGTTGTGCTGCTTCCAATTCTGCCTGAAGAATTTTACCCTGTTGTTCCAAATTGCATTTTTCCTGCTGTAAATTCTCAAGTCTCCGGCGCATTTCTTCTTTTTGGCTTTCGGATGCCGCGGAAAGAATATCAAGATTTTCTTTTTTGAGCTGTTCATCAAGAGTCAGCAATTTCTTTTCATTATCAAGACGGTATTGTTCAAATTCCGTTTTTTTGGCTTCCAATTTTGCTTGTGCCTCAGCAAGTTTGATGGCACTTTCCCGTTCAATCGCATCCAATTTATTTTGATGCAGCATTTTTTTTCTTGCTTCATCTATTGCATTGATATTGGCTTCATGAGCCAAATGCAGATTCATTCTTTCAAGTTCAAGATTCCGTTCTTCTGATTCTTTGTTGAATTTTTCTATTTGTTTTTGTGCGGCTGTCGGCAGAATTTCCATATTGTTCCAATGGATATTTACAATGTGAAGCCACGGTTGCAGACTGGGATCCTGTCCGAAACAGGATTTATTAACGGCCTCCTCTTTTTTGCGCATGAGTAATGATAAATTATGGCCCGTAATGATTTTTTGCAAATAATTGACAATACCGTATTCTTCCTGTTGGAACAGGTTGTTGAGGGCTTCTGCTGTCAATGATTCAATCCGGTTCGTCAGCAGCCAATTCCCGAAACCGAGAGCGGTCGGTATGATTTTGTATTCCAATACGGCGGAAACTGCAAGTTTTCCACTGCAATCAGGATGTGTAAAATCTGCCTGGCATGTATAGGTATAACTGTAAGGCGAAATGTAGAAATTTACACCATCAACTTTTTTGAGGTCTGCCACTGATATATTGCAGGAGACAACCGTATTATCTTTTGAAAAAATATTATAAAGATATTGTTTTTCGCTGTCAGCAACCTCTTTACCCGTAATTTTTCTGGCGATGATGCTGCCATCTGCAATTTTTTTTGTTTTATCCCAAAACATTATTGTTTCTCCTTCTTACAGATCCTTTTTATATCTTTATTCCTTTTCCAGTTTCAATGCAAAATTCATTAAACATACGTTATAGCAGAATGCCGTAAAAGTTGCCAGACAAAACCACATCAACTTTGTGCCGGATTGAAATACTCCGCCAATCATGAAGAATGCCAGAATCCCATCAATAAACGTATAGGTCCCTAAAACAAATGCGTTGATCAGATTGGAGCGTTTTGCGACCATTGCACGGATAAATGCTATGGTAAAAATCGGAAGCAGCAGCGTCAACAATAAAAAAACAAGAAAGCGGACATACCACGGATGTTTACCGTCTTCTGTATTTTCTGTCTTACTTTCCAGTTCTTTCAATTCCTGTTGGCGCAATTCTTCCGCTTTTTTTGCTTCTTCTGCGGTGTTTTTATAAAAAACTCCGGAGGCAATTCTTTTTCCGGATCCTTTTTCATCCAAATACCATTCCCCTTTTATAACGGCTCCGTTTTCCTCCGTTTCAAATAAATCCACTTTACCCCAAAGTACCCCTTGTACATCAAGACCGCTGATTGCATCCAGAGCCTCATCCGTGGTGAAATATTCTTTGCAGCGCAAATGTAATTTTTTTGAGATTTTTTCAGAAATACTGATATCAGAGAGATTGAGGATTCCGGTACCATTCAGGGTGTCACGGAGCGTATCTGTCACATAATCCGTCGGGTCATTACTGAAATGCAATACTGCAACTTTACGTAAATGCTGCCTTTTGTTTCTGATATCTTCCACCATGTTCTGGATCGCATTATTGGCAATTTGCTGTCTTTCTTCATTCGGAAAGTTTTTTTCCGGTCCCAGACAAATCCAGACCAGGTAAAATGCATAGATGAACAAGCATAAACTGCCGAGAAACTGTATGTTCCTTTTGAATAACGCAATGCTGAGAAGTGATCCCAGTGTGCTTACCGATTTTTTACCAAAAACTTTCATCATAGGAATGACTTTTCTCCCTGATATCTATTATTTTTCTCCGGTATCATAGGACGCATCCATCTGCCCGGAATCTTTTTTGAACTTTTTTTTGCAATGATTTCAGTGTTACGGAAACTGATTTCAATGTCTGTTCAAAATTTGCCCGGGTGAAAGATTTCACCCGGGTATCTTTTTCGCTGTTTTTTCAATCCAGCACGACGTCCGATCCATCAGCGGGCTGCAAATTTTCTTGCTTCGCCGCAAACACCGCCGTCGCTTTCTATGTGGCTCAATACAGGGCAAATCAATATAAAACACAATTCAGATATAACTGTTTTTCCGGTATCAGTCCATTTTTCGTGTGCCGTTTTTTAATTTGCAGCAAAGCTGCTCATCTTTTACACCAGACTTGCATTGTGTTTTTATTTGCCTGCCCAGCACAAATCATTCATCTCCATCAGAGGAATCATCCACCTGACCGGAATTATCTTTGAATTTTTTGTTCTTCGCAATGATTTCCGCGTCACGGACGGAGGTCGGAATAACGGATTTCAAAGCCTGTTCAAAATCTGCCCAGGTGACAGGTTCCACCTTGGAGTATTCTTCACTGTTTTTATCCAATCCAGCACGACGTTCGATCCATCTGCGGGCTGCAAATTTTCTTGCTTCGTCACATACGCCACCGCCGTTTTCTTTGTGGCTCAATTCCGCACCGCTGAAACCTTCGGTCAGTTTAACCAGTTTTTCAATGGAGACGTCGTCCGCCAGCGGCACATCCTGCAGTGCAGAGCGGATGATCTGTTCACGGGCTTCCGTACAGGGCAAATCGACATAAACTGCCGCACTGATACGGCCGCTTCGGGTAATGGCACTGTCGATCATCCACGGGCGGTTGGTTGCCAGAAGAACGAACAGCTGGGATTTTCCGTCAGGATTGAAGCCGTCCAGTTCGACCAGGAACTGTTCCACCATGTTGACTTTTTGATTGCCGCGTTTGCGGAGAAGGGATTCACATTCGTCCAGAAACAGGACGCATTTTTCGTGTGATCTTGCTTCTTTGAACATGTTGGCAATATTAGCTTCGCTTTCCCCGACGTACTTGCTTTTCAGTTCATTTAATTTTACATGCATGAATGTTGTATTCATTTCATTTGCAATTGCTTTTGCAAACATTGTCTTTCCGGTTCCCGGAGGTCCGAAAAGCATGAGCCCTGTACCCGGACGGACTTTCAACGTTTTGTAGATGTCGGGATGATTTACCGGATTGATCAGCGCATCTTTCACGATTTCTTTGGCTTCCGCCAAACCTTTTACATCATCCAGACGGATATCGCTTTTGCCGGTAACAGTCCACTGTTTATTTTCTGATTTTTCCGGATCTGCTTTATCTCTGCTATTGACTACCAGGTTCTTTTTCGGCGGCTGAGCTGCAGCTTTTTCTTTCAACTGAGCAGCGATTGCAATCAATTCATTCGCATCATTCAAATAGGCGCGCGCCAGTTCCCCATCGCTCTGTTCTGCCAAGTTGAAGGTAAATTCAGCAGCTTGTGTTGTGTGGAAAAAAGCTTTGACGTAATCATTATTTGCCAAGGCTTTTTCCGCAGCTTTTTCATGCTCTCGTTTTTTGTCGGCATTAAAACTGCTCATATTTTATACCTGCCTTTCTTTATCGTTTGATTATTTCTTGTCTTCCAGCATTTCTTTCAGCTTACGACGACCGGCTCCGATTTCTTCATGAATTGATGCGTTTTGATTGGAGTCAGAAGATGAAATAGAGATTTTTCCTCCGGAAACATCGGCGATCACTTCTTTTTCCAAATTACTCATCATTTCTTCCATGGAGGGAATTGCATCCGAATTTTCAAGACCGTTCATTTCTTTTGCATATTCCTTGTCCCAGATCTTGTTAATGGCTGCCTGGCTATCCAGTATTTCTTTGGTATCTTCAAGAGTATCAGCAATTTTATCCGGATCAATTTCGGCTGTTGCAGTGATGACCTTCAAGGCATTGGAAAAATCATTATCCGTATCTGACATTTCCATTTTCGTGATCTGCTGACTGAATACCCACGCTTTACGTTCCAAATAGCCTATGTTGATTTCATTCTGCTGAACCGTCTGGAGACATTGTTGAGCCGCTACCTTTTGTCCGTCGCGCAAGTAGTTTCTTGCTTCTTCCCACGCTTTATCTCTTGCTTTTTTGAGTTCCCGAATTTTTGACTGTACAGATTCCAACGCATTTTCTGCTGTGTTGAATGCACGGGCTCTCTCGCGTTCCTTCATTCGTCTGATTTCTCTATCGGACATAAACAATTTTTTGATCGCTTCTAATAATGACATCATAAATTTCTCCTTTGTGTATTTTTTTTGTCGATTATTCAAAATCTGCCAGGGCAGCTTCCAAATCGTTGTCTTTTTTGGTTTCAAATTCGTTGTACATGTTGTCAACGGAAACACTGTTTGTTGTGTTGCTGTTGTAAGTTGTGTTGGACAGTTTATCGCTCAAATTGTTTTCTTTTTCTGTTTCCTTCATGGCGAGATCAAGATCCACCAATGTATCTTCAATTTCTTCTGATTTTGTCGGATTTTCTGCGTAAAAGATAAGAATACCCAATTTATGGTGCAGTAAACTGTTTTTATCAATCCGGTCTGCAATCAAATTGATTTCTTCTTCTTTTCTCTTGTAAGCGCCCAGCAAGGTTCTCAGCTCACGCCCCAAGATGGTTTGCGTCAATTTTGAGCAGTTTTCATAGTTTTTCTTTTTGATTTTGATTTGCGCTTCCAAGGCCTGGATTTCATCGATCATCAGGTTTAATTTATCCTGATTGTTTTTGATCGAAGCATCCAGTCCCTCACGGCTCTTTTTCAATGTTTCCACCTCGGTATCTTTCAACCCCAGTGCGGTAACCACTTCTGAAAGAACATTGTTGATTGACATGATTGGTTCTTCTCCTTATGTTATTATTTGTTTAATTTACGGTTCAAATACCCCTTCACACATCCAGCCAGATAGCATATCACAAAAAGCCCGATGAATGAAGGTATAGCACCTAATTTTGCCTGTGTTTCAGTCGGAAGCAGCCAGGTTCTCAATTGGACCCCGATTGCTGCAATAACGGCAAGCAAAATGAATTTCAAATGTTTCGCAATCACGGATTCCGTTTTGAAAAAACGAACCAATTTTGTACTCTTATCTTCCGGGGTACGCAATTTGATTGCTTTTTCTTTTTCTGTGCCGGTTCCTGCCCAATAGTTGATATAACGATTGGTCTTTTGCAGCTGATCGCAACATCTTTCGATCATGTCTTCCGGACGATTCAAATTTTTAGAAAGTTTTTTTGTCGTAATGTTGCCGGAGAAAGACCATTTGTTTGCCTGTATGAAATCTTCCACCCGTTGACACAAATTGTCAAAACTTTCAGGATAAAGTGAATAAATGAATTCACGGTAAACCCGTCTGTAATTGTTCAGCGATTGATGGCGGACTTCCCAGATATTATTTTCATCCAGATGACACAGAATTTGAACATTATCATGGAGAGAAAACGGTGTTACATTATCCCAGCCGCGCTGTGCTGCCAGAATAAAACAATTACAATTTGGTTTTCTCAAACCATTGCTCCGTTCCCATTTCTTAAAATATGTCATGATGTTTTCATAGACTGTACTGTTCGCCGGGAGTACCTGCTGTTCCCCAAGATTGTTGGAAAAATTGACCGGTGTAATGAAGAATGCCATAAAGCGGAAAACAATAGAGCCGTTGGACAATTCGTAAGCCCGGAAAAAGTTTGCTGATTTTATTGCATTTGCATCGTTTGTCCGCAACGTTTCCAACCGGGGAATCGCTCCGCAATCACTGAGGCAGTTGTAAAACTCATCGTTATTAAAGCTCAGTTCTCTATATTTCTTAAACTTGAGATTAAACATGTCAGGGACAAAATACACCCAGCCGGGCAGATTGATATCCGGGATCACAGTGCCGAGATTATCTTTGATTTTGATATCAAGCGCAGCTCCGAATTGGCGGGCATGTTGGGTATTGATACTCAGCTGTTCCTGCAATTCTTTTGACATTGTGGGCCAGAAACTGTTACCGTTTCTGACAAAATCATTATAGTTTTGCGGAGTATTAAGCCGTGCATTTCCCGCATCATCCACAATAATGGAATCGCCTTCTGAAATTTCATACACTTGGGAAAGCGCATCTTTCATCGGTTCCCTGGCAATGGATGTAAATTTTTGCATCGCTGTATTTTCCTTTTTATCAGCATCATTTGTTTGTTTCAATATGGTAAATGCTTCATATACATTTTTTGCAATATATTCGTACGGGATTTTTAACAATCCTGTATTGTTGTTCGTCAAATCTTTTCCCCAGCTGTTCTGAACCAGAAAATAACCGCCGCCGGGAATGTGGTCCGCATTATGATAACCATAAATCAGCATGGCATGACGCCCGCTCGGAGAAGCCCAGGGGGCAGGCATGTCAAGCCAATCATTTTGTATATTCATATCGGAATACAATTGACAGTCTATAACGATCGGCATTGCAGCATGTCCATTATATCCGGTCAGGATATATTTGTATTCGTCAATGTTGGAAGTCGTATAAAGTTGATGAAATTTAATATCAGTCAACGGGATTGATTGGAATTCCCGGATCCGATCCACTGTAATTTGAGCTTCCTGTCCCGTGTTGTATTGGTTATACGGCCATTGCTCACGCGGAAGGACACCAAACTGTTTGACGCATGCACGTACATTTTGCAATGCTGCGCCGGGTTTGTTTGTGTTATCGGCAAGTTTGCAACAGGCATACAAATACTGCTGACTCAAGGTTTGTTTATAGTCCAGATAATATTCAAGGAGACTGGTTGTACTGAATGCCGTACATGTACCGCGCGACCCCTGGTTGGTTGCCTGAGGTATAAAATCCGGTATGGTATAATGTGAAGGTAATGTTTTCATTGTAATCTGATGTCTCCTTCCGTGACGATATTGTCAGCAAAACAAAAGCTGATCCCTTTGCCTTCCATGCTTTCCAGAAAATCTTGTGTTGTCAAAACGGTTTTTCCGTTTCTGACCGGGAGTTGTTTGCCCCGGAAATTCAGAGTCCCATTCTGCAGCAAATTTTCTTTTCCATCATAAACATGGAATTCCAGTGTGCTGGTTTTTGTCATGATCATTGGTAATTGCAGAACGGCTTCCCAATAATGAGGCGATAAACGGGATTCTTTTGACGCAAAATGCACTTCCGGATTTCTCCTGCTTGTAATTTGCTGCGGCATTCCGGCTGCACATGCAAATTCACCTTGTGAATGAGGCAGCGGTAGCTCTTCCGCAAACAGCATCAGCGATGAAGCCGCATCCAGTTTATCTTTGAACCACGCGATCAGCTCGTGCAGATAATCTTTTGTATCAAGTGTTGCTTCAACGATATTTTGTGCCTTCAAATAATCGAACATGTTCGGCTGATAATCGTTACCGAGCATTTCCAATGCAAGATTGAATGTCTGCTGACAGGTATGGCATGTGTAAATATGTGCTGCCAATTCTGCATCTGCTTCCACAGGCGGCTGAGCCGCAAATTGCAAAATCTTTTCAGAATCCGGACAATTCATTGTGCATCTCCTGAATTTTTTTTGATAAAATCTTTCAAATCCTGCTTTGCCCGTCTGTAATATTGATCTACATTATTGGAGCTGGTCAGTCCCAGACAATCTTTTATTTCTTCCGAAGAATAACTTTCCTGGCTCTTTAATAAAAATACGTATGCTCTCATTGGACTTTCTCTCCATAGTTCTGCAAAACTTGTTTCATTCACTTCCGCAATGTCATGAATATCTGTTCTGCTTATATAGAGTTGATCCAGGCATTCATCTGACTCGTGATTTGGATTTTTTTTGCAAAAACCTAAAATAAAGTTGATCACATAGTACCGCATCCAGCGTACCAGAGAACCGGAATGATTATACAAATCCAGTTTGTTTCTTCCCATCATTTCATAATATAATTCACCCCAAACATCTTCAGATTCCAGGAGTTTATCGCTTAATATCTTTTGATAGGGGATTCCATTTTTTGTTGTTCCGTGGCAAATCGGTTCAACGACTCTCATAAAAACATATTGCCACATTTCTGAATTATTTGTTTTCAGCAGTTTAAAAATCTGTTCGTCAGGAACATTATCAATTTCTGTCAATCTGTTATCATTCAGCATTTTTATTTCCTGCTTTTTTTCATTTGTTCTTCCCGCATTAAGATGAAATACACAGATCGGAAATTCATCAATAAGACAAACTGCCTACGTGTTTTTTTTCTAACTGAGAAAATAAAAAAACAATACCTTCTGTTTATAAAAAACATCAAACATAATTTATCATAAATCTGTAGAAATACAAGTTGAAAAAAAGGTTTTTTTTGTATTTTGCTCTGTTGACTGGATGAGTATGGCAGTTATATTTTCCGGTGTTGAGATTGCAGGAGCCGTTTTTTGCAAAATCTCTGCTGCGTAAAAAATAAAAACAGAAATCCGTCTGTATGGGTGAACAGACAGATTTCTTTTTTTTGATTTGCAGAGATGGTGACTGTAAGATTTATTCTTCTGTCAGTGTAAAATCTGTAATTTCGCAAACGGTGCCTTTATCCATGCGGATTGCCGTGCGGATTTTTGCAGTAGGATAATCTTTCCCGTCTTTCACGACAAACTTTTGTGTCAGTTCCTGCACTTCACCGGTAAGAACGATTGGTTTGCTTGTTGAGGAAAACAAAAATTTATTATCCGTCCGATATCCCATGTAGGCGAGGGCGACTTTGCCGGTCCCTTTGATTTTGACTTTTATCGTAAACTCATCGCCTTTTTCAAATGTCATGGCATTTCCGAAGAAATCCAGACGGGATTTTACCGGGGCAAAGGTAATGGATTTTGATTTTCCATTTTGATCGACAATTGTTTTTACAGTGGCTTTATCCGCGGGCTGCCCCTGAATAAGCCAATGGACCGGGAGTTTTGTATTGCGGTCGAGGTTGACTCCGGTGATCGGTTTCAGTGCGCTTTGCTGTGCAAAGACGGAACCGGCAACAGCGGTCATAAAGAGAATGGATAACATTTTTTTCATGATAGGAAAATCCTTATGTTAGTGTTATTTTTGAGGTGTTGCGAGAATGGCGATAAAGTCTTCTTTGGGAAGGGTGATTACCGGTGAAATGTTTTTCCCTGATTCCACATTGAGCAAAGACATATTTCTGTCAAATTTCAATGTGCCGGATGCCGGTTTGGATGTCGTATTGCTGACATAGATCAGCAGGGATCCGTCCTTTCTACTGTAACAGCTTGCCAGTAGCGGAGTGTTCCCCGTAAATCTGACCGGATTATTTTTCTGCCAGTAGCCGAAGAAGGTGGTTTCTCCCTGCTTCATACCGAAATTCTTTTCTGCCTGTTTGAGTTTTGCATAAAGTTTATGATCGAATCCGCTGTGTGTGATCCAGAAATACATATCATAAAGTTTGAATACAGAGAACAGGGCACGGTTTTGATCTTTTGCTTTCGGTCCGATCATGGTAAGACGTCCGGGGATCAATCCCCAATCGACCCCAAGCATAATATCATTCCACGCCATAGGAAATTCGCTGTAATACTTTGTTACATCCATTTCCCCGTCCATGAAACCGTCTACGAATGCAAATGCGGCAGGCATCATTGCTCCGGTATTGTGGAGAACGACGCGCGGGAAACGTTTGTTATGTTTCCAGGCAAGTACGGCACAGCGTTTCAGATATTCGCGCTGCATAAGGAAGTGATAGATCCCCTGGACTTTTCCGTCTTCACGGAGGAATGTCTGGTCATTCAGCAGCATATTGGTGCCGAAGGTGGCATAGGAGTTATCCTGATAAATTCCGTCCACATCCGTTTGGCTGAGTATTTGATTCAAACGCCAGAGCATGAAATCGACCCGGTAGGAATTCCAGATCACGGTACGTGAGGTATAGTCGTCATAATCCATTCCGCCATTGCGGAACGGTATTTGCGGTATTTCCCACGGATTGAAAGTCGGTTTATATTCCTTATCCATTTCCACCGCGAACATTTTGAATTCCGGATCCCCTTCAATGTATTCCTGACCGGCGGTGTAAGCTACATATGAGTTTTTTCGGTTCGGATTCAGCATTATATTGGTGATGAACGGATCTATGGCAATCAAACCTTTATTGAAAAATGTTCTGGCAAAAGAGGTGGTCCAAAGGAAATTATGATCCGCCCCGACCATTTGACGTTTTTTCAGCGGAGTCGCAACAAAACCGAATTCCAGTTTGCGTTGTCCTTTGAGTGTGGCTTTCTTTGAGACAAAGTTGATACGCAGAACCATTTTCCCGTTTCTGCGGATCAATTCGATACAATCGGATTTGCGGCTGTTGATCCAGTTGCGGTCGCTTTCCGCAAAGAAACTGATCCCGTTCCGGAACGTGCCAAGCCAGACACTGGGAAGGAAGGAACCGGTAATACCGCTTCTGACCGGATATTGTGAACTTTTCCATACAACGCCGTTGCCGGGAAGTTCTTTTGTGCGCCAGAACAATACATCGTTGCGGAAAGAGGCTCCGACGGCATGGAAAAGATCGCCCTGGTCCACGGGTACTTCCAGATATAATTTTCTGACCGCTGTCGGTTTGTCCGCTTTCAGGTTCATTGTATAATAAAACACTCCATCATATTCCATCCAGGATGTCATATTTGTCTTGAGGGTTCCCCCACGGCTGGAGGCACGCATTTCCACACGGTCATCCGCTTTGGATGTGATTTTGAAGCCCTGTCCTTCAAAGGGGATTTCTTTCCCCTTTGCATCAATATAATACATTTTTACCGGGGAGGAGAGGACTTCTTTCCCTGCCGCGATGATGGAGGAGGGGAAGCCGTCCGGACCGAATGTGGTATCGCGCATCGTGCATCCCACGGTATTACCGTTGACGGTCATTTTTGTAAACGGGGGGATGACGATACGATCTTTCCCCAGTTTATTTCCCAGCCATTCAAAATTTTTCCTTGTGGTGAAAGAGCCGGAATTTTCTTCTATGACTTTTCCGTCTTTTGTAATGACTTTCAATTTCCACTGATATGTACCGTCCGCAGGGATGGAATAGGGCTTTTGAGCAACCAGTACACCCCGGTTTGCCGTGAACTTATCCAGAACGACTTTATCATTTCCGATCTGACATTCCACTCTTGCCAGTTCGCGCATTTGTTTGAACGAAAGTGTCTGGAAAATGATTCCCACTTTTTTCTGAATGGGATAATACACGAATTGAGCCAATGTTTCTTTTGCCGCTTTCTGAAGTGACATTTTCCCGAATTGGACATCCATCCGGAAGAAGCGTTTTCCGTTTTTTGTCAGGGCAAATTCAAATATCCCGCCGGTAAGATCCTGTCTGACGGCTGCAATTTCTGCTGTACCGGAGCCGATTTTCTTTTTGCCGGTAAAATTAAAACCGCCATGTTCGGAAATTCTCATTTCCGTATCTTTTCCGGCTGCGCGGAACAGGAATGTATTTCCTTTTTTATTGACTTCCACGGTGCAGGATTCCATATCCCGGATCACATTCGTCTGCATGAGGTTCCGGAAATATCCTCCCCCGTTCATGGAGGCAAACTCGCTGAATTCGGGACGGTTGCGGCAAATATTCATCAGCCATCCGGCATCCGGATCGATATGCAGCGACCGGAACGGAATGGAAACGGCGAGATAGGCTTTACCGTTCTGTTTTAATACACCGGATACAAGCCCCGGGCAATTCCAGTTGGTAAATTTCTGTCCGACGGCAATTTCTTCATCGAATACTGCCCCATCCCAGTTCAGTATAAGATGGAATTGCCGATCCTGTTTTGCCGGTTGAAAGACCATTTCCACGGAACTGTCTTTGAAAACTTCGCTATCCCGGGCAGAGCGTTTCCCGGACCGGTAATTTTTTGTACTGAAAAGCAGATAGATATTTTTTCCGTCGGTCTGCATGGAAACCGATTCATCATCAATAAAATTGATATGCTGCATGGTGGACCGGAAGGGATTGATAAACGTAAAAGAGTTTTTCCATTCGTTTAATGAGATCTTCCGGATCCCCGGTGCTTGTTTCTGATAGATCACCGGAATTACGCTTGGAATATTTTTTACCGTATTTTTCTTCAGCGGTTCAAAAATGATGGAGTCGATTTCTGCTCCTTCGCCATCCAGAACGACTCTGTAATATTTGTGGCCGCGCACACTGTAAGGCAAGGTGGTGGTATAGGTGTCACCATCCGATTTTTTCAGATCAAAAGCCTGTCCAACCTGATTGAAATGTTTGTCTTCCGGTTTTGTGTAATAGAAAAGATAGACTTTGAGGAATTTTTTTACATTTTTCGTTTTCAGTGTGATCTTCACATCCCTGGCACCGGCGGCATAGGGATAGGGTGCTGAAATGATCATTCCATTGAGCAAAATTCCGCTGCTGTTTTTTTGTACCGTGTTCGGACGGTCACTCCGGGCAAGAAGTGACCAGCCTGCCGGCAGCTTTTTTGCCGTATTCCAATCTGTAAATGTTTCGTTGTCCGGCAATGCGGCGGACAATACCAGCGTAACAGCAGAAAAAAAGGAGAGTAAAAGCGTTTTCATTGAATTACCATGCCTTGTTATTGCCGAACCAGAATGCGCGGGCTGCCGGATCCGTTGTGTTGATATTGTTGATCGTACCTTCTGCATTGGAAAGATTGGGGACCGCTGACAATTTCAGGGAACCGATACTGCCGTCAAAGAAGGAAAGATTGGTACTTCCGGAATGTCTGGCAAGAAGTGCCCAACGGTACGGGAAGTCCAGTGTTTGATTCCAGTTCCGGTTTGCAGAATATCCGATCACCGGGAAGTGGGAATCGCCGATACATGCCGCCCTGGCAGGATATTTCAGACGGGAAATTTTAACTCCCTTGACAGCATTGCTGCGGCAGGGGAAAAGCTGACCGTTTAACCCGTAGCTGAGGGGATGCCATTTACTGTTTGCATTCCGTTTCATGTAAACGCCGCCCCAGCCGTTGGCACGTTTGTCAAGGGGAATTTTATCCATAGGGCAGATGTACATTTTTTCCTGTCTGCCGCGCAAACCGGAATCAGCATTCCAGGTGACATAGGCTCCGACATATTGTCCTATACCGCGTTCATGTCCGTACCAGGTCTGGACATCCGGCGGGAAATCATTGTGATCCATACTGTACCGGTGTACCCCCATGGTAAATTGTTTGATCTGGTTCAGACATTCTGTTTTGCTTGCTTGTTCTTTCACTTTACCCAGGGCAGGCAGCAGCATTGCTGCGAGAATGGCAATGATCGCAATTACGACCAGCAATTCGATCAAAGTGAAAGATTGTTTCTGTTTACAGCTGATGGAGAAATGCTTTGTGCAGCCAGTCTTCATGTTCTGTTACCTCACAATTTTATTGTTATGTGTAATTTATACCATTTTGTATAACGCTTTCTCCGAAAAATATAGCATGAATTTTTATTTTTTCAAGTTGTATATCATCCCGTTAACAAGCATTTTACAGTAAAAAAACAGTTTTCTGACGATTCATGCTTGAAATTTTTTTTGACCAAGATATATTACACTGAAAATCAACATATATAACTGCTGGATATTTGGAAAGGTCTGATATGAAGGATATTTTTTGCAATCCGATGCAATTACCGGATTTGGGACAAGGCGTATTCTGCCGCGATGAAAATAACCCGATCAATAAATTTCTCCCCCGTAAACGTGTCGAATTCCGTGAAGTCGCAGATCCGGAGGGCATATTTTATCAGGGAAAATGGTATCTTTTTCCTTCCGTTCAGCAGGCATATGTATCAGAGGATTTCATCCATTGGGAATTTCACCCGATCGAAATCGATGGCCCGCTCGGGTACGCCCCCTGTATCGTGCATTGCAACGGGCGTTTTCTGTTGACTGCAAGCCCTGTTGACGAAAGTGTGATCTATGCTTCTTCCGATCCGTTGGGACCTTATCACCGTTTGGGAAATCCCGTATGTCCGGATGGAACTGTTGTGCGGTATCTGACAGATCCCGCCTGGTTTCTGGATGATGACGGCAGACTTTATTTGTTCTGGGGGGTGGATACTTCCGGTGCCGATGGTATTTTCGGCATGGAAATGGACCCGGAAAATCCGTGCCGGGGAATTAAGGAACCTGTCCGGGTGATCGGTTTCTGCGGAGAAAATTACTGGGAACGGTATGGAGAATATAACGAACATCTCCATTACGGCTGGACAGAAGGTGTTTCCCTTTACAAACACAATGGTGTATATCTTCTCCATTATTCCGCCTGCGGGACCAATTTGCGGAATTATTCTCTTGCATGTTACAGATCCAGCGTGTCTCCTTTGGGACCGTATCTGCCGCCGACCCGCCCGATGATCCGTTCACCCCATGGCATGGTGACAGGGACCGGACATGGCGGTATGATAAAAGGTCCGGATGGTGAACCGTGGCAGCTTTATTCCTGTTTGATCCGCCGTTTGCATAATTGTGAACGCCGGATCGGAGCGGACCGGGTGGAATTTGATGCAAACGGAGAGCCGTATGTAAATGCGACTTCCGTTCCCCAGTCCATCCGCAGCGGTTCATTGGGATTGACCCCGGTGACAGTTGGTAAACCGGTTGATTTTTCCAGTTGCCGTCATGAACATTTCGGTTCTTTTGCCGTGGATGATTGTACGCCGACCTGGTGGGATCCGGCGGAAGATGATATGGCGCCATATATAGAAGTCGATTTGCGGGAAGTATTCGATTTACATTCTGCCCGTATGATCTGGACCGAACCGGAACTGGATTATGCCGCCGGAAAATTACCGGAACCGGTGCGGTTTGAAATTACGTTCTATGATGCGGAACATCAATGCTGCGGTACAAAGATCGATTATTCAGAAAACACCGTCGATCACAATGTGGAATTTGTGATTTTCCCGGAAGGCATCCGGGCGCAATATGTCCGTCTGACGGTATTACGCAGTAAAAATCTTTATCATCACGGTGTGACAGATTTTACGGTGTTCGGTTATCCCGGCGGCAGTAAAAAATAACAGACGGAAAAATCCTTTTTTACCTTTTTGCTGTTCTGTTGAACTGACTTTATTCAATGACCGGGCAAACGGCATTGAAATTTTCAAAAACTGCCATGAATGCTGCTTCGGCAAGCAATGTCGCCCCCACAGCATCCGCTTCATTGACAGCAAATACATTATCAAAAAACGCAAAATCAATACACAGATGTGATCCAATACTTATTCCCGGGAGTGCATCCCCGGCTTGTTACGGCGTAATAAAATGTAGAGGGAGTTATCTGTTTAAGCCGTCCCGTTGGAACTGTTTTCCGGTAAAGTTGAGCTTCTCCGGATATTGAACTTTGCGTTCCTTTTTCATATAAATCAGAATGATTTTACATTTTGTATTTTTTTTGGCTTTTTTTGTGCATAATTACGGCATAACCCGTCGAAAAAAACAAAAAAAGAGCCTGCCGTTTAAGGCAGACTCTTGGAATTCAGTCTTGAGACTGTGTCAGCTTATTCGCCGCAAACCCAGCGGACGAAACGGACAACGTTCACATTCGGATAGAGTTTTTTGAATGTGGATTTGTCATCAAACATCCAAGCCTGGTTTTCGAAGCAGATTTCGCCATACCATTTCTGGATTTTGCCGATCATGATCTTTTCGATCATAGCAGCGGGTTTACCCTGTTCTGCGAGCTGAGCAGCACCGATCTGTTTTTCTTTTTCGATGACATCAGCGGGAACTTCAGAAGAACGGACATACATGGGTTTGTAAGCCACGATGTGCATACCGATCTGTTTCTGGAGAGCTTCGTCAGCATCGCCTTCGATTTCGGTCAGAAGAGCGATTTTGCCATTGTAGACATAGGGTGCGACGATGCTTGCGGATTCCATACGGAAAGCGCGGTTGAGAACCATTTTTTCGCCGAATTTAGCAAAGAGAGCGCCGAGTTCTTCCGCTTCCTGAGCCTGAGCAGCAGCAGTGACATCACCTTCGCCGGAAGTGGCGTTGAGGACGCGCTGAGCAGCTTCTTTTGCGTATTCGAGGAATTTTTCGTTTTTGGCAACGAAGTCAGTTTCGCAGAGGATTTCAACCATGACAGCTGCTTTGCCATTGCTTGCAGTGCAGATTGTACCTTCTTTGGTTGCGCGGTCCTGACGGTTTTCAGACTTAGCGATACCGGCTTTACGCAGGTAATCGATAGCAGCCTGCATATCACCTTCGGTCTGAACGAGAGCGTTTTTGCAATCGCCCATACCGGCATCGGTTTTGTCGCGGAGTTCTTTTACCATCTGAGCGGTAATTACTACAGCCATTTTATTATCTCCTTAAAAGTAAAATTCTACTTATTCCGCTGCGACGTCGGATTTTTTGATTTCGGAAAGAGTTTTGACTTCTTTCACAGCGCGTTTGCGAGCGGGTTTTTTAGCGGGTTCAGCAGCAGCTTCTTCGTTACCGGCTGTTTTTTCAGCGGCTTCGCCGTCAGCATTTTTGCGGATGGTTTTGCGGGGAGCGCGTTTTGCAGTTTCGCCTTTGGGAGCGCGTTTTGCTTTGTCTGCGCCTTCTGCTTTTGCTTTGGCTTTTTCTTCGTCTTCTTTGGCTTTTTCTTCCGCAGCTTTCACTTTGTAGATTTCAGAAGCATCTTTGAT
>JAFVSW010000052.1 GCA_017503545.1 Lentisphaeria bacterium | reverse complement strand
GTCACGGCATAGCCGTAAGGCGACGCCGGAACAAACTACCATTTCCATCTCTTCAACAATCCTTTTTCAGTCAAATTTTGCCGGACTTTTGAAATTACCTCTATGAGCGTTCCAGTAATTGTCGGTACAATGTCAAATATTCGTCTGCCATGGATTCATGACTTTGGAGGATCTGACCGGATGTACGGGCTGCATTTGCCATGGTAAAAATACCTTCTGCCAGCGTTTCACCATCCGTGTCCTGTGTCATATCGACCAGATAATGGGCTCCATGATATAATGCACACAATTCCGGCAACGAATCCGCATCAGAGGAAACAACCGGTAATCCTAATGTCATTGCCTCCGCCAATGCCAGCCCATAGCCTTCGTATCTGGACGGCATGACGAATACATCAAACAAATCCATCAAGGACGCCGCATCCGGATAAAAACCGCCCAACCGGAAATCAAGATTATTCCAATGTTGTTGATCGATCAACGTTTGCAGTGTATTTCTTTCCGGTCCATCGCCCAGAATCAGGAGCAGCCATCGTTCGCCCCGTGGGATCCGTTTGTCAAGTGCATTGATCCGTTCGATCAGCAGATCATATCCTTTCTGATAATCAAGTCTGCCGATGGAGCCGATGACTTTGGCGTATTGTTCCGTATGGAATGTTGCCTGAAAATCCTTGATTCTTGCGGGGGAGGGTGCCGGAACCTGATTGATCCCATTGTATACGGTCCGGATGACATTCTTTTTTAAGCCGCACATATTGCAATGATATTCTGCGGATGCATTGGAGACTGCGGTACACATATCCGCAAGGTGGAATGTCAGCCGGTCCAGCAGGAAAAAGATTTTTTTTCCTTTTCTCCGTTCGGAAATATGGATGGTATTGATCAACGGGATTTTTGTGCCGATCAATGCCAGACGGCAAAGGATATTGGGATGAATCAGATGAGAATGAACGATATCGGGGTTTTCATTTTTGATTGCGGCACGGAGCCGGGTTATGGCAGAAACAGACCGTTTTTTCATATTCAAATAGGTAATGCGAACGCCGGCAGCTTTGAGCCGGTTTGGAATTGCCGGATTTTCCGGCGGTCCCATGAGCGAGATCACGGATACAGTATGCCCGTTCCTGCCGAATTCTTCCGCGAGGATGGAAATTACTTTTTCTGCGCCGCCTGCGCCGAGTTCCGTAATGACTTGCAAAATTTTCAAAATGTTCTCCGGTTTATATTGCTTCAATCAAAGTGGAAATTTCATATGGTACGCGCCCCTTGAAATTGCCTCAAAAAGTCAGAAAAAACACTGACGGCTTACATTATACGTGTTTTTTTAAAAAAAACAACAAGAAAAATGTGGAAAGTTTAAAAAAAGATGCTAAATTACCTGTATTACGGAATAAAAACGTCTATTTTTGTTGATACAAGGGTGGCATATTGCCTGCTTGTGTTTGAAAATTGCGTTGAAATAACAGAACAGGTACAGGACAGTGGAAAAATGAAATTTTGTTTGAGAAATTTATTTGCAGTATGCAGTTTTTTCTTCCTATCAGTCATGTCACTTGCGGCATCGGATACGGAGGCAAATCAGTTTATCCGGGAAGCAAGCGTACAGCGTGAAAACGAATCATTCCGGAAAGCGGCTGAAACATATATGAAAGCTGTTATGATGGCAGATTCCCAGGTGATCAAAGCAAATGCACTGATTTCCGCTGCCGTCTGTTTCCGTAATGCGAAACTTTACGGCAAAGAATTCGATTGTATTGAGCGGCTTTTGAAAGAACACATTTCCCATGTGAATTTTCAGCGTGCGGTAGAACGGCAATATGAAATTGCGGATGACTTTTTCAATGGTCACCGGGATATCGCAGTCCCCTGGCTGCCCTTTATCAAAGAGGCGGATCGTACTGTTGAATTTTACGAAGCAGCATTGAAAAATGCGTCTTGCGCCAAGCAGGCACCGGATGCCAAATTGCGTCTCGGGAGAATTTATCAGGAACAGAGTAAACCGGAAAAAGCCATCGCCATGTTCCGGGAGATTTTGACCATGCATCCGGAAACAAAGTCTGCCCGTTACGCCAGTTTGGAATTGATCCATACGTATATCTATCTTGTCCGCAGTGGTGACGGAGATGGTATCTGGAGCAAATCCGCCAGAAACGCATTGAACGATTTTCTGAAAAAATACCCAAAAGATCCGGAAGTTCCCTGGGCAAAACAATCCCTGGAAGAAATCAACCGTCTTGAGGCAAAACGTCTTTATGCAATCGGAAAATATTATCACCGGATGGGGCGTAATGATTTGGCGGAACGGTATCTGGCACAAGTGATCCGTGAGCATGGTGCAACAGAGGATTCCAAAGAGTCGGAACGGCTTTTGGCAGAGATCAATAAAAATTATAAACAGCCTCCGGCAGATGCTTTGCGGAAAGAAAAATTTGTGCATACGTTCCAGCGCAATACCATTCCATTGGAACAGGAACCTGTTATGGTCGTGCCGGAAAACAGTGACGGCAAATGGCTTCTTCCTGTACGTGATTTGAAAAAGAACGTGATCGAAAATACTTCTGAAAGGAAAGTGAATACCAATGAATTCTGATTTCTGTAAATACATATTGTACCGTCCGGCAATTGCTGTATTCTTTCTGTTTACCGTAACGATGCTGACATCCTGCGGTTATCACATGGGCTCTATGATGCACCCGCAGATCCAATCCATTGCCATTGCTGAAATCCGGAATGATACCAAAGAACCGTTATTGACTCCGGTGTTGCGCAATCAGCTTGCCGCCCGTTTCCAATTTGATAATTCACTTTCCCTGAAATCAAAGGAAACAGCGGATTGTATTCTTTACTGCCGTATTCTGAAAGTAACGACCCATTCTGTGCGTGAGGATAGCGTGGATGGGGATGAAACATACCGTCCATCCGAATTTGAAATCACAATTGATGCTGAATTTACCATTTTGATTCCGGGTAAAAGCAAGCCGCTGATTTCCAATCGTAAAGTGAAGGCAACGGCAAAATATCAGTATAATGCCGACCCGAATGAAGGTAAATACTACGGGATGCGCCAATGTGCTTACAATTTGGCTAATCTGATTGTTCAGTACACTACAGAAGCATGGTAAGAACAATTATTTGATGTGATAAGGATAGGGCAGGAAATCAAGATTTTCTTTGCCCGCTGATATGGCAAGGACTGTCCCCAGTGTATACATGTAGCGGAAACTGTCCGCCACTGTTGCACATTGGAATAAATTCACCGTAAGCGTATGCAGTGCCGCAGAATCGCTGACATAATGCCAGGGCATACCGCTTTCCAGTTTTTCCTCCATGGAAATCACACGCCAATCCTCTAACGGGAGCATGATTTCTCCACGGATATCGGCGACACCGATTTTGAATCCGGAACGGATTATGCGCAGACCTGCGCCGGTTTGTGCTGTAACACCCTGGGCTATGATGGAAAGCAGTAATGCGGACGCCGGGTTTTTCTCAAGGGCGCAACCGATACAATACTGTTCCGGCGCCAGAGTGTCTGTATGAAGCACCGGGCGGAATTTCTGTTCCTGCATAAATTTTGCAATATCGGTAAGATTTCCCGGGTAATGTTTTAACAATGCGGCACAGAGTTCCTGCCACTGACTCCACAATTTCTCTGTATCATCCGTATCGAACCAGAGCATATGCAGATGGAACGCCCCCTGGAGCAGTGATATGGCATCATTCCGGATGGCTTTTCCCAATTCTTCCCGCACCGTACGCAAAGAAATAGCCGTTTGCAGCTGATGGATCCTGCGGCGCAGACGTATATTTTCTGCTTCCTGTAAATCGCATAAATGTGATTTTACCAAATCCTGACGGGGAGATTTCAGCAATTCCGCCATTGCCAGAGAGGCCGATTGTTCATTTTCATCATCGATCAGTTCAATGAGAAATTGTATTTTCTGTTTTTCGTCCATCGGTTCTTATTTTCTTTCCGGAAATTTACCGGCAAGGGCATCCGAAGCGATTTTTTTGACATCTTCCGGGAAGTCAGCCTTGAGCAGCCAGCGGAGAAATTCAGGATTTTCCACTGCCAGTTTACGCAAAGGTGTGCCGGAATGACGCCCGAATGCAACGATCGCTTCATTTTCTCTCCAACGGAATCTGCCGTTTGCATCAATGGCATCCGGCATGGCAGATTTGCAGAATTCGTTCATTTCATCCATTGTCTGCGGGAAATGCTGTACGGATTCCGGGAAATCGCCCGGTTTCCAATCGGCATACTTTTTCAATTGACCTTCATAAATTTCCACGGTTGCCAACGTATCGGCTTCTGCACTGTGGGCATTGGTCATTGTTTTTCCGCAGAAGAAACGGTACGCGGCGGAAAGATTCCGCGGTTCCATACGGGAATAGATTACGAACGCATCCACAATTCTGCGTCCTTCTGTGGAGAAAGAAAGACCTGCACGGGAGAATTCCCGGATCAGCATGGGAATATCGAATTTTACGATATTATACCCGCCCAAATCGCAACCTTCCAGATAGATGAAAAGGTTTTTGGAGATCTGCCGGAAGGTGGGAGCATCTTTCACATCTTCGTCAGTAATGTGGTGGACATCGGATGCTTCCTGCGGGATATGCATTTCCGGATTCAAACGCCGGGTTTTCACTTCCCGTGTACCATCGGGCATTACTTTGACGACCGTGATTTCTACGATTCTGTCGGTCTGGATATTGGTTCCGGTCGTTTCCAAGTCAAAAAATACAAGGGGGCGTCCATCCGTAAGTTCCATAAAAAATCCTCACATTCTTGTTGTTTTATTACCTTGACAATATAGACTCTTTTTGAGGAATAGCAAGGTTTTTCTGAAAAAAATCCGCAGATTTATCGCAATTTCAGAGTTGCAAGACCCATAAGGGCAAAGATTCCAGCCAAAATCCAGAACCGGATCACAATTTGTGTTTCTGTCCACCCCAGTTTTTCAAAATGATGATGGATCGGCGTACATTTGAAAACACGTTTTCCGGTCATTTTGAATACCGGTACCTGAATCATGACAGAGCCGATTTCCATAATGAATACGCCGCCGACAAGGATCAGCAGAAATTCCTGATTGACCAGAACCGAGATCAAACCGATGATCCCGCCAAGAGCCAACGACCCGGTATCGCCCATAAACATGCTTGCCGGATAACAATTGTACCAGAGAAAGCCGATACATGCACCCGCAATGATCATGGCAAAAACTACAATTTCAGATGCCCCTGCAATGTAATGCAAATCCAGGTGTTCCGCAAAAACTTTATGACTTGTCATATACGCAATTGCACCATAAGTCAGTACGCAGAAAATTGTGCAGCCTACCGCCAGTCCATCTTTTCCATCCGTCAGATTCACTGCATTGGAACTTCCAGTTACCACCAGAATACCAAAGATATAAGCGATAACAGGCGGCATCAGCCAGATGGGTTCTTTGATAAACGGAACGGTCAATTCCCAGAAATTCTTCCCCATTTCCGGAGTACGGGCAATAAAGAACAAGGCAAGAAAAGAAATCAGACATTGCAGCCCCAGTTTCAATTTGCCGGGGATACCGTCCCGTTTCCGTTTTGCCACTTTCATATAATCATCCAGAAAACCGACGGCACAGAATGCGATCAATGTTCCGAGGAAGATCAGCAATAATTGATTGGTCAGGCGGCTCCAAAGCAATGTGGATGTTACGATGGATGCCACGATGAGAAGTCCTCCCATACTGGGGGTGGAATCTTTTGCACGGTCGATGAGTTTTTCATCAATCAACCCTTCCAGACGGGTCGGGGCAGTTGCGCGCAGATGCTTCAGAAAACGGACGGTGGCAGGTCCGAACAGGATGGTCAGGAAGAGGGCGGTGATCAACCCGGCACCGGCGCGGAATGTCACGTAGTCAATCAGACGGAACGGGGTTTCTTTGTACTGGGGGATCAGGTTGACGATGAGATAGTGAAGCATGTTGTAATGTCTCCGGTATAAATTGGTGTTCCAAGAGGCAAATTCAAAAGTCTTCAAAAATGCCTGAAAACTCTTGTTGCGATCTGAAAACGGAGCATTTGTGGCTTGTCCGCCGTAGCCTTGGCGAAGGTGGATGGTTATTTTCCACGCCTTGTCGCGGCATAGCCGTATGGCGACGCCGGAACAAACTACCATTTCCATCTCATCAACAATTATTTTTCAGTCAAATTTTGCCTGACTTTTGAAATTACCTCACAAATATAAAATAATTTTATTCAAACTCAATGACGTTTTGTTCTTGCGGCGCGGACGGCGCGGACACGCTCATCTTCTTTGAGGCGTCTCTGATAGTCGATTTTCCGCAAGCGTTTCATCTCTGCGTGCCATTGTTCCAGCGGCACTTCATACGGTTCGCGCAGATATTGCAGGGTACGTTGGGCAATGGTCCGGAATGTCGGGGCAGCAATGGATCCGCCGTAATGACCGCCGATACTTGGTTCATCTACTGTTACCAGTAATACAAAACGGGGGCGGTTTGCCGGCACAAATCCACAGAAGGAAGCAAAATACTGTTTCCGGTATTGACCATTGATAAATTTTTCCGATGTTCCGGTTTTTCCTGCAACATTGTATCCGGGGATTTGCGCCAGTTTTGCTGTCCCATCCGGATGGGTCACAGAAATCAGCATATTCTTGATTTTCTGATGGGTATCTGCCTTACGGAAAACACATTCGCCACGGACATACGGGTATTTTTCTGTAATGCCGTTCCGGTCGATCCGGTCGACAAGACGTAACTTGATCGGATACCCGCCGTTCGCCAGCATACAATAAGCCCGGGCAAGTTGAAGCACAGAAACATTGATCCCCTGTCCGATGCAAAAACGGGTTATGGAAAGGCTGTCCCATTTAGAGACATGACGGACTTGACCTTTTGTTTCCGGGTGGAACGGGACCCCTGTTCTCTGCCCGAATCCGAAGAGCTGCAACACTTCAGCAAGGCGGTTTTTCCCCATCATAAGAGAGATTTTTGCCGTTCCGATATTACTGGACTGTTTGATGACTTCCGATACCGGGACTACCCCCACTTTATGCGAGTCACCCAGCCGTTTTTTGGCATAATACCACACCCCGTTTTCACAGTCAATTATCGTATTCGGTGTGACAATATTCCAATCCATTGCCATGGCGATGACAAAACTTTTCATGACGGATCCGGGTTCAAAACAGTCTTCTGCGATCCGGTTACGCGCCGCCTGCGGATTATCCCGCAAAATGGTACGGTCATTGGGATTGTAAGACGGACGCTGGCAAACAGCCATAATATCGCCGGTATATGGATCGATCATGATGGCATATGCGGCTTTCGGTTTTACCCGATCGATCAATTTATCCATTTCTTCTTCCATGATTGCTTGGATCGGTTCCCGGATCGTCAGGTATACATCGTATCCGTCTTTGACCGGGGTGCCTTCCATATTCCCGTAGGGGATGCGTTTTCCGTCGAGAGAACGTTCATATTTCATAAACGACTCACCGGATTTCATTTTCTGATTCATGGAGAGTTCCAAGCCCATCAGGGGGACGAATTTATCTTTTCTCATGCTGGTAACACCAAGGATATTTGCCAGCATGGTGCCTTTGGGATAAGAACGGCGGTATGTGTCTTCAAAGAGCAGTCCGCGGAACCCTTCTTTTTTCATATCATTTTTCAACTTTTCGCTG
>JAFVSW010000051.1 GCA_017503545.1 Lentisphaeria bacterium | reverse complement strand
TTTTGATATTCAAAGAGATGCGAAATGATTTAATGGGCTCCGGGTTGGCTACAATAATTTTACTGTCCGGAGCTGAAGTATAAATTAATTTTGTTAATTTTGTTGAACATATTCCTATCACTTCCATTATAAAAATTATCGGAAGATCATCTTGTTCATCGTCGGAATATCTTGCAAAAAAATCACTTTGCTGTGAATAAATCCAATTTAAAAAACTTTTTACACCGGCAAATGTCAATTTGAATTCACAATTTGGTAAATCAGATACAGAAGTTTCTTTGTTTTTCAAATAACATCGGAAAATCCAATGCTGCATGAAATGATTTTGAACCACCAACATCAATTTCTACCAAAATTTTGTGTTTTTTCGTTTGCATTTTACGCTCCTATGATGTATATTATTAAAGTGCCTCACTGGTCATCCTTGCAACTATACGAACTTTAAGTTCATGATGGTGTTTACGACCTTTTGTGAAGAGCACGGTAACGGAAGATACGCATAATCTACAGGTCGATCTTTATGATCTAGGGCGGCAAGATGCTGTATCTTCCGTGTTTTTTTTGCCTCTTCGACGTTTTGTTCCATAAACTCAAAGGAGATCTGATTGTATGGCACAAATCGTCGAAGAGGCCAAAAAAGATGACCTGGGGTTTCTGCGTTTTCCGGACCGGTTCAATCTTGCTGCAACGGTACGGAATGTACGCAGGAATGGCTCAATGAAAAACAGAAATTACCGGTTGCCGGCAATGATCTCTTTCAATTCTTCACTCAGAATCTCCCGGCGGTCATCATCGACCAGACTGAACCGGTTGCCGTCGTTGGGAGTACTCAGATAATTCCACGCACAATAGGGGATCTCATATTCTTTCAGCAGGGAGATCAGATCCCGCATATAATTTTCCCGCCATTCCAATTTTTGCATGGCGGATTGTGCCGAATTCGCCGCACCAGAGGATTTTGTCCGGGTGCTGTTTGATGAATTCCACGGCAGGGGCAAGTACCCGCCGGAGATATTCTTTATCCACACATTTCAATCCGTCGTATTGCGCCGGGTTTTTTCCCACTTTTTCCTGAAAATCCAGATACCGTTCCACATCTCCGGGATACGGCATATCACGGTTGTAATACAGGTGTCCAGCCTGTAAAAGTCCGCGCTGATGGGTGAATTCCATAGGGGAATAACAGTGGAAGGTGTAGATCACCGCCGGGTCATCTTCCCAGACACGGAGCGTAGGCAATTCCGGCGGATTGTTCCAGCAGCGGCAGCCGACGATTATTTTCCGGTCCGGATTGAGCTGCCGGATTGCTTTGATCGTTTTGTCGGCAAGGTCATTCCATGCTTCAGGAGGGACAACAAGGACTTCATTCAGCAATTCAAAAACAATATCCGGTTTGGCAGTATACCGCTGTTCCATCATTACCCAGAGTGCAATAAAGCGTTCCTGCAATTCCGGTGAATCCATCAGGCTGACAGCTTCCGCCATATCGCAATAATTGCCGACTGCTTTATGAAGATTCAATACAATATTAAGGTTGGCTTCTTCACACCAGCGGATGAAATTGTCAATATGCCCCAATGTTTCCTCCCGCCAGACGCCCGGTTTTTCTTCGATCACGATCTGATCGAACCCGAGCCGGATGTGGTCCATGCCCAACGATGCAATGTAATTCACATCCCGCTGTGTGATATAAGAGGCAAAATGTTCCATATCGCCTTCCGTGATATGGAGACGCAAATGTTCGGGTAAAACCTGAAAACGTTTGTAATTGGTAAGCCATCCGCCGATGCCTAGCCCATGTTCAAAACCGGTGAATCTTTTCATTGTCATCCTTTTTTCTTTTTTATGGAACCTGCAGTGACCAGTGTAACTCCTACACTGGTATGTACAGGGGAACGTTTCTTCATCATGGGGCGGTTGGTGATGTAATATTCCGCCCAGTCCAGAATGTGCTGCCGCTGAAATTCAATGCGGTCAAACGGATGAAAGTTATCTTCCGGATGGTCATAACTCATGATCCCGATTTGATCGTAAGGCGCACCTTTTGATGCAAATTCATCCCAGAAAATCTGGGCAAAATATCCTGCCGGGAAAAAGATGGTATCCGGCATTTTTCCACAGGTACGGAAATAGTCTTCAAAGGTATATGTAAAACTGATCCCGTCATGATGATAAATGGGAGTAATCCGGCTATCGGGAGACAATACATGCATTTCTCCGATAAAACTTTTATACCGTTCCATACGTGTCGGGTGAAGATCCGATAAAAATACCGCAATGTCTTTCTGCCCCAGAGATGCCAGGTGTCTTGCCGCCAGTTCGCCTCCCAGTTTATTATTGGGAGTGATCGTTACATCGGCACAACTTTCAGTTGTCAATGTCACCGTAAAAAGTTCCGGATTGATCTTGTGTACTTCTTCCAGCAGGGAATCTTCCGGAATGGAACAGAATACTGCTACATCACACGTTGCTGCCGTATTGAAAAACGTTTCCCGGTTTTTGCGGTGATCCGTACGGAAACAGGTATATTCGCTTTCCGGCAGCCGTTTCATCAGCAATTCTCCCATTTCTTTCAAATAACGGAATTCGCAGAAATCAAAACAGATACGGGAACGCCGGATGCGACGGTGTGTATAATAGCCATGCCGGTTCAAGGCTTCGATCACACGACTGCGGGTCTCCGGCGCAACCAATGGTGATTGATTGACAACACGGTAAATGGTCCCCCGGCTGATATTCAATTCCCGGGCGATTTCCGTAAAATTGGTTTTGAGATTTCCGCTGCGTTTGTCCATATTTTTCATCCTTGTTATCGGGAATAATATACTGACTGTTTTCCGGTTTTACAACAGAAAATTCTGAAAAAAAGGGGGGTAAAATGTAAAAAGTGTTACATTTTATATTTTTTGAAATTGCCTCGTTTGTCTCAGAAATAAAAACGCAGAATCAGCGGACGCAGAAAACGTAACGGTTCCGCAAGCTGAAGCATTTCCTGATTTTTCCGGCGGAAAGATATTGTTTGCCACCTGCCGTCAGAACACAGTTTTTCCACTTTTTCCGGTGTGCGTACCAAACGGACCGGTGTTTCTTCCAGATCATCCTGTGCGTAATTGATGATGCCGAGCAGTTCGGATTCATCATTCAATACGGCGTGACGTACTACAATCTGCTGTTCCGCAGGAATCTGCATTTCCAGTACCCCATTATTCAGAAAATCCAATGCTTCCCGGAGCCAAATTATATGCTGCGGACGGAATATTTTATAATACGGCATACTGACATCCCATGCAAATATTGCAACACGCCCGCCTGCCGGATTGGTGTAACAGGTTAATGCAGGAGATACATATTCGCCTTCACATTGGAAGTCCCGGACCGCGCCTTTATACAAGCCGGTAATGATTTTTACCTGATCGTTCAACGGGGTCAAATGCGCCAGTGCATCTTCCCACATCATACCGCAGCGTTCCCCGCTTTGCATATGCTGTTCGTAACCGCAATAAAAAGTTTCATCTCCGTCATCTGCGGCAACACCGGTCAATTCCGTAAATCCGCGGCGGGAAAGTAATTTTGCCGCACCCGCATCCAACAGAACATTTTTCCCGAGAATTGTACGGAGTTCCCTGTCGGAAAGAAATTCTGCTACCTTGCCCGATATGGCAAAGATTCCGTCACTGTCCGGTGTCGCAAAATGCAGCGGATATCCGGAGGGCGCACAGAAATGTGCCGCCAAATCAGGCGGTGTCAGTTCCAATATTCCGCGCGTTGGATGCAAACTGTTCCGCATCGGGCGGAACAATGGGCTTTGTACCCCTTTCCATGCGGCACCATCCAGCGTATCCAATAATGTTTGATAAAATTTCCGGTTGTCGCGGAGTTGATTTTCGTACCGTTGCTGGGTACAGGAATGGGTTGGATTCCCGAATTCACTGACCCAGAGTTTACAGCCGTTCAAACCGTTCAGCAGAATATTGGTAATGTGTGCATGGAATGCTGTCGCACTGGTGCTGTAATAATTCTGCGGGAATGTATCGGCTTCTGCAATCACATCGTCAATGTCTTCCAGCAGATATTTTGCCTGATGTGTACGCTGGGCATTGGTCAACGCAATATCAATGGGATTTTTCATCCCGTATACGGAATTGTCTACTCGCACAAACGGGGCAGTTTTTCCCGCAAATGCGTGGGCAACTTCATTCACAAATCCATGGGAATAATAGGGCTTGCAAACGCCGCAACGAATCTCCGGATTTACTTTATCCACTGCGCGCCGGATTGCCAGTGCCAAATCAACTGCTGTGCTTTTCCGTTGTTCCTGAAAGATCTTTGACAATGGATCGTCAGACGGTCGGTTCATTACAATATCCTGTACTTCCTCCCGACTGTATGAGGTGCCAGCCATTTCGTTGAATCGGGCGATATGCAGCGGACAGAAACATTCGTTGGCACGTAACCCGTAATCATCGTCGATCATAAGAAATGCCGGATTGCACCGGACAAGATCGGCAATCCCGTTGATGATATATTCCCGGAAGCCGGGATCCAGCGGACACATTCTGGCGCCGGGTGTCCCGTCATCAAACACCACATTCTGCCAATTTGCACTGGTCAATGGTACTTTCCCGTTCCATCCATGACCCATTGTGCTTTGTACAAGAATTCCCAATTCCACGGCATCCTCTTTCAACGCTTCATGGATCGCTGTAAAACTGCAGCAATATTTTTTGATCAGTTCAGATGGCACATCGCCCTGCGGATGACAACTCAATGACAGCGCGTAGGTCGTTTGACCCATTTCTTTTGCCTGACGGCGTATTTCGGATACCGCAAAATCTTCCCGCCCCTGAAAAACAGGGATAATGTTTATCATATTCAATTGTTTCATACGCCACTCAACAGCTTATATAAAAAATCAATTCCCTGTGAGCCAACTGGAAAGATCTTCTTCCTGTTTCCGCTCCGGAATACGTTCAAATTCCACTTTCAATACCGATGCCAGCGGGTCCGGTGCCAATTCCGGCAAACCGATGATCTTCAAGCGTCCTGTCTTTTCATTCCAGTTAAAAGCAAACTCCTCACCCGTACTCAGCAAGGTCACACGTTTGACCGGAGTCCCGACCATGACCGCTGTCGCTGTATTCCCCGGCCAGCGGAAAATACACCAATAACCGGTAGTTCCTTTCCGCGTCCACGGACCTTGTAAATTCAAATCCACCAGACCGGGCTGGGATGCGCCGATCAATGCACAACTTTCCGAGCCGTAAACCGCTTCTCCGTTCCGGCGAAGCCAAATGCCGAGCTGTTGAAGCCGTTCCAATTCTTCATTGCGGATATGCCCCTGCGGATCCGGGCCGATATTCAGCAGATAATTGCCATCCAGTTGAGCCGCCTGGATCAAATGTTGCAATAATTGTTCCGATGTTTTCCAATTGGGATTGAAACGCGTATAACCCCAGGCACAGGAATCCCCTATGCACATACAACTTTCCGTCATTTGTTTTTTACCCGCACGGACGACCTGTTCCGGCGTTTCAATGTCTTCTTCCTTTCCGGAACGGTCATTGATTATGATTTCCGGCTGCAATTCCCGTACCATGGCATTGAGTTTTTCTGCCTGCCAGAAGTCCGCCCAGCCTTTTTTATCCAGCTTGAGTTTCGCATCCCAGCCGCCATCATATTCCAGAAGATCGATTTTTCCGTAATTGGTCATAAGTTCCCGTACCTGACCAAATACCTGTTTTAATAGAGCTTCTTTGGATTCCGGATATTTTTCCGGTTCAAAATAACCGGGAAAACGCCAATCCAGCAGGGAATAATATAAGCCAACACGCAAGCCTGCCGCACGTGCCGCATCCACATATTCACGGACAATATCGCGTTTGCAGCCATGTTTTACACTGGTGAAATCAGAGTAGTGACTGTCAAATAAACAGAATCCCTCGTGATGCCGGGTAGTCAGAACCATATAATTCGCTCCCGCTGCTTTTGCCGTTTCCACCCATTCTTTTGCACAACCAGGTGCCGGCATGAATTGATCTGCCAACCGGGCATATTCCGCTGCCGGAATCCGTTCCGAATACATGGTCCATTCGCCGCGCCCAAGTATGGAATATAATCCGAAATGTACATAAATCCCAAAACGGGCTTCCCGAAACCATTTCATTCGTTCTTCATACGTCATTACTTTTTCTCCTCAGTTAAAAAAATCAGCTGAATGGTTCTTTGGAAACCCGGTGGACCAGAATTTCATCAATAACTGCATTCGTACGGTTGGCAAGAAAGAAATATACCAGATCTGCTACATCTTCCGGCAGAATCATGCCGTCCGGTGTCAAATCCGGACGGGATATTTTGACCATATCTGTATACACTCCGCCGGGGCAGATGGCATGTACACGGATGTTTTCTTTGTAATATTCACGCGCTATACTTTTGGTCATTCCGAGCAGAGCATGTTTGGACGCACTGTAAATACTCTGCATCGGATAACCGGAATGGCTGACCACAGAAGCAATATTGATAATCGTGGCAGAAGACGATTCTTTCAGAAACGGAAGTACTTTCTGAGTCAGCATAAAGGGGACACGCACATTAATCGCCATGATCCGGTCGAATTCTTCCAGCGTTATATCTTCAAACCGGGTATTTTGCGCAACTCCCGCATTGTTGATCAGAACATCAATACATCCACATTCGCGCCGGATCGTTTCCATGCTTTCCGTCAGAAATTCCGGATCCGTCAAATCACCCGGCAGAACCAGACACGAACTGTTTTTGTAAACAATTTCCGCCGTCCCCTGCAGTTTCTCAATGTTATTGCCGCCCAAAAGAATGAGCTTCATTTTTTGATTTGCAAGTTTCGCCGCAATGGCGCGCCCGATGCCGCCGCCTGCACCCGTCAGAAGAACGGTTTTGTTTTCCAGATTTTCTGCCATGGTATCCTGTCTCCTTCTCCCAGGTATGCAATCGCCATACATGGTTGGTTTATGGAAAAGATAAACTTATTTTTTCGCCGTGACTTTTGACAGCATGACTACATGCAGTATCGTCGCAAAAATCACCAGACCACAGGCGACCCGGAACGGATAAACCTGATTCATCGTCGCCAATACCCCGCCAATCACCGGCGCAATAATACTGTTCAGCGAGACAACCAGCTCATTCACACCCGCATATACCCCGGACTTTGTCGGATGGGACAAAGAATAATACACAAAATAAAAATAGAAACACCCGGAATAAATCCCGTAAATCGCCGCCGTGCCATAAAAACCCGGCGCAAATTCCCGTATCCCGAAAATTGCCAGCGTAATAACCCCGATCAAACCTATCAATAACGCCGGTAATTTCTTGAATTGCCATTTCGTTCCCGTAAAAGATAATGCCAATCCTGTCATACTCTGCACAATGCTGATACTGAACAGCATGATCGCCAATGCCCGTCCATCAAATCCACATTCCACTCCCAACGGCTGCAGCTGCGTACGGAGCTGATTGACCCCGAATGTACCAATCCCCCCAACAATCCAGCCCACCCAGGCAAAATCGATTAATGTAAGACCAGAGACTTCTTTTTCCTGCTTGTGTTCCGTCCCGTTACCCGTTTCTGCAATCACAGGAGCCTTACTCAATTTCCGGGATGCCATCCAGATTGTGAAGGACATCATCAAACCGATTACCATACAAATGATAAAACCTGTCGTCGCATTAAGAAATCCAAAAACCAGCGGACCGCATGCCAAACCGGCACTCCACGCCGCAGTATAACGCCCTGATGTCTTGCAAATCGCATTGGCACCTGGCGCATCCCCGCTTTCCATACTCTTTGCAAAAATCTGAAACGGAACACAATAAAGAGCAAATGCCACCCCTAAAAGAGACATCCAGATAAATTGTGCAAATAATGTCGGAATAAACAGAAATCCGGCGGCACTGATCACGGTCAGAAAACCGGAGGCGACAATAAAACGCGCAGAATTTTTGTCATTGGCACATTTCCCGATGATCGGATTCAATATCCCGTAAATCAACGCCCAGGCAGTCAACGGCAACCCGGTGATGAGCTTGCTGGCACCGGCATCTGTAAAACGCTGTACCGTAATAAATAAAATTGCTCCGAATACAAAATTCATCATCACGGGGATGATATAACTGACTGCTTTGATCATGATTTTATTACTCCTGAATGATGTTACAGTGATTTTTTGCGATACATAATATATCATAAAAATTGCAAATTACAAAAAATATTCGCTTGAAATAACGGATAATACCTTTGCCCGTTAAAAAATAGAAAAAATGACTTGATTTTATGTAAATGAATGATATATTATTCAAAAATATCTATAAAATCACATTGGGGTCGCTCCGGTTTCGACTGGATGCGCTGAATGTCGATTGCATGCCGGGGATGACCGTTGGCCCCGTAAAACATCGGTCAAAACAATAACTGCGAACGAAGAGTACGCATTGGCTGCCTAAGTTCAGCCACGTTCCCCTCTTGACGAACGCTAAAGAGTGAGGAACGTCGTCAGCGTTCTGGTGTGAGGACTCTTACCAACGGTCTGATCACGAGATTTCAGTTGGAGTAGTCGCGAAGCCGCCGGTCCGCCAGCCAAGTGGAGAGACGATAAAACGTTGAGTAGCGGAATAAGCATGTAGACATCGCCAGGAGGTCATCACAGGACGCGGGTTCAATTCCCGCCGACTCCACCAGGCTTCACAAAGGCAACCAAAGAAATTTGGTTGCCTTTTTTACGCCCGGGCAAGCCATTGGCGCAGACCGGAGCGGAAATTGGCGAAGCCAAAGTGAAGCCTGCCACGGCGGCTTGTCACGGCGTAGTTCAACGAAGCCGGAAGAGGTGCGAAGCACCCCGAAGCCGGGCTATGACGATTTTCCCTCCGCAAGTTTTATTTGAGATGGCAAGCCAGTCTTGCCATTCGTAGATTTTTTTGCAAAGCAAAAAAGGAGCGAAGCGACGGCGAAGGATGCCCTCCAGAGCTCGCAGAGCGACGGAGGGCTAACGGCAGAGGATTGGAGAAATCGAATGTTCTATACTTACATTTTACGCAGTCATTCCC
>JAFVSW010000050.1 GCA_017503545.1 Lentisphaeria bacterium | reverse complement strand
GGGGATAAGACGTCGAACGACATTGACCAAGACCGGCATTGACGGATATGGCGTTCCGGCACGGAATGACATATTCGCCAATGCAATGATGTTCCGGGAATGTCATTGCCACCACGATGCCGCCCGTTTCTATCGAAACGCCGTCAACGCGGTGGCGGTCATAGGAGAATGTGGTTCGAGGCGTTAATCCCAGGGTTACGCTGCGCTCCACCCTGGGCTGTCTGACTCTTGCCGTCCTTTCAGGACTTGTTTTACGATAATCCAATGTTTTTAATGACATTAGGACTTTTTATTTGCACCATCGGACTCTTGTCACCCCCGCCCGGATTGGGGGCGATAATCCAATGTTTTTAATGATATTGGGACTTTTTATTTGCACCATTGGACTCTTGTCACTCCCCGCCCGGATTGGGGGCGATAATCCAATGTTTTTAATGATATTGGGACTTTTTATTTGCGCCATCGGACTCTTGTCACCCCCCGCCTGGCTTGAGGGGCTTATTTCGGTCAAAATTCGTTGGACTTTTGAAATTACCTCGATAATAAAACATCGGCGAACCGTTTTTTTATTTGCAAAAACCTTAAATAAGGTGTATATTAATGAACCCTCACAACGATAATTCAAAGAAGGAAAAATTATGTTGCGCCGTGTCATTTCTAAAACTGCCGCGTTACTTGCGGTCCCCGTCCTCACCTTATTCCTTTGTGCCTGCGGAGATCAAACACCCGTTGAACCGCAACAGCTCAAGGTATTTTCCGGAGCAGAACAATGTGCTGCGCCCGGCGAAGAATTTGCATCTGATCTTCTGGTTCATGCGTACGGCAGAGAAAAGAATTCAACATCCGGGAAAGTTGTCCCGGCAGCCGGTGTCAAACTCATTTTCCGTGCAGAAAAAGGTTCCGACTTGCAAATCACGCCATCTGAAGTGATCACCCGTGGTGATGGTTTGGCATCAGTAAAGCTCAAAGCCGGGAAAAAAGTGGGCGATCAATATTTGACAGTTTATCCGGAAGGCAAAGCAGAGAAAGCATTGCGTTTGCGTTTTATTTCCGGCGTAAAAGTTCTGGGTAATGCAAGCGACCGGGAAGGTCAGGCAGGCAAAAAACTGGCAAAAGAAATCGGGATCCGTCTGGCAAAAGCGGATGGCAGCCCCCGTTCCGGCGTACCGGTCTATTTCACCTCCGCCAACTTGAAATTGGGTACGGAAAAAGTATTGACGGATGCCAAAGGGGAAGCAAAGACCGCAGTCACATTAGGCAAAAAAACGGGAAGTTATCGTGTAAATGTGGAAATTCCGGATCAGAAACTGCGTTCGATTCCGCTGACGATTTTGGGACTGGATCCGGTCTCTCTGATTCTGAACGTACTTGGCGGACTTGCCTTATTCGTACTTGGTATGGAATTCATGAGCAACGGTTTGCAGAAAGCGGCAGGAGAAAAGATGCGCACAGTGCTTTATCTTTTCAGCCGGAACCGTTTTGTTGCAATCATCGCGGGGGCAGTAGTGACGGCTGTCATTCAGTCCTCCAGTGCCAGTACGGTGATGGTGATCGGTTTTGTAAACGCTGGATTGTTGAATCTGGTGCAATCCATCGGGATCATCTTCGGTGCGAATATCGGGACCACGATCACGGCACAGATTGTTTCTTTGAACATTGCGGCGGTGGCAATGCCTTCGATTGTGATCGGCTTGATCATGACCTTTATCAAATGGCAGAAACTGCGCGGCTGGGGGGAAGCCGTACTCGGGTTCGGTCTCCTGTTTTTCGGTTTGACAGTAATGGGAACGGAATTGAAATCCATCTCCTCTTTCCCCTCCTTTGTTGAATTTTTCAAAACCTTTGAATGTGCGCCGGTCAATGGAGTGATTCCGTTCGGAGCCATGCTCGGTGCAATTCTTGTCGGCTTGATTGCGACGGTAGTGGTGCAGAGTTCTTCCGCGGTCACAGGGATTGTGATCGTATTGGCAACAAGCGGGCTTCTTGATCTTTACACGGGTGTGGCATTGGTTGTCGGGTCCAATATCGGAACCACGATCACAGCGCAATTGGCGGCGATGGCGGCGAACCGGATTGCGAAACAAACAGCGTTGGCGCACTCTCTGTTCAACGTGATCGGGGCAGTTGTGCTGATCATTACATTCTGGATTCCGTGGGGCGATTCCGGTATTCCGGTATTTTTTGCATTGGTCAATTTGATGACGGACGGCACACTGGGCACGGAAGGCATGTCCAACGTACCCCGACTTGTCGCCAATGCCCATACCGTGTTCAACGTATGTGCGACCTTGCTTTTGCTCCCGTTCATTCCGCTGCTTGCACGGATTTGTGAACGTTTGATCCCGATCCACGACAAGAAAGTGAAATATCAATATCTGGAACCCCACTTGCTGAACACACCGGCATTGGCATTGTCTCAGAGTGTATTTGCCATTCGTAAAATGTTGAAAAAATCCTGGAAGATGGTGGACCGTTCCATCCAGCGCAACTTTATTCCGTGCAATACGGATCCGGAAAGTTATGAACTGCTGGCGAAACGGGAAAAACGCATTGACCGTTATCAATTGGAAATCACGGATTATCTGGTAAAGATCACACGCCGGAGTCTTTCCAAACATCAAGCGGATATTGTACCGCTGTTGATGCACTGCACCAATGATGCGGAACGAATCGCCGACCATACGGAAATCATTTTGTCACTGACCACCCGTTTAAGTGAAGCGGAACAGCAGATTTCTGAAATCGGGAAGGAAGAATTGAACGAATTGTACGTTCTGTTGAAAGAGCAGGCGAAAAATACGATCACATCTCTGGAACAATATGCGCCGGAAGAAGCGCAGGCAGCCATTGATGCCGAAGAAAAAATCCATCAGCTGGCGGAAGAATTTGAAGCAAATCATATCGCCCGTCTCAATCAGGGACAATGCAATGCGGTTACCGGGGTGATCTTTATTGAAATGCTGGCGGAAGTGACCAAAATCTCCCATCACTTTGTGAACATTGCAGAACGTACCCGGTCAATCAATATCAATTATACCCATATCCGCAATGAACATCACAAGAATGCGGATAATACCCCCATTCCGGCGACGGCGGATGTTTTGCCCACGCAGGAATACCCGGTCGATACGGCAACAGCAGAAGAAGATGCGTCGGAAAAGTAAGGACAAAAATTACTGACCCGCAACAGCCGTCCGCAAAAGCGGTATGATCGTTTGACGATCATTTTCGACGGCATAAAACAAGGCATCCCGGAGAAACATATCCTGCCGGGATATCTTGTTTTTATCGGATAACCGGATCAATGTGCAGAGAAAAGCGTCAGACCGCTTTTTCTGTATCGCCAAAATCAATGCCGTCGTCCCGGTCGGCGAGACATAACAGACACCCGGATCTTTCATGATTCTACGCACATCCTCTTCTGTCCCCCGGATGACAGCTTGAAATAACGGCGGCAAATCCCGGTAAAATTGTAATTCTTTCAAATAAATTCCGGCAGGCATGAAGCCGGAAATCTCCCCGTTGATTTTGCCGTCAGATCCGACGATCACGGCTTTCGGCAGCCGGATCCGTCCGGGGATCTGTTCCCGGATCTGTTTGACCAACGGATGTGTCATGGTTGCCGGTTTACTCCGGTCAGCCGTAATGACGGAGGTAAATTTTTTCAATTCCTTTTTTCCGGCATCGGTATTGAGGACTTGCGTTTTCAGCCGGATACAGGCAGGGCATTTTACGGAATCAGTAAAGAGGATCAACGTTGTTTTTTCCTGCGCGTTGACAAGAAAACAGGTGGTAAAAAACAATAAATATAAGAGTGTGTATTTCATAATAACCTCCGGGATTTTGTATTAAATTAGCAGGGATGAGCCAAAAAACAAGCCAAAAATGCCGGAAAAGAAAGAAAAAATCTATATTTTTTTATCAAACTCCGGTTTTTCCGTTTGCAAATCGGGGGCAGCGTGCTATTATACAACATCATGAAAAAGCAATAAACAGAAAGGAACTTGCCAATGAACGACAGTGCATTTTTGGTCCTATTTATCGCATTCACCGCCTTTATGGGCGTGATCCCCTTTCTTTTCCGCCGGTTCGGTATCCCTATGGTCATTTCCCTGCTGGTCGTCGGAATGGCGATCGGGCCGACCGGTCTTGATCTTGTCGGATTCGGTTCAAGAGCATTGAAATTTCTGGGTTCCAATCCGGCAACGACGGCGGAACATTTCAACAGTCTGGTAAACTCCCTCGGGTCATTGGGGCTGGTCTTTCTCATGGCTTTGGCGGGGATGGAAGCGGATTTTAAACTGATCCGTGCCGCCCGGCAGCCGGTGATCGCATTAAGTATTCTGACTTTTCTGCTGCCTGCCATTGCAGGTTATTTTGTATATTATTACTTCCTGCCAAATGATCTGTCCGGGAAACTGCTGTATGCGTCTCTCTTTGCATCCCACTCTGTCGGGATCGTATTCCCCGTCATGCGGGAATTGAAACTTTCCCAAACACGATTCGGGGCAGCGGTTCTGATCTCCACAGTAATCACGGACATTGCCAGTATCATCCTGCTTGCGGTGTCAGTGCAGTTGTTCCGGCAGACCAGTCATACCTCCCACATGGTTGCAAGTGAAACATTGTCTATATTTGATCATGTAGACAGTTCTCTGTTAGGGAACAGTTTCACTCCGGTATTTCTGCTGATCGTTCTGATTTACCTTGGTGTAGCAATCTTCCTGGTCAACAAAGCAGGGCGTTATCTGCTGAAAGTGTTCCAGCCGGGAGAAGATATGCTGATTACGCTGCTGTTGTTCGTGATTCTTCTGACCGCATTGATCGGAGAATGTTTCGGGATCAACCTGGTTGTCGGCGCCTTCATTGCCGGATTAGGATTGGCGCGTGTAGTCCGGGAACAGGATATGATGTTATTCCGCCGGTTTGAAAGTATCGGTTACGGCTTCCTGATCCCATTCCTGTTTGTCTCCATCGGAATGAAAACGGATTTCTCTGCATTTTCTGATAAAGGAAATCTCTTATTGGTCGGCTTGACCATCGGCGGTTTGATTTTGTCGAAAGTCTTTTCCGGATTCGTCGCCATGCGGATCACCGGTTTCAGCAAAGGCGAAGGCGTAATTGCCGGATTGATGACGGTACCGCAGCTTTCCGCAACCCTTGCCGCTGCTGCCATTGGGAAAGATCTGGGCATCCTGGAACCCCGCTTTTTCAACACGATCATCATTCTCTCGATCGTTACAACATTGCCGATCCCGAGCATCGTCCGGTGCCTTGTTGACCGCTTGCACCTCAAAGATCGTATTGCAAAATACGAGACACCCCGTGTGGTGGAAAACGAAGAATTACTCTGAGAAAGAATTTATCGACGGTTTGTGATAGAAACAGATTATGGTATTACAAGCCGTCGACAAGAAAAAAAAAAGGGTTCATCGACGGTTTGTGCCAGAACTGAGCAGAAAATAGAAGAAAATTGAAAGACGGATTTGAAAAAGTCCGATGGCACACATAAAACTAATCTGTCCGTAAATGCAGAGATAAATCTAAAACCAGTGCCAACGGCACGGTACAGTAAAGCTCCGTCTTCATTTTATTACGCCGTGACAAGCCAGGGTGAGCGAAGCGTAACCCTGGGTATAAGTCCTTTGAACTCGCATAATGACAGCCACCGCGTTGACGGCGTTTCGCTAGAAACGGACGGCATCGTGGTGGCAATGACATATCCGGAAAATCATT
>JAFVSW010000353.1 GCA_017503545.1 Lentisphaeria bacterium | reverse complement strand
GGACAGGATAACCTTCAATTAAGAGACTCTTTTGTTACCCTTTTTTCAACAAAAATATAAGGAAAAATCAATATTTTTTGATAAAGTGTTGATTTTTAGAACTATTTAACTAAAAAATGTCAAATGGTTTTGACATTAACATGACAAGAGGAAGGATGAAATATGAAATTATATCATGGAAGCAATATGGCAATACAGAATCCCCAGATTCTGGCATCTGATCGGAAGTTGGATTTTGGTACCGGTTTTTATTTGACATCCAGCCTTGAGCAGGCAGAACGTTGGGCTGAATTGACTGCCGATCGTCGTGGAACAGGTAAGCCGACAATTTCTGTTTATGAATTTGATGAAACAAAACTTACAGAGTTAAAAGTTCTCAAGTTTGAAAAGGCAAATAAAAAATGGTTGGATTTTGTTGTTGCCAATCGGGATAACACCATTGATGATCATAAGTGGGATATGGTTATCGGTCCGGTGGCAAATGACAGAACAATGCCGGTGATACGCTTGTTTATCGCAAAAGTATATACTGCTGCAGAAGCTCTGCGGCGTTTACTGCCTCAAAATCTGCACGATCAATATACATTCAAGACGCAAGCTGCCTTGCAATTCTTGCAATTTCAGGAGGTAATTGAAAATGAATCTAAACGATGATATGGTCCTGATGCTGGATTACTACGATAAAGAGATTGTCCGTATGATTTGCAACAAATACGGATATACTCAGAAGGAGGCTTTGAGAAAATTTCTTGCATCCGAAACATATCGTATGCTTCGAACCCCCCGACTTGCGATGTGGGATTTCAGCCCGGTTGGCGTTTTTGATATGTGGGAAAGTGAACAAATCACCGGCAATCCCAGAAACTCTCTTTACATAAGGAGGGATTGAAATGAATGAACTTGACAAAGAAATGGTGTTTTTCATTTATCTGTTGGAAAATTACGCTGCTTACAAAAACTCCAGTGCAGATAAAATTCTGAAGGAATGGGACGATGCCGGGATAACAGATTTTATCTACAATATGTATGAACGATATCATAGCGAAGATCTGCAAAACGCTTTTGCCGACATCGATACTTTGCTTGTGACAAAGAAAAAATCATTGTAATAGAGGTAATTCCCGGGAATTTGTGGAGTTCCCGCCCCCATTGACCGCAACATCGGGTCTCAGTATTATCACCGTTTGCTGGAAAATCAGAACAAAGGTGTCGTAAAAACTGGCGTGGGGGCTGCATTTCAGGAAATTATGTCAGAGAATTGATCACATTTTTCAGACCGCGGGAACGGAGAATTTCTGCACTGCGTTCCAGATCATCCACCGTCGGGGACGGCACATCCGGCATCGTGTCCGGATGTCCTACCGCAAGGAATTTGGAACGCGCCAGAGAATGATATGCCAATAAACGGACCGCAGAAATATTTTCCAGAGGAGCCAGAAAATCTCCCGCCGCACGTAAATCATTTTCCGACATGTTATGTTCCGGAACCATGATCATACGGATCTCAATATTTTTCCCTGTCGAATTCAATTTTTCCAGATTTTCCAGAATACGTTCGTTGGGGACACCGGTCAATTTGCGATGTTTTGCGGAATCCGCACATTTGAAATCGTAAAGAAACATATCAGTATAAGGAAGAACCATTTCAAAAGCAGTCCAGGGAACGCACCCACAGGTATCCACTGCACAATGAATCCCGTTTGCTTTCATCTGTTTGAGCAGTTCCGCACAAAATCCGCTGTGCAGGAGCGGTTCGCCGCCGGAGAGCGTGATTCCGCCATTATTGCCGTAGAAAATCCGATCTTCCAGCAATTTTTCAGCAGCCGTTTCCACGGTCAATTTTTTACCGAAAAGTTCCAATGCGCCGGGAAAACAGGCATCCACACATTTTCCGCAGGCGGTGCATGCCGTCCGGTCGAATTCATGATTTCCATTCACGATCCGGTGACAGGAACAGATGTTGGCACATTCGCCGCAGCCGGTACATTTGGGATAATGGATCGCCAATTCCGGCTGTATGTTACGACTTTCCGGATTATGACACCAGAGACAGCGGAGCGGACAGCCTTTCAGAAAAAGCGTCGTCCGTATCCCCGGTCCGTCATGAACAGCAAAGCGTTTGATATCAATGTAAGGTGCGTCTTTCACGGTACTTGGTCTCCTGCATTAAGCGACGGCTTCCGCTTCGCGTATGAACGTTTCCTGTGCTTCGGGTGTCAGATCGGTAAAACGGACATTCCAGCCGCAAACACGGACTTGCAGATTTTCATATTTTTCCGGGTGTACCTGAGCATCCCGCAGGATCGCAGCATCAAAAATATTGAACTGGATCCCACTGCCGCCGCGGGCAATGAAAGAACGGATCAGAGATACCAGAATCTGCAGTCCTTCCTCTCCCCGGACGGACGTCGGATGCAGCATAATATCCAGGCAGGTTCCGCAGGGGAACTGGCGCATATCGATCTTCAATACAGAGTTCATCAAGCCTGTGATACCATTCCGGTCCATGCCGATGGCGGAATCCATATTTTTTGACATGGGGGTACCAGCCAGACGACCGGACGGCAAAGCCCCGATGGATTGACCGCGTTCAACAACCATTTGACCGTAAATGGACGGGAAAAAGTGTCCGCCGCGTCCGTTGGGCAAGTTGAAAAGGAGTTTGGACATAAATGTTGCGACTTCGACAGCCAGGGAATCGAGTTCCGGATCATTGTTGCCCCATTTGGGAGCTTTTTTCATGACCTGTGCGCGCAGTTTTTCATGTCCCTGCCAGTTATCCGCCAGAATCTGGCGCAATTCCGCAAGGGTGCATAATTTCTGTTCATAGACAAGATAGCGGACGGCCTCAAGAGAGTCAATCGCATCGGCAAAGTAAGAGCAGACACAGCCGGTAGTGTTATACACCGCACCGGAATCGGAGATATCTCTGCCTTTTTCCATACAGGAATCGAAGGTACCGGAAAGCAGGGGTACCGGATTGACATATTTCCATGCCATATCGCAAAGGATCTGCTGTTCTGCCATGATGCTGCAGACTTTACGCAATTCATCCAGAAACGCATTTTTGAAATCCGTAAATGTTCCGTAGTCACGTCCGGAACGAATCATGTGGAGCAGAGTAGCAGGCAGATAAAGGTGGGTGGAACCGGAACAGGAGATTTCCTTGCCAGCCACTGCCGGCTCGTAACAACCGATAGGCACAAATTGCGCCGCATCTTCCGGAGTACGTCCGTGCCGGATCAAACCTTCCACAACAACATTGTAGTTGAGGGAGACGATCGCCGTTCTGCCATCCCGGATACAGCGTGCATACAATTCCGCAAAATCCTGTGGCATATCATCCCGCACCAACACGGAAAGTTTCGGGTCAACCGTATTCATTTCATAATACGCTTCCATACCGAGGTAGGAAAGCTCATTGAAGTCCGGACCGAAACAGAAATTCTTACCGAAACGTTTTCCCTGATAGCGGGCATAAAACGCAACATAGAAATATTTGATCAGTTCTTTTGCTGATTCACGGGTCAAACGGCCCTCTGCAAGATCCTTCCGGTAAAAGTCAATATAAAGCGCATCAAAACGCCCCATTGTGCGGACTTCCTCCCCGGAAAATTCAATGGTATCATGCAGCACATAAGCCAGCGCAAATGCTTCATGAAGTGTCCGGGGTGCATGTGTTGCAATTTCATCATAAACCGGATTCTCATTGAGGATGGCGAGCCGATGGCATAATTCTGCCAGAGCTTCATATACCATGACCACTGATTTATGCAAGGGAGAAGTATCTTTTTTCGCACGTTCGATCAAGCCGGGCAAACCGAGTTCCAACAGCCGTTTCCAGTCGGGCGCAACATGACTGCGGTCCACCATCCAGCCGATCCCGAGGTCCATATCCACGGCCCAGGTCTTCACCCCGGGGACTTTTTCTGCTGCCAATTTATACCCGTTATTGATATCTTCGTTGAGCAAATTATAAGTCTGAAATTTTCCGGGGAAAGGGTTGAATTTTTCCACACCGAGTGGTGCATGTTTCAGGATCAATGCGATGAGGAAGGAACGGGAAAGGATCCGGTCTTCCCCGGGACATTCTTTTTTGTGATTATCCCATGCTTCACGGAGTTGTTCTTCGGTCCAACAGTTTTCCTGTGAATAGATCACATTTTCATACTGTTTTTCCAGCTGCGTACGAATGACATCAAACGGTTGATAGGTGTTCATATCAGATTCTCACTTTCCAGATATTGAATGATTTCATCGGCAAGTATACTGCAGCCTTCTTCATTGTAATGGACCCAATCCCGGTGCAGATCTTCACAATTACGACGGGCAAAATCCCCCAGTTCATTGATGCGGACACCGCGGGGAATCAGAACTTCCCGGGCGATTTGGTTAAATTCATCAATTTCTTTATTGGAACGGTATGCCCAGCTTGCCTGTTCTTCGATTACCGGAGTCGATGTTGCAAAAATGATTTCTGCATTCGGAAAAAGCTGTTGGATCCGGGTATGCACTCTGCCCAACATGTAACGGTACATATCCGGCGGTGTCAACGGATCTTTATCATAATGATGTCCCGCTACCACATTTTCGGGGGCAATCGTTTCACCTGCGGCTTCCCCGTCACATCCGGTTGAGCCGGTGTTGAGATGCAGGACATCCCACAAACCGTTATTCCAATGAACGACCTGGATTTCCGGGAGGGACAGCTGTCCTTTCCAATCGCTGAGTGTCCGCAAAGTATATTGAGCAAAACGGCAGTTTTCTTCCGGATAAAACACATTCATTCTCCCTGCAAGTTTTTCCTGCACGTAAGAGTCATACCCCATGCGGATGGAATCACCGATCAAAAGAAGATTTTTCATTTTAACAATCTCCAGTATATTCTGTTTTGTCGAATCTTTAATCAATCTCAAAACGTTTATTGAACCTTTTCCAAAAAACCGCCATCGGATGCAACTTGCAAGCCATTACGCCATGCAAGAATACCGGTATTCACGCCTTTATAGCGGACACCTTCAATGACCATATCGACGGGTTGCGGCTGGTGTTCCAGAAGTGCCGCTTTGCTGACAAGTGCAAAACTGCCGTCGGAATAAATACAACCTTCCGGGATCCCACGTTTCGGACAAGCCATTTTTTCCAGAATGGAACTGTCATATTCCGGATAAACGGGAATCGTCAATTCCGCCGGTTCACCGTTGTAATCGATATCCGCTCTGCCGACTGCGGCAATGGAGAGTCCGGACGCTCCGGCGTTGTTCAGGAAATCATACACGGCTTTTTTGGAATACTTGGGATAAAGGAAAAGACAGTGTGAAAATTCGTGGCCATTGAACGAGATTTTTCCATCTTTGCATTGGATTCTGCCATCCGTAATCGCATAATCCGGAACCAATGCGCAACGGTATCCGGCATTCCACATTTCTTTGACTTTCTGTTGAATAAACAGGGATCCGTCAATATCCCACAAACTCCGCTTGTCATAGTCCGGATACCAATTGAATTGTGCGGAATAGCCGAAAATGACCAGAAGATCCAGTTTCGGAACAACGGTCTGGAAAGAATCCAGTTTTTTGACTTCTGCATTCAAACGGGACAATTCTTTCAGGAACGTTTTATCTTTAAGATCCTGTCCCCACACACCATCGTTGTAAGAATGAGTGATTTGACGGCAATTGAAGGGTGCGCCTTCCACAATGTGATTGTAATAAGCCTCCTGCTGATGAGGATAATACATATCAAACATAAGGGGTTCCGGAGCAGCCAGCATAATCCCCATCCGAACGGCAAACTCAATATTTTCATCGGTATGCCCGAAATCGCGGGGGAGATCCCACCAGGCACAGGCGGTATGCCAGATTTCATCGCTTTGCAAATTGTTGTGGAAGGTATTGTGACAGGTTAAATAAATATCATCGCCCCAAAGTTCTTTTGCATGTTTGGCAACGCCATATTCCGCTTTCAAGGTTCCCACACGGAGATTGTCAAAATAGGTATTGATGGCTTTGATCCGGACTTTTTCGTCACCCTGTGGAGCGTAACGCATATCAAAGAGCAAACGCTGCAAATCCAGCTGGAGATTTTCTGCATAATATTTTCTCTGTCCTTCACTGTAGATACGACCGCGGAACGGTTCTTCTGTACCGCAATTGATCCCTGATGTATTCAAACTGAGAAAGCCGCGTTCATCCATGCAAATGCCATCGAATGGGACATCGGCATAAGCATCCATCAAATCAAGCTCCGCTTTCAAATGGGCGCCATCAAAAAATTCGTAGAAATTGAAATACTGCACAATCATAAAAAACAGAGTATAACCTGCAAGTTCTTTCCCTCCATCAAATTCAATCTGGCAGGAATTGGTGCGGCTGTCGATAATCCGGGCGCAGTCTGTCACCTCACGGAGCGTTGCGGGATCATAAAATCCTTCTCCGGTTTTCCGGAATGCGTAAATTTTCAAAATCCGGTTACGCAGCGCACGCAATTTATTTCTTGCCCATTTTGCCCGGTGTGTCAGTTCCGCGTAACCGTTTTCATCGGCAACGAGTTCATAATCATTTACGATCCCTTCTGCCTTTGTAGGATCATCCAGACAAAAGATTTGCGCCTGATCAATTTCCGGCGGAACTCCGGCGGGACTGTTTACCAACGCATTGAAAAATCCTTCCACGTTCGTCTGACGGAACAGGATCCGCAATCCCAACTTGTGCGCATGTTCCACTAATTCGCGCATCGCTTCATGACATTGCTGCAGATTTTCCAGCTGAACACCTTCCACTGCAGAAATGATAATATGATCCACCTTGAGATTTTCATGTATAAAATCAAGATCTTTCAGGTATTGTTTGCCTTTCAACGACTCTGTGTTAAACTGCCAAACAATGGAATGGGGAATTCGTGCATGTCTTTGCATCTTTTTGACTCCTTAAATTATGTTATTTTTCTGCCTCTTGCAAAATGATTTTATTAAAACACTTTGAATTTGATTTGATTTAAAATAGCATACATTTCCTGTTTTTTGAATAGCAAAAATCAGCAAAAACATAGCATTTTGTGACGGAACGACAAAAAAAAGGAAGCGATATCGTTCCGGAAGAAGAAGGGGGGAAAAAAACGGTTCTTCGACGGTTTGTGCCTGAACTGAGCAGAAAATAGAAGAAAATTGAAAGACGGATTTGAAAAAGTCCGATGGCGCACATAAAACTAATTTGTCCGTAAATGCAGAGATAAATCTAAAACCAGTGCCAACGGCACGGTACAGTAAAGCCCAGGGTGAGCGAAGCGTAACCCTGGGTATAAGTCCTTTGAACTCGCATAATGACAGCCACCGCGTTGACGGCGTTTCGCTAG
>JAFVSW010000352.1 GCA_017503545.1 Lentisphaeria bacterium | reverse complement strand
TTCCGTCGCACAGAAGATTTTTTCGACAGGCAAAAAAGCCCCTTGTTCTGCAGTCTGACAGTTTTTCCGGTATTACAGTCTTGAGAACGGATTCCAGTAATGAGAATGGATATCTCCGGAACCGATCATTGTTTCACTGAATTTTGCTCCGCCGACAGTTTCCGCATGACCATCGGCAAAACCGTAGTTGCAACTGCCGCTGTGACGGGCAGAGGGATTACCGCTGTCAACTCTGTACATGGAACCGAATACATATTTTCCACGCCTGGGGTTAGTTTCGTCGTAACTGTCACCAATCAGGATCTTTGACGAGGCATTGCGGACTTCCCCTGTTTTGACAGGGGGGAAATCAGTTGCGACAGAGGTACCGCTGACTCCGCTGGTATTCGTACCCTGGAAATGAGACGTTCTGCCGCGGGCGGAACCGATGTACACAAAGTTGTAGCCGTAGGTGGTAAACTGCCATTTATAATTGGAAGGCTGAGAAAAATCAGTAACCGTTCCGCAGCTGTCAAAACCATTCGGATCAGATCCGCTGATCATACCTTGCGCTCCCGGACAAAAATAAAGTTTCGGAGAACTCACATATCCGCCTCTGACCAATGCAAGATTCCACATGAGCGACTGAGGATCGTTGATACTGCAGGCGGCTCCGAGGAACGGAGGAAAGAAATCATTGTTATCCCCGGTATACTGTACAATTGCCAGCGATATGTTTTTCTGCTGAGCCATACAATTTGCAGTTCTGCCGCGTTCTCTTGCCTGCTGCAATGCCGGCATCAGCATCGCTGCTAAAATTGCAATAATAGCGATAACAACCAGAAGTTCAATCAAGGTAAAAAAACTCCTGTTTGCACGGACACATTTTCTCTGTTGTTTCATTTTCTGATCTCCTTTCGGTTGTTTTTTTGAGCCGTTTCCAAAACACTTTGGCGTTTGATCAATTCAGGATCCAAAAGAACTTTTTTCCGTGGACGGGCGGAATCGTTCATACGTTTTATCAACAGTTCGACCATCGTATCGGCGATCTCGCCCGGAGTACCGGAACTTACGCTGGTCAGAGCAGGGAATGTATAATCGTCAGCAGAAATATTGTCATGCCCGATGATGCTGAAATCCTCGGGGATACGGAAACCGCGCTCCTTGATCCGGGACATCAGCCGCTGAGCAAGAGCATCATAATGGATGATCAGCGCACCGGGCAATTCTCTGCCGCGGTTCATTTCCAACAGGCGGTCAAAAGCATCAGCCGGGTCATCTCCGTCGGAATTGATCCGCCAGGATTCCCGGAACTCCAATCCGCAACGTTCAGCTTCAGAAATCCAGTAAGGGATACGCTGATCGTTCAGGCTGCCCAAGTAACCGATTTTCCGGTGTCCGCACTCCTGCAGATAGGAAAACACAAGGCGGGCATCCTCTTTGAAGTTCGGACAGACGCTGTCAAAACGCGGGTCATCATAATAGTAACTTACCACCGGGATGTCGATATTATCCGGCAGAAGTGATGCCGCAACTGATATGATCCCGCCGACATGCAGAGAGAGAAGTTGCTCAAGATTTCCGGGAACCGGATTGTAATTATTGTCAATGGTGAAAAGTGGTGTATAATTTCTGGCAGCAAGACTTTGTTGGAGCCCCATACAAAGTTCAGCGATATACGGGTTGTTCCAGGCGGGCATAACGATACCGATCAGATTGCTTTTACCTGTTTTCAGGGCAAGTGCAGCATGATTAGGACGGTAATGGTGCTTTGCTGCGACCATAAGTATTTCCTCACGCTTTTCCCTGGAAACACAGTTCGGACGGCTGTTATTGAGAACAGCCGTTACAGCCTGTCGGGAAACTCCGACAAGTGCCGCAATGTCTTTACATGTGATCATAGGTGTGAAAAAAATACCGTTTTTCGCATTGAGTTGCTCGTGCTACCACAAAATAAAGTATCACTCATTTTCCGGTAAATCAAGCCGAAAATCAAAAAAATATGATTTTTTTTGGTCCATCGGCATTTTGCCGCAAGTTATCTGCTCGACTTTATTCTCCTGCGATTGGAAGACTTTGCCCTGCTTGCCGGAACGACCGTCCTTGCCGTCATCCTCGGCGCAGTGATGTTCCTGACCGGAAAAATCAACCGGACCGAAAAGCCCGAAGCATAACTTTCGCCTTACCCCATCTCCCCGGTACGGAATTCCTCGTCGGGGACTTTTTTGATGTTTTTTCACAGTTTGCAGCAGAAATATGCAGAAAAAGATCCGTGTGGACTTTTGTTGATTTTTAATAACGGCTCTGTAAACAAAGGTGTTAGAGGCGGTGTTTATTTTGAGGCTGGTTATGCAAATAGTAAAGGCAAAGAGGTAATATGCACTTGCTATGATGACGAGGCTTCTCAAAAGCGACGCCACTTTGACATTATGCAACTAAATACCATCTTTGGGACTTAAGAAAAGAAAATGGATTTAATTAGAAAAATATATTATCGAATTATGCAATCAGAAAAAATAGGTCCTGGTCCCTTTGTAATAACTCAAGATTTACAAAGAAAATATTCGGATTGGTTCTTGTCATGATTTTCGTCTGATTTCACCTATATATTACCTCCGTGAGATAAGCTCACGATCAAATACAGCCCTGCCGGCTCTTCGGAATCGGCGGGGCTTTGTCTTTAAACTCAAACCAAACATGGAGGTAAAAATGAGAGTTGAAAAGAAAAGTCTTAATGATGCCCTGCGGGTGCTGGGCAAGGTGGTCTGTCAGACAAGTCCGGTGGAGCTGTACCGTTCTATCCGGTTTGTCGGCGATGCCGATGGAGTTATGGCAATGGCTACGGATGGCGTCGAAATCGTTTCGGTGATGTTGGATGCATTTGCCGAAAACGAAATCGACTTCTGTGTGCCGTTCCGGGATCTCAAGGAACTGGTCAGGATCAGCCGGAGTGAAACGCTGGAGTTGACAGGGAATTTTATTGAGTTTCCTGCATTCGATGAACCGACAGCAGAGGCAGAAGCGGTTGATCTTGATTCCAATTTCTGTGAGTACCTGGCGCAGGCGGCTTCCATCATTAACCGCAATGAGTATCGGAAGGTATTGCAAGGCATCAATCTTTCCAAATCGGGCATTACAACAACGGATGGCAAACAGCTGCTGAATATTCCCTGCACGCTTGATCTGAACGCAGAACTCAATATTCCGTTCCCGTCTGCGCTGCTTGCGGCAAAACTTCAAACTCCGGGAGTGCTGCGTACCTGGGTGAGTGAAAACACAAAACTCTTTCAGTTTGAAATCGGCAATGTGATTTGGTATGGCAAAGCCACGGACGGCAATTTCCCTGCATGGAAATCGGTCATTCCCAGTGATACGGCGTTGGATTACAGTATC
>JAFVSW010000351.1 GCA_017503545.1 Lentisphaeria bacterium | reverse complement strand
CGGGATGCATGTCGCAACGCAGATTTTCGACATCAAACCGGGAGATGAAGTCATTGTCACACCGAACACATTCGTTGCAACCTCTCTTGCCATTCTGAAAGAAGGCGGTATCCCCGTTTTCGCCGATATCGATCCCCGTACATTCAATATCGACCCGGAGAAAGTGGCAGAAAAAATCACATCCAAAACAAAAGCAGTGTATGTCGTTCACTACGCCGGTTTGATGGTGGATATGGATCCCATCATGGAACTTGCAAAGAAACACGGACTCTATGTTCTGGAAGACTGCGCACACGCCACCGGATCTTCTTACAAAGGCCGCATGGCTGGCTCCATCGGTGACATCGGGGCATTCTCTTTCCACTCTCTGAAAAATATCACAACTTGCGGCGAAGGCGGTATGATCACCACCAATAACGATGATTTCTGCCACGGCATTCAGAATTTGCGCTGCATGAGCAACAATCATTCCTGGGGCGAACAGGGCAATAAATGGTCATTCGGCGACAAGACCACCATGGAAAAAACCGATCCGATCCAGTATTGGATGCCCGCCCACTTCGACGTAATTCCCCACAATGGACATTGGGGCAGCAATTACCGTATGAATGAAATCCAGGCTGCAGTCGGATGCTGTCAGTTGGATAAATTGGATATGCTCATCAACAAACGCCGTGAAATTGCCCACAAGATCACGGCAGGCTTGCAGGATGTTGCCGGAATCGAAACGGTTTATGAACCGGAAGATTGCTATCACTCCTTCCATCTCTACACCATCTGCGCGGATGAAAAAGTCCTCGGCGGTACCAGAGATGAATTCATGCAAGTTCTGTATCAGGAAGAAGGGATCCAGACGATCCTTCATTATCAGCCCACCTTCCACTTTACCGGTCTGCGCAGAATGGGATATGATCCCAATCAGTGTCCGATCGCAACGGAATTCTTCTACAAACGGGAAACCAACCTTCCGATGCATCCCCGCCTGACCGATCAGAATATTCATGACATGATCGAAGGGATCAAGAATGCGGCAGCCAAAGTCCGCAAGAGACATTGTAAAGCCTGATTTTCGATAAGAACAAAACGGGGACAGTTGTAAAACTGTATGCGGGGAGAAACGCTTTTTGCAAAAAAGCGTTTCTCCCCGTACCTTTTTTTCCAAAAATTCCAATATTTTATTTATTGAATGAGGTAATTTCAAAAGTCCGGCAAATTTTGAAATTACCTCTTTATATTGATTACCATCAAACGTTGTCAATTTCCCGGTTCCATAAATTACATCCACGGTAATAATTTTTTCAAAAAACTTGATATTTTTTCTTGACTTTTTATAATCCAAATATTATATTAATGTTGAAAATAAAAGACTTACGAATATCGCAAGTATGTTATTAAGCACAAAAAAGTGACAAGACTTATGAAGCCGAGTAAAAAAACAAATCGAATTTATGAAGCACTGAGGAAAAAGATCTTGATGCGACAGCTTGTGCCTGGAAAACTTCTCCCGAAAGAGGAGATTTTTGCGGTCGATCTTGGTGTTTCCCGGGATACGCTCCGTAAAGCACTGGCGATGCTGGAAGCAGAACATCTGGTCCGGCGTGTCAAAGGTCATGGTACTTATGTGACCGATGCGATCCCGAAACGCAAGATCACCTTGCTGCTGCCATGTCCAGAGACGATACAGGTCGGGAGTTATCATCTTCTGCATTTTCTGCACGGGATACAGGATGCCTGCTGCAAACTGCAATGTGAATTGGAAACATTAACCGTATCTCCAACCAATAACATTGATGATATCGACTGGAAAAACCTTTACAATCTGAATCAGGATTCACTGGTGCTGGTCTACGGGTTCTGGTTTATGAAAATCTTTCCGTTTCTTGTTGCATCCCGTTGTAAAGTGTTGCTTACTCACGAACAGCTGAAGTATGATAAGTATGATTTGAAAGATTATCTCAAACTGCCGGATTGGAATGATTTTCTTTTGAACCGGGAAGATGAAGCGTATAAAATGGTCCGGCACATATATGACTCCGGATACCGTCGTCCGGCATTCCTGATGGAATATCTGAATGAAGAAGAAAATATCATGCCGGTTGCGATCCGTGCGGCGTGTGATAAAATTTTACCGGGATATAATCCGCCGTTGTTTGCCACAGAACGGACGGATAACGAAGCAACTATCATCAAAAATATTGAGAAATATGTGATAAAAGAAAATTGCGATTGTGTATTTATCAATCTGGGAAGTTATCAGGATGTGATCCAGCGGAATTATCCGGATCTGCCTTGCGGTTTCTTTCACCGGAATTCCATCAAAGAGTTTCATGGCAATCACAAATGGTTTTATTCCAGATTTGATTTTGTCAAGATCGGCTATCAGGCAGTCGAACAGCTTTTACATGGGAATGAGGCAACCCGGCATCGGGTATTTCAATGCAATATTTACGATTATCAAACAGAAAAAAATAGAAAGGATGGAGAACTATGAAGTATATACAAAAGGCTGAAAAATTCACATTGATCGAACTGTTGGTTGTCATTGCCATCATTGCAATTCTGGCGGGAATGCTTTTGCCTGCATTAAGTAAAGTCAAGATCGCAGGAAAAAATGCCTCCTGTGTCAATAACGAAAAACAGCTCAATACTGCATTTTCTATTTACACGGCTGATTTTGACGGCTGTTTCCCCACGACGATTGCCGGAAGCAGCAACTGGACATCTCCGAAAACGACCTGGCATGGTGCGATCGGCATCTATATCACGCCGGAAAAACAATTTATCAATACAACCGGATGGCCGACATATCCCATTAATAGTCCGTTCATGTGCCCCATGCTTGCACCCTACTACGGGACAACAGTAAATTGCGATCAATCCGGCTATGGTTATAACCAGCCGTTATTCGGTAAAGTGAATTATGCTGTTTCCTCTACTGTATGGGGACAGGCTCGCGTGGTTGGCGTACCGGTCAAACAGGGGCGATTAAAAGGGGCATCCGCCACATTGCTTATTGGGGACAGCCGTACCAGCGATGCTACGACTTACAACAACAAAAAAGGTTATTACGATATCGGGGAAGGTACAGCGCGTGTTGCGCTCCGCCACTCAAAACGTGCCAATATTTTGATGGTTGACGGACATGTGGAAGCATGGGGTGTCCAGATTGTCAACACCCACGTTACAACCTGCCCCTGGAATCAAACCGGGGCCGGAAAAAAACGTCTTGCCTATGGTTCACACGTTTATAATTATGCACCATTTTTATGATTAATCAGGATAGGATAAGCAGTAATGCGTAACGTAAGTTTTTTGAAAGATTGGTTTTTCTGTAAAGAATCAGAAACTCAGTGCCAGCCGGTCACGGTCCCGCACGACTGGGCAATCAGCGGTCCATTTGACCGGAACAACGATTTACAGATCACCCACATTGTACAGAATGGAGAGGCGATCGATCACGAACACAGCGGTAGAACCGGTGCGTTGCCTCATGTGGGAAAAGCCAAATATCATTGTACGATACCGGGCCCTTCCGCATCGGGCAAGCGTACCCTGCTTCTGTTTGACGGCGTGATGAGCCATGCCAAAGTTTACATCAATGGCGAACTGGCTGGTTCCTGCAATTACGGTTATACCTCATTCCCGGTAGATGCAACGGCGTTTCTGAAAGACGGCGAAAACACCTTGGAAATTACAGTGGAAAATCTCCCCTGTTCCGCCCGCTGGTATCCGGGTGCAGGGATCTACCGTCCGGTCCGACGGATCGAGACGGATGCCGTGTGTTTCGGACTTTGGAGCAATCAGGTGCAATATCTTCCGGAAGAAAATGCGTTACTGCTCAAAGGATTTGTAGAAAACCATACCGGCAGTGCGGTTTCCGGCAGGATCGTGTTGGAATCCGCCTTGTTTGAACGCAAAGAATTTTGTGTTCAGATTCCGGCGGATGGCTTGGCATTTGAAGAAAAATTACCCCTTCTTCCCTGTGAACGCTGGAGTGTGGAAAATCCGAAACTGTATGATGTCAAAATCTCTGTAACATGCGGAGAACTTTCGGATTGCGAAACGATTCCGTACGGTATCCGCGAAATCCGGTTTGATAAGGACCGCGGCTTTCTCCTCAATGGAGAACGGGTCAAAATCAACGGCGTCTGTATGCATCATGATCTGGGGCCCATCGGAGCGGCATTCCATGTTGCGGCGGCAAAACGGCAGTTATTGATTCTGAAAGAAATGGGGTGCAATGCCATCCGGACCAGTCACAATCCTCCGGCACCTCAACTGCTGGATCTTTGTGACGAATTGGGCTTCCTTGTGATGGATGAAGCATTCGACTGCTGGCATACCGGCAAAGTTGCCAATGATTATCATATCCATTTTGACGAAGATTCCGAAAAAGATCTTTCCACTCTGGTCCGGCGTGACCGGAATCATCCCTGCGTGATCCTCTGGAGTATCGGCAATGAATTGATGGAGATCCGGGATGTTGCACTGCGCGGTGATTTGATTGCAAAACGTCTGAAATCCATTATTCAGCAGCACGATACCAGCCGCCCTGTGACCGCCGGGTTGGATGCCTGTGATATGGCGATCGCGACAGGAATTGCCGATCAGGTCGATATTCCGGCATGGAATTACCGTCCTCAATCCTACGGGGAATATCACCGGCGTTTTCCGCATTGCCCGGTGCTTGCATCGGAAACACTTTCCACCCTGTCATCCCGCGGGATCTATTATTTTCCGGCACAGGAATATGTATTCGGCAGACATCCGAAACGGAAAGAAGACGGAGCCTGGCAATGTTCCTCCTACTGTCTGGACATCCCCACCTGGTCTCATACGCCGGAAGCGGAAATGCTGGGACAGGATGAATACGAATTTGTTGCCGGTCAATTCATCTGGACCGGATTTGATTATCTCGGTGAACCCTGGCCTTATGAATTATACGGCGATTCCCGGAGCAGTTATTTTGGCTGCGTGGACCTGGTGGGCTTGCCGAAAGATCTGTTCTATGTCATGCAGGCTCAATGGCGGAAACTGGATGCCCCCATGATCCATATCATCCCGCATCACTGGAACTGGAAAGAAGGACAGGAGTTGGATATCCATGTTGTATCCAACTGCGAAGAAGTGGAATTGTTTGTCAATGAAAAATCCCTCGGCAAAATCACGCCTTTCTATGGCTCCAACATTCTTGCGGAACGTTACCGCTTTATCTGGCATGATGTGAAATGGGAACCGGGTACGGTCCGCGCCGTCGGATACCGGAAAGATACGGCTTGTACGGAGGAAGTTCTACAAACGGCTTCCGCTCCCGCAAAACTGGTACTGGAAACACAACGGAAGACTTGCGCCGCCGATGGCGAAGACATGATCTTTGTCACCGTTTCCGTCACAGACAAAGATGGGAATCTCTGCATCGACGGCAGACCGTTTGTAAAATTCTCCCTGCATGGAGAATCCTTGAAACTGATGGCGGCGGATGGTGGAGATCCCACCTCATTTGAAGCCTTCCCGACACCGGAATGTACACTCTTTTCCGGGCAGGGAGTCGTTTATCTGCAAAGTACCGGAATTGCAGGGGAAACGGTACTGCGTGCGGAAAGCGATGGTTTGGAATCTGCAGAGATAAAATTAAATACAATCAAAAACAGAAAGGAACTTGTATGAAAAAATTTTTATTGCTCAGTATGTTGCTGTGCGCTTGTGCTTTGCCGGGGTACGATGTGGAAAATCCCGCATTGAACAAGGTCAAATTTTTGACAACGCCCAAACAAGCCCCTGTCACCCTGGTGAAAGATGGGAAATTACAGTTTGCCATTGTGGTGGATACCTCATCCGAACGGAAAAAACTGCACAAATACTTTTGGATCATTCCCAATGCCGCAAAAACATTGGCAGATAATCTGGAAAAATGCTTCGGTGTCCGTCCTGAAATATTGGAATATTCCAATATCGCGGCATTGCAGAAATATCCGTGCCGGATCTATGTGGGACAAAGCCCTGTGACGGTAAAATACGGAATCAAACCGGAAACCGCTGGGCGGGAAGGCTTTATTGTTACAACCGTTCCCGATGGTGTCGCTATTGTAGGGAATGACTCTTCACTGGATCCGGAATTCCGTAAGAATCCGCGCAGAGTGCGGAAAGCCACTCTGTGGGGTGTGTATGACTTTCTGGAACGTTTCTGCGGATGCCGTTTCTATTTTCCCGGAGAAATGGGCTCCCTCCATCCCAAAACAGCAAATCTGAAAATTTCCCCGGTCGCTTACACGGATAAACCCTACTTTATGAACCGGACGGAAGAATATGTGATTTGGAGTTTGTGGGGTAAAGGCAGAGCCAGATGGGAAAAAATGCTTGGTCCCATTAATGAAGTCCGATTCTTTGAATCCTGGCGACTTGCCCGTACATCGGAATTCTGGGCGGGACATAATCCCCGTCCGGAACGGATTTTGAAGGCATATCCGGATAAAAAAGAAATGATTTTCTACCGTGCGCCCAATGGGAATCAATATTATAATCCGACGCAGCATATCGGCAATTATTTTGACTTTACCAATCTGGATCTGGCGGATCTCTTTGTGGAATCGCTGAAAAAATACTACAACAGCAACGGAAAAATCAATGAAGGCTGGGTATGTCTTTCTTCCGAATTTGTGCCCATTGGACAGTGTGACAGCGAAGTTCCCCTGCCGGATATGATCAATAATCCGACCGTTGTCAAAGAAAAATTGATTCAGGCGGAACACCTGAAGCGCGGGAAATCTTACTACAGCGATATTTATGCTCGTTTCTACGGTCATATTGCCAAACGGATGAAAAAGGAACTGCCGGGCAAAAAACTGATTATTCTGCCCTATTCCCAATATACCCATGTCCCCACGGATCCCCGCTGGCAGTTCCCGGATAACGTGGAAGCACGTCTCTGTTCCGGTGCGCTCCCGGCATATACCCGCAACAAGAAAAAAATGGATGCGTTGAAGAAAAGCATGAATGGCTGGTACAAAGCACTGGGTAACCGCCCTGTCATTTCTCTCTGGCTTTACAATGTTCCGAAAAATCCATTTGCCCGTGCCGTAGTGCCACAATATATCTGCGATATTCCCAAAATCTTTGGCAAAACCTTGGGGAATACAGAACTCTTTTTTGATCAGTATGGCGGATTGGAATATTTCTACTATTATGCCAATTATGCCGGTTTCCGCGGTATGTGGAATCCCGATTTCGATTACAAAGCTGCCATCGAAGAACACTGGATCCCCTTCTACGGGAAAGAAGCCGGTCCGGAATTGCGTGCATTCCATAAACTTCTGAATGAATGTTATGAAAAATTCCATCTCCCGCAAGACGATAGACAGCCGCTTTATCCCATCGCTTATCTGAATAAGATGGAGGCTCATCTGAAGAAGGCACAGCAGGTTGTAAAGCCCGGTTCCATCGAAGCAAAACGTGTTGCATTCTTCCTGACACCCTGGAAAGATGCCATTGCTTCCCAGCGCAACCGTCAATCTTATAACCGCCCCATTTACGGCGCACACCAACTGCTGTCATCCGAAAAAGTGACCATCGACGGTAAAATGGATGAACCTTTCTGGAAAAAGGTGAAAGTGATTCCCATGATCGATCCTGCCGGATCCGGAAATCCGCGGAAAAATCCGCCGGAAATCCGCCTTGCCTGGGATAAAACCGGGATCTACGGCATTCTCCGGGGTAATTGGAAACCGAAATGCGATGATCCTTCCATCTGGAAAAAACTGCAATGTGGAATTTTTCTTCTCCCCCGGTGTAAAAAGAGAACAGTATTTCCAATATGTGATCGATGCCCGCGGTGTTACATGGAAAGCTCAAAAGGAAGAATTGCCGGTAGGCAAACCGCGTAACGACAAATGGCCGTTCCCGAATTTCAAACATAAAGTTATCCGTACGGATAAAGACTGGACTCTGGAATTCTATATTTCATTTGCCGATATGAAAGTCAAGCCGCCGAAAGCCTATCAATCCTGGATCATGAATCTGATTTCCAATAAACTCGCCGGTACGCCGGAATATTCCGCAACCGCATTGACGATGAACAATAATCACGATCTTGATCTTCACGGTTTCATTAAATTTCTTGGTAAAGGAGAATAACAGATGACTTATTTCAAAACAATCACATTTATTGCTGCGGCTGTTCTCTCAATCCACACTGTTGCACAGGAACCAACCGCAAAACTGGGCAAATACCGTGAATGGGGCGATAGAGACCTTGCCTTCAACTCCCAGGCTCAATTAACTTGTGACAAAAACTTTTACAATCTGAATCTGCTTCAGTCCAAGCCCAATAAAAAAGGGCAGACAAAAACGGTATTCCATCTTTCCGCACCCCGTCAGCAATGGAATTTTGGCAGAGCCCCCATCAATTTTCTTTCGATGAGAGTCAACGGTATTTCTTTAAGTTCACTTGAACCGCAGGCGGAACACGTGACCACCTGGAAAAAGGGCGATCGAGCCGGTGTCCGTTATGTATTGAATTTTGACGGCGCAAAGATTTTTATGGATGCCGCTGTCAAGAAAGGTTCTCCCCTGCTTTTCCTTACATTCAGCCAGCCGGAAAAACAGCTCGAACCCATTCAGAAACCTGTTCAGATCAATTTCAGTGCAGTCGTTTCCCGCTTGCTAACCAGAAAAGGTGTTACGATTTGGGATGGAGTATACAGCAGACAGGCACAATCTGCTGCACGGCTTATCACACAGCAGAAGGCACCGGTCAAATTGACCCCTGCGGATAAATATCTTGTCCTTTCCGATACCATTCTGGATGGAACCGGTAAAGGCGACGCAAAAGGTATCGGCCCCTGCCTGATTGCGTTTGATTTGAAAGACGGCATGACCGGGACTTTGAAAATGCCGAATTCCTGGATCACGCATATTGAATTCCAGTTGCCACCCAATTTCAAAGAATTCAAAAGTGCCGTTTTCATGCAGAAAAATATTATCTGTAATGCTGAATTTATGAAACGGTTCAACGCAGAAAAAACAGCGTTCACATCATTGGATTAAAAATCAAACTGTTTTCTGCAACAGGATCACAGAACTGCGGCTTGCCTCTTTTGAGGTTTTGCCGCAGTTCTTTTTTTTGCCTCTTCGACGGTTTGTGCCATAAAATCAGATTTTCTTTGAGCTTGAAATTTCCGGCAGTTGATAGATTTTCAATTTGAAGTACTCACGAATTCATGGAAGAAAAACTTAACGTCTGAACAAGCTTGGATTTACCGGAAAACAAGCCCTGTAAGGGCGGCAAGAGTCAGACAGCTCCGTCTTCATTTTATTACGCCGTGACAAGCCAGGGTGAGCGAAGCGTAACCCTGGGATAAGGCATTAGAACTACATCGTCCAAGACTGGCATT
>JAFVSW010000049.1 GCA_017503545.1 Lentisphaeria bacterium | reverse complement strand
TTCGATGGTTGGGTAAATATCAAACACCCGGTAAACTTTGGTGATGTCCAGCACGATTTGCATATCTGCACTTACTCTTGCCAGTTTGATAACGGAATGATTTTCCAGGGCTTTCTGAGCCATTGCTAAAAGTGCATCCAATCCGTAATTATCAATATTGACCAGTTTCTCCAGATCCAGAACGATTTTTTCCCCTTCTTTCATCCGTTCCCGTAAAACATATTTGAAGTTTTCCGCACCCACCTGATCAAGAAACATTTGCACATGAGCTACCAGCACACCGTCAATATATTCAAAACGCATTTCCATAGATTTACGCCCTCCGGAGTTTCGCTGTGAATTTTCCGATGATCTTTTGCGCCCGGATCTTTTCAGCATGGTCAAACATCATATAATAAAGAGCAGGGAAATAGATGAGTATTCCGGAAATCCCCGCCAGCACCAACAGGAAAAATTCGTGGATCTGCCCACGCAGAAAATAGTATTGCCAGTAACAGATCATACCGATCGACAATGCAAGAAGTACCGGTTCAAAAAGAGAGTACAATACAAAAATCCGGAACTTTATCCCGGATCGTTTGATCAGATGCGGTAAAACAAATCCGACCGTTCCGATCAATTTTGTCAGAATCATAGCCCCGACAACAATCAGCTCATAAGGGGTGATCAGAAGCCCGGCAATGGAGATCACAATAAAAAAGATGCTTTCAAAACTCTGGACCTTTGCTAAAAATTTATGCTCTTCCGCCATCGTAAGAAATTTTTCAGGAATGATCCGGCAGACCAGCAGGAAATAAACAAACAACACCATCAGACGGCAGATGAATGCCGCTTCCGCATTGTCAACATTAAATAAAAGCAGGATGATACGTGGAGCATAGATCATCACCATAACCGTTGCTCCCGCCGCAAAAAAGTTTACCCATCGTATGGACCGTATCAGGATTTGAGCCAGATGCATTTTGCGTTTGCGGCTGTGAAGCAATGCCGATATGGGGGAAATATTTTCCACATAGGGCAGGGCGATCTGCTGAATCAGAAACGGGATCCGGCTGCCCAGCTGGAAAATCCCGACCGGGACAAGTCCGCAGAAGATACTGATCAAAAGAAACATTCCGCGTTCCCAAACCATCCGCCCGATGGAAATAATATAAACCGCACTGGAAAAATGGAAGATACTTTTGAAGACATCTTTATCAAACGCCAACCGGATCCGGAAACCGGGAATACTTTTCCAGACAGAAATCAGCATTGCCAACTGGGTGGTTCCCATGACCAGCATAACAAAAAAAAGTAGTTTGAACAGCCCCCAGCCCAATGCAAAAATACAGATGACTCCCGCAAGTTCAACTATTTTTGATATGATGATAATGTAGTTGCGTAAATAAAGTTTCTGAAGCCCCACAAGAATTTCCGGAAATACCCCGAGCGGGAAAACAATCGTTGCCGCAAGACCGCTCAACAGTAAAGCCTCCCGGCAGAAATAGATGTATTCATCCGTGGCATCCGCAGGCAAATGAAAGAGTTCCCGGATATAGTACATTCCGACAAATGTCAACGGAAGGATCAGCAATGCCAGACTGACATGGCTTAAAAAGATACTGGAAATGGTGTGATTGTATTTTTCAATATCTCGTTTATATAATTCTGTCGCTGTAACTTTTTGTGCCGCAACCCCGAACCCGAGGTCAAGAAGAAGTGCATAACTGAAAAAACTCCACAGCATAACCCATAACCCGTACTGGGCTTCCCCGAGGTGACTGATCAGCCAGCGGGTGACAAGAATCCCCTGTACCAGACGGACAAACATAGAAACGTAATTTGTTAGAGTATTTCTGAAAAATGGTATTTTCATAGTGTTTCTGCCCTTTCTGTCATAAAACGATAATAATCTGAAACCGCAGCAATCGTTTCCGGAATCGGTTTATTGGAAAGAATTGCCGCAAAGGAATGTTCGTCTTCCGGTGAGAAACCGTGCATCCCGTTCAATGGCTTTTCTCCCATATCTGATGGGACGATCTGGATCCCGGCATCCAGCAGAAAAATGGCATCGCCAAATGCCCGGTCAGATCGGTAAATCCCGTATTTCAGTTCTTCTTCCCTGCTTAAAAAATGACCGGGAAATGATTTCATCCGCCGTTCAATCTCCGGTTTCGATCCCTCTTTCAGATAATAAAACCTTGCCATTGTGGAATCAAAACAGGCTCCGTAATCTTTCCCGAAAACCAAACCGCTTTCGTCGATTTTTTTCATAACATCCGCAACGCCGGAAAGCGGGGTCATTCCATGATCCGAAATAACCGTAAAATGAACAGTTTCTGCCGAATCTTCCGCTTTTTTATACAAATGTTCAATATTTTTCCGGATTCCGGAAAGTTTTGTTCCGACTTCTGACGGTTCCTTTACTTTATCATGCAGCAGACCATCCAGACTTGCGGTGTAAACAAAAAGAAAGTTTTTTCCATCATCAATCGCTTTTTCTGCTGCAGAATAATTTTCTTCATCGCTTAAATGCCAGTCCGAAATATGAAAAAAGATTCTTTTTTTACTCAGAAAATCATACAGATTTTCGATTTCTCCCATTCCACCTGCAACGAAAAGATTTTGCTTTTCGCAGTAGTCTGTATATTGCAATTTCCAAATCGGCATCCGGTAAAGCTGAAAATATCCGGTGAAACCGTAAATTTTTTTCAGCAGTTTGGATAAATGATGCCTCACACGCCCGCGGTTCCAGAAACTCGCAGGCTGGAAAAGCCATGCAAAACGGGACAACAGTTTGAAGGGGGATCTTTCCGGAGCAAAGCGGAATAATCCCAGATGCCCGTGTTCTGATGGGGTTTTCCCGGAAAGAATCGTCGGGATCGCACTGCTGGAATACCCGAACTGCATTGAGACCCGTTTCCGATGAGGAAACAGCTCTTCCATAAAATGATGATCATTGACGATCTTCCAGCCCAATGCATCAATAAATAAAAATATTTCAATGGTTTTGTGTTTCATATTCCCCTCATGGCAATGCCCGGTAGCCGGGGAGTTCCCGGAAATCGCCTGTCGGTTTTCTGTTCTTCAATTCAGTTGACGGCAGCGTTGTTTTTTCCAGAAGGTAACCGGTGGTTACTGCTGCCGGAGCGATTGTTTCCCAGACGGAATACTCGCTTGACGGTACGCTTAAAAATTCCAGATTCACACATCTCCGGAAAATCGGCAGTTTATCAGCATTTTTTCCGTAAACCATCTTTACCGCATTGCGGTCAATGCCGAATGTGTTGCCGTAAGGCGTGATCCCCGGCACAAATTCGCCGATATTGTCAGCGTAACTTACCAGATCAAGGAATGCTGCCGGATAAATTTTGCCAAGTCCGGAAGTCATACTTCTGCCCAGCGGATTTGCTCCGTTGTGAAAGTCGTTGGCAAGATATGCACCCGTCAGATATTTTTCTTCTCCGGTAAGTTTATGTGCGGCGATCAGAGTCACAGCACGGCGCAGCGGGTGGTAATTCCCCCACGCCATAGC
>JAFVSW010000350.1 GCA_017503545.1 Lentisphaeria bacterium | reverse complement strand
GAGTACGAAACCGGTTGCAAAATGCAGATGCGGCAATTTCTGATGCGCATCAAAGATTTCCTGACAATCTTCAATGGAGGTGGCAAGGGGTTTTTCCGTGAATACGTGTTTGCCCGCATGGAAAGCGGCAAGAATATGTTCTTTATGGAACGCATTGGGAGAGAAGACCATCACCCATTCCACGCCGGGGGTGTTGATGGCTTCCATATAGCTGGAACATCTGTGATATTTTTCTTTATCCACTTCCCAGACACGTTCCGCTTCATCCATAATACCGCTGTGGGGGTCATAGGCTGCAAGGATTTCAATTCCGCGCTTGGAATCCCGCAACAGGTTATATACAACACCTCTGGAACGGGCACCACATGCGATTACTGCAACACCGACTTTTTTGACTTCTGACATAATATTAAACTCCTCAGTATAGTTAAAATTTTTAACGCCATTCCTGACGATTGACCATTTCCAAATACAATGTGCCGGACCACCCGTAATCATGGAAGGGCATCATCAACGGGTGAAATTGACCTGCCGGCATTTTGCCTTTCCGTTCCAGATCTCTGGGGGCATCTTCTTTGCGGTCATCATAAAACTCAAAGAATGTACCACATTCCAAATACCACTTTTCCTGTTCCCGGAGGGTATCCTGTACGATTGATTTTGCAAGATCGTGGAATCCGTACCGTTCCAAGCCGAGGGCGATCATATAATTGATATTCGTCCAAACCGGACCGCGCCACATATCTTTTTTGTAGGCTTCGGTATTTCTTGCCGCAATGGAGGGAACACGCAGCGGCGTTCCGAATGTTGTCGGATCCGTCAGATGAGCTGCCATCTTTTCTGCCTGTTCCTGACTGGGTGCGCCGCAGAGCAGGGGGAGGAATCCGGCACTGGAAAGGATATCCGTCCGGCGATTTTCCACCACATTGTAATCCACATATAAATTCTGTTCGGGTGACCAGAGCCGTTCATTCATCAAGCGGCAAATCCGGTCATGATGTCCCATCCAGTAATCCTGCTGATCCGGGAGGAATCCGGCAAGGATTTCACATTCGGATGCAAGATAGGCATTGAAGTCCGGGGCATCCAGTTGGATTGCATCATCAAAACGGGGGGAATTATCCATCCCGCTTTCGCCGCTGCGGCAGTTGGCGGTGACTTCCACTGCCCATTCCAGCAAGCCGTGACCATCCGTATCCCGGTTCGCCATAAGCCAGTTGATGAACTTTGCCAGTTTCGGTGCCAGTTCAGCGATCCATTCCGGAGCCGCTTCGGTTTCGTTGACCAGTTTCATTGCCAAGCCGAGGACCGGCGGCTGGGTGCGTGTGGGATAGAAGAATGTCGGGCAGCCGCAAAGCGGTATGAATCCGTTATCCTGCTGCAAATCAAAGACTGCACTGATCAAATCCCGTGCCATTGCCGGATTATAATGACGCATTCCGAGGGCATGGAATGCGGAATCCCACAGCCACATCTGCTTGTGAGGCCAGCGGTCCGGCGTACTCCAATAATGTTTGATCATACCTTCCGGCGAATAGACCTGACTCTTGATCTGGGACAATGCTTTTGCTGTGGTGATCTGTGTTGCATCGGAAACGTTATCCAAAGGCTGAATGGAACGCAAAAACTGCAAGCGGGTATCAATAACGTGATCCATGGATTCCATCAGAAATTCCGGCTGCAATCTGCCTTTTACCGCAAGAAGGGTTTTGCCATTCCCGCATTGAACATCATAATACGGCTCCAGAGAAGTCAGTTGGAAATCACCTTCCAGCAATATATTCCAGGCATCGCAATAAACGCCACGGGAGACATGACCGTTTGCGTAGAAACAGAAATAATCGCCGGTAAGTTCGACTTTCTCCGGTTGGGATCCGATGTATCGGATCATTGCCTTGTTTTCCGGATCAATATTCTTCAACTCAAAAGAGATTTCGTTCCGGGCAGTACGCATACAAAGTCCGTCTTCGTATGCCGTTACACCATCCAAACCGGAAAACGCCAATAATTGACCGTAATCCCATACATTGGGTAATACATTCATTTCAAAAATACTTTCTATTTTATTGCACGAGCATCAACGGGCGCGCAGGACTTTATTATCAATCGTATTGTAGGAAACTAATGCAACTTTCGTTGCGTAATAATCCAAATAGTCCAACAATCGTTTCGGTTTGACCGCTTCCACACTGCCGCCAAGGGAGTAAATATTCGACTTTTTGGAATGAACCATCACAAATCGGTATCCCGCTTCCACTTTTGTGTAAGAATGTTCCGGGTGTTGAGTTCCATTTCTGGTATCCGAGCACTCTGAGAGTAAGGGGAATAAAGAAGGTTTCTTTACGTTGGCGACCCGCAGATATTTTGCATTTTTCTTCTCATTGGTTTGTTTCCATGGACAACCTTGCTCGACAGAGACGTAATATTTTTTATCGCACTTTGCACCAATACTGTAAACCCAGTTATTGTAGATTGATCCGCCGGCCTCTAGATTCCGGTTGCGATAATAAGGACATCCACGATACAGCGGTCTGGTTTTTTTTCCCCAGAGATCCTCTTTTCTTATGTCCATTTTGATATATCCGGTATAGACCAGCCATTCGACATACTGACTATACGCTCCATAATTCAAAAGCATGTTTCCATTGAAATCGTTGGCATACTGTTGCAAATGGAATCCCATTTGTTTCTGATTACTGGTGCATTGCGCACTGTAAGCCACCATCTTGGCTTTGCTCAACGCAGGCAGCAACATCGCTGCGAGTACAGCAATAATGGCAATCACAACCAGCAGTTCAATTAAAGTGAAACCAAACTTACTCCGGCATTTTCTTTCATACGTCATCATCTTTTCTCCTGTATAATGGTTTAAATGACCGAGGAGGCAACCTCAAAATTCCGCTCAGAAATACCCTGAAATTCTTGTTGTAAACAATCTTTTTTCAGGCAGATCCTGCCGGACTTTTGAAATTACCTCTGATTAAAAAAATATGACTGAAAAATATTATCTCATAAATTCCCAATTTCTCCCGAGCCGGATGATCCAGAGGTCTTCCGGCGTATTCGTTGTATCATAATCCCGGCTTTCCACCGCCCCATCCAGCATCAGATAATTGCTTCTGCCAAGATCATGTCTGGCATCGCTGTCGCGTTCAGAATACTTATATGTCCCGGGGCGGTTCCATTTGACGGATGCGTTTGCGCCGACGGTGTTCCCTGCATTATGATCTTCCGCATACAGAATGATGGTATCCGGACCCCAGAGATCTTTCATATTCCGACCGCCGGTAAAGGTATCGCCATTGACATCTTCCACATCATAATCAATGATAAAGAAGTTGGCAATATAACTGTTTTTGCCGCGGTAAACATCGACGCCCTGCTTATAAACGGGGGGGATGTTTTTATCGGCAGGACAACGGAACACGGAATATGCCGCCGGATCCCATTTCTGACTTTTGATCTGCAGATAGGGAACCAGTTTCATTTTCCAGTTGCTTTCCAGAACACTGGTACCGGGGAGGAAATTTCCGTTATCTTTGCAATATTGGAATGTTGCCACGCCCATTTTCTGCAAGTTTGCGGCACAGGTGACCTGTGCTGCAGACGGTTTCCACCGTTTAATGGTTGCTGCCGTCATAACGGTACAAAAAGTCAGAACAAAACATACAAACAAAAGTTCGGTCAATGTAAATTTATAATTTTTCATGATTCAAAGATCCTTTATTGTTTCCGGGTTTGAAGAAGTTCCTGCGGGAATTCCTGCAGATTGTAGAACTGTTCATACATGATTACATCCTGAACACGGACTTTCCCCTGAATGAGCGTGTTCAAGCGGTATATATGAGTACGGATAAAACGTGCTTCAATGGGCTCAGGCAGCTGGATATCCGTATATACCCAGTGTTTTCCGGGATCCGCTTTGAATTTCTGACGGGGGATCATCGTGTACCATGATTTGCCGTCAAAACTGCCTTTCACAGTATAGTCACCACCGATCACTTCGGGATATTTGCTGAACACCGTCGTGATCCGGTTGATCGGTCTTTTTTCTCCGAAGTCGATTTGGCACCATGCTGTACTTGTTCCGGAGTGCCAGAGGGAACCGCGATCAAAACTCTTATCATAGGCTTTTGCAACATATCCGTGACCGTACACACGGCTGGCGGAAGCATTGATTGATGCCGTACCTTCCAGTGTATTCAGATTCCGGTGGATCATTTTGTAACGAGCCCAAGTACCGGATCCTTTTGATTTTCCGCGGATATACTGGCGGAGTTCCTGAACCATTCCCTTGGGAGTCAGATCACCCATCACTCCCATGCTTTTCAGTTTTGCATAATCCATGATCATTCTGAACTTCAAGGGGATGAATGCTTCATAGACCCGACGGCGGTAAATGCGTTCATCTGTTTTTACTGCGTTCAACGCCTGTTCCATAATTTTCATGGATTTTATTGTGGTTTCCGGCTGTTCAAAATCAGCTTTGCCCAGACTGCCGCCCGGTGTGAATTCGCTGAATCCCTGTTTGCGATTGGTTTCACGCAGAAGTTTCCAGTATGCGACAATATATTTACCTGCTTTTTTGCCGTAGAATTCACGGCAGAACATCTGTTCCAATTCTTCGCCGTTACATTCATCCGGATTCCACATTGCCCGGGCAAGGAGCCAGTTGCGGAATTGATAACCGTAATGCACGTTTGTGTTGCGCAGTTCATGGTCTTCACAGAAGACACCATCCACGCCCAGTTCGGCGAAACTTTTCATGTTGTCGATATTCAACAGCATATCCGGCTGCTGGAACCAGAGGTTGCCGAATGTGTATGTGTAATCCCACATCAACACATTTTTACAAACCTTCAGCCAATCCTGAATCTGCTTCAGCATTTCCCGGCCACCCCGGTTCTTCGGGTGCGCATAGGGCAAACCGCGTCTTGCGCCCCAGGAACAGAATTGAACTGCCACATATTCTTCCGCCTTGATATTGGAAGGTGCCAAACGGCTGGCGGTATAGGCAAAGACCAGGAATTTCACATTGGGAAATTCTTTATGCAATTCTTTCCCTACTGCATTGGCAAAGTAAATCCAGCGGGCTGATTCCCGTTTGCCGCATTTATTTACCAAATCCTGACAGGTTTTGCAATGGCAGGTCCCTCTTGTTCCGTCACCTTCCTGAATGGAGATGTATTTTGCATCCGGTGCTTTTTTGAGATATTCACGGGCTTCCTTTACGGTTGCCGCAATCAAACCGGGATTCGTCAGACAGTAATCGGTTGAACCGCCTGAGATTTCCGGATTCACGCGTTTTCCATTGATCAAAGCAAAAAATTCCGGGTGATTCCGCAGATTGTATTTGTGTGCCGGAATGATATAATGCATCCCGTGGCAATTCAGGGGCGGAGAAAAGACCCGGGTTTCCCCGTATTTCTCATCCGGGATCATGCTGTTTGCTGCACGGTTCAGTAAATTGCGTGCCGCATAACGGATTTGATATTTATCCGAATAAATCAACTCCATACGGATCCGGATAGCAGGTTTGCCGTTATAGGTGAATTCTTCCAACTCTTTGCTGTCATATTCCGGCACATATTCATCATAGGGAGTGAACCAGTGAACGCCGAGTTTACGGTCAAGAAAATAGTATGCACCGAACAGTACACCGCGGGGACGTCCCCCTTCGATAACGATCTGTTTTCCTTTTGCAGTGATACGGAATTCTTCTTCCCCCATAGCAGCATTATAACGCAGAACGAGTTTCACACCGTTTCTTTTTTCTGCATAATAGCCGAAAATTCTCTGAAGGTATGTATTCAATTCTTCAATGGCTGTTTTTTCTGCCGGAGTGGGATTGGGAATATCCAGAGAAACGGACATTGTGTGATCCAGTTTCAGCGGCGCTGCGCATAACGACATGCACAACATAAACAGCAGGAACAAACTTGTTTTTCCGATTACTTTTTTCATGTTATATCCTTTCTGATCTGTAATAATCATTAAAATGTTGCTTCCGGATGCAACTCTTTGATCCGGTGTTCATACCCCGGGACACGCCATTTATCTTTCACCGCGCCTTTGGCTTTCCGGTAATATTCAAATGCTTTTTTGCCGTCATTCTGGCGCAAATAATAATCGCAGATTTTGAAATAACGATTCCGTTTCACTCTGGGATCCTTATCATTTTTGACTGCGTTCAAACATTCGATTGCTTTTTTATATTGTTTCTGCGTGCTGTAATAATCCGCAAAGATGACTGCCACGGAATATTTTTCCCGGTCGGCGGCGGAGAATTTATTCAATTCTGCCTGTGCTTCCTTGAACTTTTTCTGTTTTATCAATGCGTTGATCAACGTGCCATACAGCAGCGCATTATCCGCCGGACTCATGGAAGGTTCCATTGCGATGGTGTCGCGCAACAATTTCAACGCTTCCTGCTGTTTTTTATCCCGGATCAGATTCAGAGCTTCAGCCTGACGGATCCGGCTGAGGAACTGATAATACTGTTTTTTATTCAATTGTGTTTTCTGCGCTTCCAGAAGACGGAATGCAGAAGCATATCTTTTCTGCTGCATAAAAATGGAAATCCAGGTGCGGTGTCTGGCATTGCGGAAAGCAATCAGGCGTTTTTTGAGTTTATCATTTGCCATTTCCGGATCCTGAAACGCCATCTTGTATACATTTTCCATTCCGTTAAAATCACGGGTACTCTGATACACGCCGGCAAGATCCTGATAATACTGAATTTTCCGGGCAGGGAGTTTCGCATGCCGGATCGCTTCCCGATAATAATGGGCGGCGGCACCGCTTTCTTTGAGTCGGGAATATGCTGTGCCGAGTTTGTAATAAATTTCAGGATTTTCACCTTGTTTCAGGGCATTGTGATAGGTTACGATGGCATCGCTGAATTTTCTCTGGGATACCAATTTGTCGCCGGCTTTTACCAGAGCCGCTGTGCTTTCCGCACCGGTAACGTTCAGACAGGTAAAACACAGCAGACAAAAAATAGAAGTCTGCACAATACCTGTTTTCTTACCGAAAAAATCAAATTTCAATGAGTTTTTCATGTAAAGTCTCCATGTTTAGTTTTTGAGGCAATTTCAAAAGTCTTCAAAAATGTCTGAAAACTCTTGTTGCGATCTGAAAACGGGGCGTTTTTGGCGGTTACCCACAGGGTAGCCACCCAAAAAACTACCATTTTCATCTCATCAACAATTTTTTTTCAGTCAAATTTTGCCGGACTTTTGAAATTACCTCTTTTATAATTTTGAATCACTATAACACAAATCGGAATCCGAAAATTCCACAACATAAATAATATAATCTGGAATTTTTTACATAAAAGCATTTGCTTTCAAAAAAAGTTATGCTATTTTATCAATATATTGCAAGATTTTATCACCAGCAGGAAAGGCAAACCGCATGAAACATATTTTTCAGTATGAAGGCAAAAAAGCGTTGATTGATGGTTATGGAAAAAAAGAACTCATCGACCCCGGCGTTTATACCTGGTTCGGTGCTCCTCCCGATGCCATGCTCCCGCTGTATATCCGGGCGGTTCGTGCGGATAAATGGTATTATAATGCTTGCTCGATACGGAAAAATTCTCATGAATTCTCCATTGAATTTCCCCGTACCGGAACGTTTTCTTATAAACAGAATGACAAGAGTTACACCCTCAAGCCGGGAGAAATCTTTTTTGTTCGGAAGCAGATGGATAATTATATCCGTTGTGAAAGCAATTTTGCAGAAAAATTTGCCGTTCTGCTCAGCGGAATACTGCTGGATTCCATTCTGAAAACGCTCCGTCTGGATCAAACCGATGCGATCCCGTTATTGAATCCAGCCCCGGTTCTGAACATCTTTGAAACGTTATTTGGTTTAAGCAAAAATATGGAACAGGAAAATTTCCGTGCTGCCAATGCGGAATGTTACAAATTGTTGTTGGAATTGTCCGCACAAACCGGGATACTGACGCAACCGCCGGATTTACGGGAAGCATTGCAGTATATCAACCAGAATCTGACCAGAAATCTGAAGTTGTTAGAGCTTTGTCATTATACCGGATACAGCAGTGCCACGCTGACCCGGAAATTTCAACGGAGTTATAATAAATCGCCGATGGAATTTTTTCTGGAACAGAAATTGGAAAAAGCAAAGGAACTTCTTTCCCAGCATACGTATTCCGTCAAAGAAGTGGCGGGATTGCTCAATTACAGTTCCCCCCAATATTTTTCTTCTCAATTCTCCCAGCATTTCGGTGTACCGCCAAGTGATGTCCTGAAGAAAAAAATATAATATTTCCCATGAGGTTGATATGATAAAATATCATAATAGTTTGAGAAAATCATATAATCAATCTTTAACGGATTATATTGAAGAATAACTCTTTTTCATGTATATTAGAACGATAAAACAATAACAAAAGGATACATCCTCCATGAAAATCAAACAAAACCTGCACATTCATTCCCAACATTCCTGCGATTCCGCATGTGCAACACTGGCTGATATTCAGAAAGAAATGCTCAGTTGCGGTATGAGCGAATTCGGGATCAGCGATCACTTGCACACCCATTACAATCTTTGCGACATCCAGGGCGCAAGAAATGACTTTTTGTGCGCGGAACGTCCGGCATCCTTCCATTTCGGGATCGAAGTCAGTTCTGTTTCCAAATGGGAATGTGACCAGATCGCAGCCGGAAATTACGAACGGAAAGGCGATGACCCGGTTTACGGTCTGCGTTTCGTCGATGGTCCGGCAAACAGTCCGGCGCAGATCGGGATCACAGCGGAAGAAATCAAAGAACTCGGCATTGAATACGTGATTGCCGGGGTACACTGGCCCCTTTACAGCAAAGCAGATCGGGAACATGCCTGGGAAGATTATTTCAATCAAATGCTTGCCATGGTGAAAAATCCGCTTGTCACCATTCTGGCACATCCGTGGGATTCCGTGGAACATGCGGCAGGCGGATGGTTCCAAAGCAGAGATGTGAAAGATATCGACTACGGTGCCATTGCGGAAGTGCCTCAGGAATACAACGACAAATTGATGAATGCTCTGCTGGAATACGACAAAGCGGCAGAAATCAATCTTGGCGTATTGAACTCCCTGCGTCTGCCGGAAGTCTGCCGGAAAAAATATTGGACTATGTTGGCGCAATGGCGGGAAGCCGGAGTGAAATTCACCTTCGGTACCGATCAACATGCAGCCCATAACAATCCGGCGGTCCTCGCAGCATCCGAATTGCTGCTGGATTTCTATGGATTCGAAGATGAAAACATCAAATATCTTTTCAATTGATAAAATTTTGAACATCATAATCACAGGAGATTACAAATTATGAAAGTACTTTTATTCGGCGGAAGCGGCTGGCTCGGACATCACATTGCATTGAATCTGGCGGCTAAAAAATATGATCTGACCATTGTCACACGCGGTAAAAAACAGACCTATGTCAGCGAAATTGAAGGGCTGAATGTCATCCATGCCGATAAGCATGATGAAGCTGCCATGAAGCAGATTTTTGAAACACCGTACACTCATGTGATCGATACCGTCCCCACGGAACGTTCCATTGAACTCATTCACAAGTATGCAACCCATATTCAGCATTATATCCATTGCAGTTCCACTGGCGGTTATACGCCGCTCCCCTTTATTCCCTGCAATGAAACTGCGCATTACAAAGGTTTTGCACCCGGTACCGGGTGGGATCAGAAACGTATTGTTGACAATCAGGTCATGCAGCTTTACTTTGAAAAAGGATTCCCGGCAACGGTGATCCGTCCCTGCTATATTACCGGTCCCGGACTGCTCCCTCTGGATAACCTGGGTGGCCGCCGGACGGACTTTATTGCGGACATCATTGCAGAAAAGACGCTGGATCTTCCGGTGGATGGCAAAGCATTGCTCCAGCCGATCCATGTGAAAGATTTGGCAAATTCTTTCTATTTGAGTATGGCACATCCGAACAGTATCGGTCAGATCTATAACATCTGTCTCAGTCACGCCTTTACCTTGAATGATTATCTTGCATTGAACGCTTCTGCATTCAAGAAAAAAGTCAATATCAATTACATGAGCGTGGATGCCATGCTGGAAAAATATGGCAGTCAGATTTATGACATCGGCTTGTACTTTATGGTTGAACACATGTGCTTCAGTATTGAAAAAGCCGCCCGTGATTTGGAATACAAACCGGAACATACCCCCGAAGATGCGGTAATCGAATCTGCACTCTGGGCTGCGAAAGTAACCAATTGTAAATTCTGACCAGAGGAGTCTGAAATGCAATACCTGAATATGCTGCCGTACCAGATCCGGGAAGCCATTGATAAAAATTATCCGGTGGTTCTCCCGTTGGGGGTAATCGAATATCATGCGGAACACCTGCCGGTCGGAACCGATTATTTCACTTGTATGGAAGCCATTTCCCGTGTGGAAAAACGGCATCCGGAAATCGTCATTCTCCCGCCGTTTTATTACGGTGCGGCATCTCATGCCGTTGCCGCCCCGGAACGCAACGGTACTGTGCATGTGGATTCGGAAAAGTTGATTCCCATTGCGCAGGAGATCTTCCGCGGTCTTCTCCGTGTCGGATTCCGTAATATTCACGGTTTTATTGCACATCAGACCGAAGAATTTCACCAGGGAATGCCCACGGACCTTGCTTTCCGCTTTGCAGCAAGAAAAGTCATTTTTGATTTTCTTGACAAAGAAGCCGGCGAAGGCTGGTGGGGTACAGAAAAATTCAGCAATTACTATTCCGCTGCCAATAATCCCTTCAATTGGATTCAGATCCACACTTGCCGGGATCATGATGACGATGGAAAACATAACGGGCTGTATCCCGGAGATCATGCCGGAAAATTGGAAACCTCACAAATGTTGAACATTGCCCCCGATCTGGTGGAATTGGATCGCGTTGACGATTCCATCTGGTTTGCCCGTGCCGCCAAAGATGCTACGGCACAATATGGCAGCGAAGAACTGGAATTGGCGGCAGATGACGTTGAAATTTCTCTTTTCGGCAAAAAATGAGATGACTTATGGGCGAAAAAAATTATGATTTCAGAAAGCGTCATTGGGCGTATCATAAACCGGACAGACGGGATTTTTCCCGCACGGTCATGCCTGATGAGGTGTTGTTTGATGAAACATGGTCTCTCGGGTGCAATGCCGATCCGGATTCCATTTGCGGAATCGCGGTAAGAGATTTCCGGGATTATATGGAAACCTCCATGGGTGTCTCCCTCCGCCTTGTAAAAGAGCCGGGCGAAAAGGTGTTCTGGATCAGCGTGGAGGAATCCCTTGAAAAAGGATTCGTTCTCGATGTCAAAGAAAACACCGCATCCCTTACCGTTGCAAAAGATGATCTTGCATTCCGGGCAACGATCCATCTGGAAGACTTGATGAATCTGGAAGAAGCGCCCGTTCTGAAAAAAGGATTGCAGAAGCGTACCCCGATTTATCAGACCCGTGTCGTTCATTCCGGCAGCGGAATGGATGTGTTTACTGATGTGGAACTGCTCACGTTACTCCATGCCGGTTATAATTCTATCCAGTTCTTTATGAGCGGATTCGATGAAAACTGTCTGGGATATTATGACTATAATGATGTGATCAACCGGGCTTTGCGTTTCGGCATCAAAACCTATTCTCATAACTATATCCCCACGTTTGTTCACCCCGATGACCCCGGTGCGCAGGAAAAAATTGATGCCGCTTACGGCGAAGTTTTCCGCCGTTATCCCAATCTGACCGGCGTGCTGCTTTGCGGGGAATCGTTGGAATTTCCCAGCAAAGACCCGCATACCACCGGCAAACATTATTTAGACAGCGTGGTCGATGGTATCCCCGATACCCGTCCCAGCCCCGGATGGTATCCTTGCGAAGATTATCCGGCATACATTCAGATGATCGAACGGGCAATTCACAAAGCCAAAAAAGATGCGGTCGTCTATTTCAGCACATACAACTGGGGTTATGAGTCCCTGGAACTCCGGAAAAACTTCCTGAAACATTTTCCCGACAATGTCGCGATTTCCATTACTTATGACATCTTTACCCAACGGAAACTGGAAAATCTCCACACGCCGGTGATGGATTACACCATCTCTGCCGATGAACCCGGATATTATTTCTCCAGTGAATGTGCGGAAGCCCATCGGCTCGGCATTTCCATTCAGGGTAACGTGAATACTGCCGGGATCGCTTGGGATTTCGGTTGTGTTCCCCTTGTCCCGGCACCCCAAAAACTGCTGAAACGCAATCTTTTTTTGCGTAAAGCCTATTTCGATTGGGGGCTGACTGACCATTATACCACACATCACTACGGCTATTGGAACAATGTCGCCGCGGATTTGGGAAAATGGACAGCGTGGGAAGAATTCGAGCCGGATTATAATGCTCTGCTGGAAAAGATCGCCATCCGCGATTACGGAAAAAATGCGGCTCCCCATGTCCTCAAGGCATGGCAGATCTGGAGCGATGCAATGGGGTTTTATACCGCCTCCAATGAAGATCAGTACGGACCTTGGCGCGTCGGTGCCGCTTATCCCTTTATCTTCCACCCGAATATTTCCCGTACCATGACGGATAAGGCGATCAAGTTCCCGACGGCACCTCACGCCCATTTCGGATATCAGATTATCAAGACATTCTATCATCCCTACGAGAATGTGAATCAGACACCGGGCTTTTTGCGTTATCCGGCGGAATTGCGTTCTCTTGCAAAAATGCTTGATCTTTGGAATGAAGGTCTTGCAGAAGCGGAGAAGGCGATTACCCTTGCCGATGATAAGAAAAAAGATGAAGCACGCCGTCTGGAAGCGTTGGGACACTTTATCCGCAATTCCATCCGCACGACCATGCACATCAAACAATGGTGGCAGACAAACATTGCCATGTTGAATTGTGCAACAGCGGAAGACGCGGATCAGTATCTGACAAAATTGGAAGCCATTGCGGCGGAAGAAATCAGCAATGCAAAAGATACCATCCCTGCGGTGGAAATGGATTCCCGTCTCGGTTGGGAGCCCTCCATGGAATATGTCTGTGATAAATGGCATTTGGAATGGAAGATCCGCCAGGTCAATTCAGCACTTACGGAAATCGCTGCTTACCGGCGTATGCTTTTTTTGCATAAAAACTGATTACAGAGGTAATTTCAAAAGTTCGGCAACTTTTGAAATTGCCTCAAATTTGATTGACTTTTGTGACTGTTTTTTACACTCTTTCAATCGAGAAATCTCCAGATACGCCTGTTGTTTCCATTGGTAAGTGTGCGTGTCCTGCGCAATATTCGGTAAAATATTCTCTAAATATCACAAAACTTTCCCTTGTTTTTTGCCAATGCGTGCTATATTTGCATTGAAAACAACGGTAATGTCAAAGGAAATATGAAAAAATGAGAACTAAAGAGTGCGAATGGGAAGTACATCCGAACCCGTCCGCAGTCAAGCCGAAAACCGGCATAATCGGTCGCATTAATGCTCCCTTTTATTCCGTTTTAGGCTGTGACAGCTCCGGAACCGGATGTAAGGACAATAGAAGTCCGAGAAAAAACAAAATGAAATTTGTTTTTTCGGTGCTGATTGAAAATTGAATATT
>JAFVSW010000349.1 GCA_017503545.1 Lentisphaeria bacterium | reverse complement strand
GGTATAATCGGCTTTCTTGCCGGTTCTGTTCACATCGAAAACCTTGTGGATAAAGTTCATGGTTTCCCCGGGCGAAACACCCCATTTTTTTACATTGGGACCGATGAATGTGTAGGGATGATTACAGTATTCTTTGTGCCATACCAACTTCTGACGGAAGGTCAATTTCTTTTCTTTGCCCGCCCAGATATAACCATTGGCTTTTGTGAGAGGAACTTTTACTCCTTTTGTATTGAAGGCAAACACCGTTTCCGCAGTTTCAGGGGATCCGGCAAGAGCGATACGCAATGCCGGGGCGGTGCCTTTTGCTTCTGCGGTGATTTCCAGTGTGCTGATGCCGGATTCCATGGGGAGCAGATATTTGCCGTTTTTGCACGGAACTTTTTCTCCATTAAGAGAGACGGAAGTGATAACGGCATTTTTTACCGGGATGTTCAGTTGTCTGGGCGGTGTTGGTTTATAGACTTTAGCGATTGCGCGGATGTATTCCATGTGGTATTCATCCAGTTCATCCACGATCAATGCAAGGATGCCTTTTTTCTCATTGGTCTGTAAGAATTTTCCGATTTTATCGGCGGCAGCTTTGACATCTTTCCAGTTTTTATCCTTCCCGAATTGCATGAAATTGGTCATGTAATCACCTTTTTTATTGCCGATGGGATGCAGTACAACTTTGTGCAATCGGAATCGGGGACTGGCATTGAGTCGAACGGTATCATAGTACATATTACCCCGTTTTTTCTCAAATGTAAGATATGCCAGACTGTGAACGCCAAGTTTATCATTGAGTTTTTCACTCCACATACATTCTTTTTCTTTGGCTCTCACAGTGGTCAACTCTCTTTTTGCGTTGAAATAAATGTATTCATCTTCGGGAGAGAATCCGAGTGATGCAAAAGGAATTCTTGCTTCCATGAACCAGCGCATGTCGTCTTTACTGTATGCATACTGCCAGTCTTTTGTGATGGGAATGGAAACGAGTTTTTTTGCCGGGAGTGCGTTGCGGACAGCGGTAAAAGTTCCGCCGTAATTGAAACGGAGAATGATATACGGCGTATCCTGATAATTGCCGTCTTTATCAAATTTTGTGGAAAAAATGAAACTGAGACTGTCCTGCCCTTTTCCATCTTTTCCATCTTTCAACTGTTCGGGGAACGGTTCAAACATGGTTGCGCCGATGTAAAGATATTTTTCATCGTAAGCGATCCGGAACGCCGTCTGCCGGGTCGCGCTTTCATTTTCTTTTGTGTTATTGGTGAAATATTTTGCACGGGGAAGTTTGCCCCAGAAATCCTTTTCTATAACACCATCAATGACAGGGGTGTCTTCTGCCGGATAAACCATATAAAACCGTTTTGACGGCGTGTTGAGTTGAGGCAGTTTCAGCGGTTCTTTTTTCTGTGCGGTCAATGGGAGCGGCAACAGGGAACCTAATAAGGCAACAGCCATCAGCATTTGTGTTTTCTTCCACATGATCGTTTCTCCTCTCATATACAATGTGTAAAATTGTTTTGATGCAGTTTGCAAAAATGTTTTTTTATTCATGAAAACGGTTCTTTGCAATTCACACCTGATTATGCTCTTTCTGTTTCGTCTATAATCTAATGCGCAAAAATACAACTTTCAAATAAAATTGCTGTGTTTCTTGAACGAATTACATGTGATATACCATCTTCATAATGTGCAAAATTGATAAAATCAGTATAAAAAGCTGTTGTTTGGACTTGAAAATTGAAATAAGTGTGATATTTTATTTCCGGAATATGGAGGCTGATGATGAATAAAAACGTTGTACCGTTTAATGATCCCAATGAATATTTCATTGATTATGAAAACAATTTTCCTTTTATTCTCTATTTGGCAAGGGATATGTCTTCAAACATAAAAACGCCTATCATCACCCGTTGTGATTATAAATTCTGTACCATAGAATACGTTGTTTCCGGCAGTGGTACATTGCAGATCGGCAGGCAGGAATTCCATATCCGGAAGGACAGTGTTTACTTTCTGCCCCAGGGGAGCGATCACGTATATTGGCCGGATCCCAACGATCCCTGGCAGAAAATGTTTTTTGTGACCGGCGGTGTGATGATGAATCTGCTTATGAAAGCGTATCATCTGGAGAAAGTATATCATATTCCCGATTGCCCGGAACTGAAGAAATATTTTGAGGTCATGAAAGCCTTATACCGCACGACAACGGAATCTAATCAGGAGGCGGCAGTGGTCTTTCATCAATTTGCAGCTCATGCAGCAAAACTGTATGCAGGGTTGCGCTCCCAGATACCCCGGGAAATTGAAAAATTGAAACAATGTCTGGATGCATCGATCCAGAAAAAATTCGTATTGGAACAATATGCGGAAAAACGCCATCTCTCCGGCTCGCACTTGATCCGGTCGTTCTGCAGTCATTACAAGATGACACCATACGATTATCTGATGGAACAGAAAATGAAAAGTGCCAGATCTCTGCTTTTGTATTCCTCCATGTCAATCAAGGAGATCGCAGAGTATCTGGCATTTTCCGATCAATATTATTTTTCCAACTATTTCAAACGGAAACATGGCATGTCACCAAAAGAATTCCGGAAAAAACAATAAGACAAGTCAACGGTCAATCCGCAGGTCCCAACAGCAAGTCCGATATTTTTTGCAGCGTGTCATCCGTAATGCCACAACTTTTCAAGTAGGCTATCACTTGTTCCTGACGGGTGGCTCCCGGTGCGTAGGTTTCCAATTCTTTCATGAATTCACACCAGACTTCCGAAAAACGACTGCGTTCACCAGAGACCGAAAGATTGGAAAGTTCATATTCTGTAATCAAATCATCATCACTCAAGCCCAACATCGCTTCCAGAAGAAATGCAATCGTGCCGGTTCGGTCTCCACCGCCAGCGCAATGAAAATAGACCGGATAGGTGTTCGCATCCGCAAATAAATCAAAAATTTTATGCATATATTCTTTTTGATCGTCGGTAAAAACGCCGTGGACTTTCCAGGTTGCGTAGGCGGACATAGGGAATTTATAATAATGTTCTTCCGGCATGGGGATAGCGTTGATTCCTTCCGTCAAGCCGCGCAAATCCAATTCAGTACGGATCCCCAACTGTTCTTTGAAAATTTGGAGTCCCAGTTGTACAAGGTCTTTGTCTTCTGACGATGTCAAGTTTTCCAATTTAGCACCGCGGAATAACATTCCCGGTTTGATTTGTTTGCCGGATTGTGTTTTCCATAATCCCATGTCACGGACATTTGTCACATTTGGCAAATAGATCCAACGGGGCATATCTTTTCTTACGGAAAAAGAAGATACAGGGGAATATTGATCATTGATTCTGACCCGGCAATAAAACGTTTTTCCGTGCTGGAGATTGTAAACGGAAGCGCAACCTTTTGTGCCGGGGAATGTTTCATAAGAAGAAAAAGATGGATCCGGTGCGATTTCCACAACGCCATCGGAACCGGCGGGAGACCAACGGAATTCGACTGTTTTCGGGATTGTCAAATCGACCGCGCGTGGTTCCAGTACAAGTTCATGGGGGACATTGCGTTTTTCATCGTGCAGGAAATCGATTTGTTCCTGAGTTGCAAAAGAAATGACCTCATTATGAGCGGGAAAAAGTAAAATAATCGGCTCCATACGCTGATTCTCCTATGTTTTAAAACAGGATGGAATATAGCATAAACGGGAGGAAGTTTCAAGGGAAAAAGGAGAAAAAAGGGTAAAAAAATGGTGCCGACTAAAGGACTTGAACCTTCACCACGTGAGTGATACGGACCTGAACCGTACGCGTCTGCCAATTCCGCCAAGTCGGCACTTAAAAAAAAGTGTCATTTTCTTATGACATGAATTAATATACAGCAATTTTTTGATTAGTCAAGTGAAAAAATGAAAAAAAAAACAAAATTTTTCTGTTTTAGGGATTGATGTTTTGCATATTGGGGTTATATTGTAGGTATGATGTTTAATAAGAATAGTAGAAAGGTAGAATGGAAACGAAAACATGGAAATGTTCGTCCGACGGAAAAGAAAAAATAATTGAAGAACTCGTCAGAGTAAAAAATATTCCACAGGCAGTGGCGATGTATTTGGCTGCCCGGGATGTGACTGCGCAGGATGCGGATTTGTATTTTCGCGCTGCGATGTCTGATTTGACTGACCCGTTCCGTTTTCCGGGGATGGAAGAGGCTGTCCGGCGCCTCTGGAAAGCCGTGCGGACAAAAGAGAATATTCTCATTCACGGCGACTACGACACAGACGGGATTACTGCGACCGCATTGATGACATGGGTGTTGGAAAAGAATGGCGGGAATGTCACTGCTTTTCTGCCGCATCGATTTGATGACGGTTACGGTTTTACGCCTGATTCACTGAACAAAGCATTGGATTTGGCAGGTATCGACTGCGGAGTGCTTGTGACGGTTGACTGCGGGATCAACAGTGCGGAAGCGGTAGCGGAAGCCAGGAACCGCGGGATTGATGTGATTATCACAGACCATCATGAGCCTGCGGAAGAACTGCCGGAAGCGATGGCATTGATCAATCCGAAAGTGCATGATTGTGTAGCGGATTTGAGAAATCTTTCCGGCGTTGGTGTTGCATTCAAGCTGGCACATGCTTTTGTGCAATACGGGCGGGATCACAATGAAGGTGCGTACACGACAGAGATCCAGGACGTGCTTGACTTTGTCGCGCTTGGTACGATTGCGGATATTGTCCCGATTCTCGGGGAAAACCGTATTCTTGTCAAGTACGGGATGGAAATGTTGCGGAAGCAGCTCCGCCCCGGCGTTCGTGCATTGATTGATGTTTCCCACTTGAGCGGCGGCAGGATGCATCCGTCTGATATTACATTCAAGCTGGCACCCCGACTGAATGCGGCAGGGCGTCTCGGCAATGCGATCAGTGCGCTGCAATTGATGATGGCACCGCAGATCGTGGATGCCTATCATTATGCCAATATGTTGGAAGATTTCAACCGGCAGCGGCAGACCAAAGAACAGGAAATTTTCTCGGAAGCCAAGCATCAGGTGGAAGCGGATCCCAATTTCAATTCCTCCATGTCCATCATGGCGGCGGGAGAAGATTGGCATCAGGGTGTGATTGGTATTGTAGCATCCCGATTTGCGCGGGATTATAACCGGCCGGCGATCGTGTTGACGATTATCGGGGATGAAGCTCATGGTTCCGGCCGGAGTGTCGGCGGTTTGAATCTGATCAAGATTTTGAGCAAGAGTTCCCATTTGCTGACCCGTTACGGCGGACATCCGATGGCAGTTGGACTTGGTTTGCCCAAAGATAAGATTCCGGAATTCCAGAAAGAATTTGAAGAAAATGTGCGGAATGCGGTACAGCCTGCCGATTTGGTGGATTATTTGCAGTATGATGGTGCGATTGCGTTGAACGATTTGAATGATCATTTCTATCAGTATTACGAAATGCTCGGTCCGTTCGGTCATGGCAATCCCCAGCCGCTGTTTAAAATTCAGCAGGTGGAAGTAATCCGGACCTATCCGATCAAGGCCGGACATTCCCGCGGTGTATTCCGTGACAAATACGGTGATACGTTTGATTTTATTGCGTTCAACCGGGTTATGGATCTTCATTCTGTGTGGGATATTGCTGCACAGCCGCAGATCAATGAATATTATGGGGAAAAGCGCAGACAATTGCAGGTGATCGACGCAAAACCTGCGATTTTCTGAGAAATAACATTTCTTATTGTGTGGAAGAATGCTGTATTAGCATTCTTCCATTGATTTTACAGCACGATAAATAATCAAGCCCCTTCTTTCTTGCAGGGGCTTGATGAAGATTACAACATAAATTATAAATTTTAGATATTGTTTTTGTATACAAAAAATCTGGTAAGATATTAAAAATATTTTGTTTCAAGGTAAAGGTAACTTTTTGCAAAAAGATGTATTATCTGAGCAGAATATTGTAAATTTTATTTACAGGGATTGAATTTTTCTATTTATGTGATACATTACGTTAGAACATGTGTGGATTTTGATTTGGAGTACAAAGATGGTAAAGAAGAAACAGTCAGCAAGACTGACGAAGCAACATAAAAAATCTCATGGAGAAGTGGGTATTTTTGGCATTAAAGCAAAAGAGCATGATTCTCTCGTTTGTAAAGTATCAAAAAAAATCATTACAAGTCTTCAAAAGAGCTATCCTAATTTAGTATTCAGGTACAGAACATCTATCAGTAAAAAAGAAATTAATGAATCCCTGCAAAAAATTGATAGCGAACTGGGGCAAACATTGTATCTGCCCAGTTCCAGCATCAAGCCTGATGGGGGAATAATAGAAGTTAGAGATGATCAAGGACAATGGCGTATTATTCTTGTTTCTGAAGCAAAATTTCAAGGTAAAGATATAGACAACATAAGACAAGGCAAACTGGTTGGAAAGCATAATGATCAAGATTTGATGGCGGCAGGCAATGCAATAGAACGTTCTCATAAAAACATTTCCGAAATAGCCAACTATATGCTGAACGAAACTTTTTTTCCATACGTTCTTTTTTTAGAAGGTTCCAATTTTTTGACTCAAGATGTTATAATTACAAGACCGGATGGAAGGGTAATTACCCTTCAGTATAATTCTGGAACCTTAAATAGGTTAGATCGTCTTACAGCAGCCAATTATGGTTTACCGTTGAACAAAAATCTGTGCGCCAATCGTTTTGTAAAAATCCAAGATAGAGTTATCATGTTGCAAGCGGCGAGTATTTACACTCAAGGCGCAGGAATGCGTTGGAATGAACAGGAGATGAGCACTGTGATGTTAGATATTGCCAACACATCAATCAAAATGCTTGCAAAAGATTTATTTAATCAATTAATCGCTCAATCTCTATAACTTAGGATCATTTTATATGGCTATTCACAATAAATCGCACAATAATTCCGGGTTAATGGCTATGAACAGGATGAACAAGGATAATATGAAGCATAAATCAAGTGTTGATTTTGTGATTCCTGATTATACAAATTGTATTTTACTGAATCGTGATTGCTTGGAAATCCTTTCAATGTTACCAGATGATTCCATCAATCTTATTTTGATTGATCCTCCATACAATTTGGATTTGGCATCTTGGGATACTTATGAAAACTATATGGATTGGGCAAAAATGTGGCTTAATGAGGCCTATCGTGTATTATCTCCTAAAGGAAATATGATTATTTTTGGTGGAACCCAGTTTCAAGATGTTCGCAGTGGAGATCTTATTGAAATAATACATTATTGTCGACATTATACAAAGTGGCGTTTAGTTAATACAATAATATGGTATTATAAAAATGGGATGTCTGCACATCGTTATTTTGCAAATCGTCATGAAGAAATTATTTGGTTAACCAAAACAGATAAATATTATTTTGATTTAGATTCTGTTCGGGTCCCTTATTCGCCTAAAGAATTGGAATTGGCATTAAAAGATAAAAGACTTGTGCCAGAAAATGTCAAAAAAGGAAAAAACCCAACAAATGTTTGGGAAATCGGACGCCTAAATGGTAATTCATTGGAGCGGGTAGGGCATCCTACACAAAAACCACTTGAGATTATAAGACGATTAATAAGAGCATTATCATATCCTGATTCTATCGTTTTGGATTTTTTTTCCGGAAGCGGAACAACAGGCAGAGTTTGTATTGAAGAAAAACGAAATTGCATACTGTGTGATAAGGATCCGGAGTCCCAACAATATTTTAAGAAGCACATAGCTAACATGCAAAATACAAATCTTGCACAGCCATTCTCCTTCAAAAATAACCTTGAAAATTTTTTCGAAGACATAACTAAAAAGCAATGTGAAAAATCCGCAATTATATATCCTGAACGACTGATGTTATGAAATATTCATAACTGAATATGTGTTGATAACGTCCGAAAAATTGCGCACATTTTGAAAAACAGGTCTTAAAAAAAGCCTGTTTCAATTCCGGGGATTTCTTATTTTTTCCAGAACGACGGGAGGAACAGCACCAGGATCGTGAAAAGTTCAAGACGTCCCACGATCATTTCAAAAGAAAGCAGGACTTTTGCGGCGGGCGTTATCCAGCCAAAGGAATAACTGGGGCCGATATTACCGAATCCGGGTCCGATATTGCTTAAACAGGAAAGGGAAGCGGAAAGTGCAGTTGCAAAATCCATTTCTGCCATTGGGCAAAGCAAAGAAATCAAGCAGGCGAATACCAGGAAAATACAAAAGTACAGGATCGCGAATCCGAGCGTCCGCTGAATTACATTGTTTTCCAGCCGGACACCATTCAATCGTACATCGGGGATCAAATGCGGGAAAATGCAGCGGCGTACTTCGGTAACGCTGTGTTTGAAAAGCAGGATGCCCCGGACACATTTCAAGCCGCCGGATGTGGAACCGCCGCATCCGCCGGGGAACATGAGCAGGAACAGGATGATTCCGGTAACGGTAGGCCAGGAGCAGTAATCGCCTGTCGAAAATCCGGTAGAAGTCATAATGGATACACATTGAAAACTGGCAATGCGCAGAGAATTCCAGAAATTATGGTATAAGGGGACCTTTGCGACCGGATCCGTAATTGTACTGCTGAATGTCAGGTACAATGTAATGACGGTTGTTGCAAAAAGGAGGATATACAGATAAATACGGAATTCTTCATCTTTCCAGAACGCAAGGAATTTGCCGGAAAACAGCCGGATATGCAATAGAAAATTGCAGCCGGCAAGGAACATAAAAATCGTAATAACCGTGTCAATATAAGCACTGTTATAGTATGCAATACTGTTTTGTTTTGTAGAGAATCCGCCGGTGGCGATTGTGCCGAAACTGTGGCAGATGGAATCAAAAAATGGCATTCCGCCCAGCAGGAGAAATACAACTTGAACCGCAGTCATACCCAAATACAGGAGCCAGAGGATTTTTGCGGAGGATGCAATACGCGGTGCAATTTTGCTGTCCGAAGATTTTACCCCGGTTGTTTCCGCATTGAAAAGAGTTTGACCTCCGATATTCAGCAATGGCAGGATCGCGATTGTCAAAACCACGATTCCCATTCCTCCCAGCCAGTTCGTCAGGGAACGCCAGAAAAGAACGCCGTACGGAAGGCTTTCCACGCCATTGGGGAGTGAGGATCCATTGCGTAAAGTCAGAGTGGAATCGATCACACTTGCGTCGGTGGTGGAGAATCCGGATGCAGTTTCAAACAGGGCATCGTACCAATGCATATCCGCCGTTACAATAAACGGCAGGGATCCGGTAATGGAAACAACAAGCCAGCCCAGAGCAACGATTGCAAAACCTTCGCGGAATCCGAATTGACGTTCTGCCGTACTTTTTGTTCTTGTGAGCAGACCGCCGCATAAAGCCGACAAAAAGAGAATCAGACCGGTCAGAGACAATGTAATACTGTCATTCAGTCTATCTTTCATCAGGAAAGATACACCGCCGGACAAAAGGATTGCCAAACCGGTTACCCCGGCGATTACGCAGATCAAATGCAGAATGATTTTCCGATTCATAAAAAATTAATCCTTATCCGGGGAATAACGGTTCGATTTCTCTGACACCTTCTTTGGTCACAATGGCAACGGCTTTGTCATTTGCGTACAAACAAGTTTCCCCGGAAGGTATGATTACTTCATTTCCGCGGAAAATCAAAGAGAGGATCAGAGAGGATGGCAATTTGCAGTTTTTCAGCATTTTACCGCACAATGGAGATTTCGGTGAGACCCGGAATTCCGTCAAATGTGCCCGGAAACGCTGTAAAATCGCATCCGCACGCATTGCTCCGGCTTCCAATTGACGCAAAATAGAGTTGACAGAAACAAGCGTAGCACTCAATCCGCAGTCGATCATTTCCATTGCGGGAACAATCCAGATATATTCCGGCTTGTGGGTCAGGCAGATCACTTTCCGTGCACCGAGCCGTTTTGCAAGGATACAGGACAAAATATTATCTTCATCATCCGGATCCACGCTGACAAAAGCATCGGCGTTGGCTACACCGGCTTCCATCAGAATATCTTCCTGTGTGGCATTTCCTTCCAGCATGGTGACTCCGGACGGTAATTCATCCAGAAGATGTTCGGCACGCTGCCGGTCCGGTTCAATAAAGTACACTTCAAACCCCTGCTGCAACGCTTTTTCAGCAAGGATTCTGCCGGTATCATCAGACCCTGCCATGACGAGGCGCGGGCGCAATCCCATATTGCCGGGAGAGAGCCAATCAAGAAACGCATCGAGACTTTCTGTTTTTCCTGCCACATAGACTTTATCTCCGGGGGCAAAAATGGTATCCCCGTGAGGAACAATCAACTGATTTCCGCGCAGCAATGCTGAAAAGCGGATACTTTTGAGCATTTCCGGACCGGGAATATTCTTGATGGAAACACCGGCAAGTATGGAGGACCGTGTGATTTCAATCAAGATCATCTGTGCTTCGTCAATACTGAACCGGATCCGTTCCAGCAAAATATCCCGGCGTAAAATGGCGCAAATTTTTTCTGCCGATTCTTCCGGGGGAGAAACTGTATTCCGGATTCCGAATGTTTCCGGCAGAATGCCATCTTCCGAAGAAAATGATTCAGAGCTGTACAGACGGCAAATCGTCTGTTTTACGCCGAGCTTTGATGCGATTTGACATGTCAGGATGTTGATCGCCTCATTGCCGCTGACTGCGAGCAAGGCGTCTGCATCTTCGATTCCGGCTTCTTTCAAGACCGCAATGCTGGTACAGTTGCCTTCCACAGTCATTACATCCAGTTTATCGCTGACTTGCTTGAGTTCATCTACTGCATTATCAATCAAAATCACATCATGATTTCCCGTCAATAATGTGGCAGCAAGCAGTCTGCCCAGTTCACCGGAACCGGCAATAATGACTTTCATAATACAGACCTCCCGTTTTCCTGATTACACAAAATCGAATTCCGTTGCAAACAATTCAGCCAGTTTTTCACAGGCTTCCGTTTCCTGGGGACCGGTTACAGAAATTTCCACTTCATCCCCCTGCTGCAAACCGAGAGACAACAAATCCAGAATACTGTTCAATTCTGTTGTGCCGCGGCTTGTCAGAACAGAGAATTTGCAACCGGGGAAAGTATCCGCTGCCATCATAATTGCGCTGGATGGGCGGCAGTGGATACCGGCTTTATTACGGATCGTTACTGTTTTTTTCTGCATTATCGTTCCTTATTTTTCATCGGCAATGATTTTTTCTGCTGCTGCGGTCAATTCTTCCAGCAATGCACCGGTGAGACCTTCTGCGACCTTACCGGAATCACAAGCAGTCAGGAAATCAGGGGAGAGAGGCATACGTGCCAGAACAGACAAGCCGTTGGCTTCTGCAAGTTTCTGTCCGCCGCCGTTCCGGAAAATTTCATGACGTCCATTGCAATCCGGGCAGACAAAGTAACTCATATTTTCCACAATACCGGCAACGGGAACTTCCACCTGACGGCAGAAATCAACACATTTACGGCAGTCTGCAAGGGACACTTCCTGCGGTGTTGTGACCATGACAGCCCGTTTTTCACCCGGGATCATCTGACATGCAGACAATACTTCATCACCGGTTCCGGGGGGGAAGTCCAATACCAGGTAATCCAATTCGCCCCAGTCAACTTCATCAAGAAGCTGTTTCAATACGCCGATTTTTGCCGGACCGCGCCAAATCACGGCGGCATCCGCATCATCCACCAGCAAACCGATGGAGACGACTTTGACGCCATATTTTTCCGCCGGAACAATACCTTTTTCATTACCGCCGAGACGGACATCTTTCAAACCAAACAAAGTCGGCTGACTGGGACCGTGGAAGTCCACATCCAGGAGCCCGACTTTTTTTCCTGCTTTTGCAAGAAGGATTGCCAACGAAGCGGCAACTGTACTTTTTCCAACACCGCCTTTGCCGGAAAGGACAAATAATTTCTGTTTGATGTCAAGCAAAGGTGATTTTTTACCATCGCTGCAACTGCCGGCGCAAGAACTGCAATTTCCAGAACATCCGCTCATTTTCAATAACTCCTGATGTATATTTCTGATTTTTTAAAAATTATAAAAAGGAACTATACTATACCACAGATTTGCAAAAAGTCAAATTTTTATTGTTTAATGTTTGCATTTGCGTATGGGGGATGATATATTACATTTGTAACAGAAAATAATAAACAAAATTGAAAGCATCTGAAGCATAATGAAAGTTCTCGAAATACTGAATTCCATTCCCGAAAATAAAGTCGTACAACTTCCCGGAGGTGTCCTGGAAATTGATGATCCAATCCGGCTGAATAAGGATTTTTCAGGCGTCACTTTCAAAGGAAATAATACCGTCTTTGAT
>JAFVSW010000348.1 GCA_017503545.1 Lentisphaeria bacterium | reverse complement strand
TTTACGCTGATTGAACTGTTGGTCGTGATCGCCATTATCGCCATCCTTGCGGCAATGCTGTTCCCCGGGTTGTCAAAAGCAAAAGAAGTCGCACAGAAGACTTCCTGCGCCAATAATATGAAACAGCTTCTCCTGTTCAAAAGTTCCTACGAAAGCAATTACAACGGAGCCATTGTGCCCAGCGGATTTTATTACCGTACGTTCCAAAGTGCGGAACAGGAAGCCTCGGCAAAAGATGCCTGGGGCGCAAAAGGTGCGACAAGCTCGGTTGCCGGCGCGAAAATGCTGATAATGGAAGGAAATATGAAGTCGATCGACGACGGTCCTAAATACCGGAATCCGGAATTTCTGTATTGTCCCACCATGCGTTGTGCATCCGGAATGAAGAAGAAGCTGAACGGCGATTACATGGAATCCTATGTGGAAGGCCACTACAAGTTCGCTTTTTACGCTATGAGCTGGGGTGTGACTGTGGCGTACAGCGCAAACGGGCAGATCTCGCGGAAATTCAGCGGCTCGCCCTCGGTGATCCAGCGCGTGAAACGGCCCTCTTACAAAAGTTATATCAACGAACTGACATTTACGATCAATTCGCGGAACGTTTTCACGCCCTACGGCGGGTTCCGTTATTATCCCAACACAAAAATTGCCGGTTCCACTTTTGCTCAAAACAGCAAAAATCTCTGGGACTTCAAATCGGGACGTCACAACAAGACCGTCAATATCGGCTGGCTTGACGGACACGTTTCCTCCATGAACGGTCTGACGTTGGAAAGACACAGACAAAACGTGCATGTTCCGGCGGGATACAGTTACGGTACTGTGAAACAGAAACAGCAGAGTCTGCTGGGCTTCTATTATTACTGATCCGCCACCGGGAACGGCAAAAAAACATAAATTGCACGAATTATATATATTATGCAGGTTTGATAGATTGCTTTTTTGCCTGATCGTCGTATAATATATACAGACGATAACAAAATACAGGTGAAGGAGTAAAGGATGAATCAAACCCACTTGCAAAAACGTGATGCAATTTCTGCTGTGCTGCATTTTACGCTGATCGAACTTCTTGTTGTAATCGCCATCATCGCGGTTCTGGCTTCCATGCTTCTGCCGTCTCTTTCCAGAGCAAAGGAATTTGCCAACAAGTCCAACTGTGCCTCCAATATGAAACAACTGCTGATGTTGCAGGGATCTTATGCCAGCAACTTCAACGGCATTGTTCTTCCCAATAAGTTCGAATACCGTTATTTTAACAGTGCCGATGCCGAGAGCTCGGCAAAAGACGTATGGAGTTCCAAAGAAGAAACCGATGCAACAAATAAATCTGCCGGGATCGAGCTTCTGCTTGCAGAAGGCAATATGAAATCGGTCAATACTGGATGGAATACCTACCGGAATCCGAAGTTCATTTACTGTCCGACCCAGGCAGCAAAGACAAAAACAACTGGAAACCTGTATTACTCCTACCCCAATGGGTGGGCACCGGGATATTTCTTTGCGTTTTATGATACCGGTTTTGACCAAAAGATCGTTCGCAGTGCAAGCGGCGGAAGGAACCAGAAATTTACAACAAAAGATCTGAAATACACCCATAAATTGAAACGGCCTGCCCATAAAACTTATGTCAGTGAACTGACATATTGCGGCGGCGCCAATTCCGTTCATATCCCCCGTGGGGCGTGGGTGATCAATCCCAGAGCAAGCCTTATGCAATGGGTCCCGGCAAAACTGACCGACGACGTCAAAAACGGCAGACACAATCAGAGAGTCAATGTTGGGTGGCTGGACGGCCATGTCACATCCGAGGATCCCGTCAAGCTGGAACGGCATCGTCTCGATGTACATAACAATGGTTGGCGAAACAATACCTACAAACAGAATTCCATGCTGGGGTATTATTACTACTGACCGCTTTTACGGAGAGCAACGGACAATAACGGACAATAACGGACAGGAACGGACAAAAGTATAACACCTCCGTACGGATCCGTACTCATCCGTACCGATCCGTACTTTTCTTTTTTTGTAAAAAACGAGTATAATGTATAAAAAAACACAAGGAGTAAATATGAAAAACAAAAAAAACACACACAAATTTACGCTGATCGAACTTCTGGTTGTGATCGCCATCATCGCCCTCCTGGCGGCGATGCTGCTTCCGGCATTGAGCCATATCAAAGAGACGGCAAAAGGTGTACGGTGTACTGCCAATCTCAAAAACATTTCCATGTGTTACAGCAGTTACGTCAATAACAATAATGGATGGCAGATCCCCCACAGCACATTCGGACCCCAGACGTCCTATTTCAAAACGGACAGGGCTAATCCGGTACGCTATATCATGCACTGGAGCGTTGCATTGCTGATGGAAGACGGTTTCATGGGGAAGGTTCCGGACAATGCCACAATGCGCAGTCTGACATCCTATATCCGTAAGTACTTCCCTTACATGATGTGTGAATCCACCGTGATACCTTACGAAGACAGATTTGATTTCAATCCGGGGTTTATGGCAGTCAATACACCGGGGTTGTGCGACGAATATGCGACCAATGAC
>JAFVSW010000347.1 GCA_017503545.1 Lentisphaeria bacterium | reverse complement strand
GTTACGCTGCGCTTCACCCTGGGCTGTCTGACTCTTGCCGCCCCGCCGGGGCTTGTCTATCGGCAAATCCAAGTTTGTCTGGACGTTAAGGTTTATACTTATTTTACGTGTAAAACAGGTCGATTCTACATTCTGTATTTGCTTATTATATATTTTTGAGCATAATTGTGGTACAAACCGTCGAAGAACCAGATATTTTTTCAATTTTCTATTGTACGTGTGTTTTGACGGTACCGGAATTATAACCGGATAAAAGAATTTTGCAATAAAAAAGTTCTTTTTTACAATTGTTTTTTTTCTTGAATACGTGTATAATTATAACAGATTAATACAAATTAACAGGAAAGGAACGTACAATATGATATTTGAAAATCGGATTGCTGTAATCACCGGTGCCGCCGGACGTATCGGCAGAGCAACCGCTGAATTGTTTGCACAATACGGGGTGGCATTGGCTTTGGCTGATATTGCGCCGGAAAAATTGAATGTCCTTGTGGATGAATTGCGTGAAAAAGGCGCAAATGTCCGTGGGTATATGGTCAATGTCCGTGATATGGAAAGTGTAAAAACGTTTGCGGATCAGGTTCTTGCCGATTTTGGAAAAATCGATATTCTTGTGAACAATGCCGGAGTGTGGAAACCCTCTCTGCTTTCCGAAACACCTTACGAACTCTGGGAGGAAATGATCGACTTGAATTTGAACGGCGTATTCCGTGTCACCAACGCATTTCTGCCTGTCATGTTGAATAACGGTTATGGACGTATTATCAATCTGACTTCCATTGCAGGGGAAGTGGGTTTGCCCAAATTCGGCGCTTATTCCACATCAAAAGCCGGCGTGTTGATCTATTCCAAAACATTGGCGATGGAATTGGCAAAAAAGAATATTACCGTCAACTGCGTTTCACCCGGCATGATCTGGGATGTGGTGCAGAGTCCGACCAAGACCACCTGGCTGGAACGCACCGGTCTTGGTAAGGATGTGGCAAGAAATATTGTGTTTCTTGCATCGGACAACGCATCTTACATTACAGGTGTGGACCATACTGTTGATGGCGGCAGGATCCTCGGACCCCGTTTCAGTGATGTTTGAATTTTTCCCCATAGGAGAGAATCATTATGTTGAAAAAATCATTTTTCAATCGTCAGGCACCGGCAATCACCCTGTTGACAAACGGCGCCAGTATCCGTGATCTTATAGCCGCTGCCCGCAGTGCGCAATTTGATGGCGCGGATGCCATTGCAATCGAATTGGGATTGCTTCCGCCGGAAGAGCGCACTCAAGCCAATTTTGAACACATTATGAATGAAGTCCGGTTGCCTTTCATGTTCGTTCTTTACCGTAACGATCAATGGCTGAAGGATGATGACGACGCCCGTCAGAAATACTTGCTGGAAGCCGTCAAAGCCGGAGCGGAAGTTGTGGATGTGATGGGAGACCTTTATCAGCCGTCAAAGTACGAACTTGCCACGGATCCGGCAGCGATCCGCAAACAGAAACGCTTGATCAAAAAGATTCATGATATGGGCGGTAAAGTGATTATGTCCAGTCATATGAGCGAATTCCGGACGGGTGAAGAAATTCTGGCACACATGTTGGAACAGAAATCCCGTGGTGCAGATATTCTGAAACTTGTGACGACTTGCAATACGGAAGAAGAATTGAATGCGCAGATTGCCGCGACCATGATGCTGAACCGGAAACTGGATGTTCCGTTTGTTCATCTTTGTAACGGCAAATGGGCGCGTCTGCATCGGTATTTGAGTCCGGTTCTGGGATCGTCGATTGCCTTTGCAACGGCAGGCTTTCAGACCCCGAATCCGTTATTCTTCCAACCGACTGTGAAAGCATTCAAAGGTTATCTGGCAAATATGCCCTGGCATATTGATGAAGTACAACAATAAGGAGTTTTTATTATGGAAAAAGAATTTGCCGGAAGAACCGGTATTTTTACAGGTGGCGCATCCGGAATGGCATTGCTTGCTGCACAGGAATTTGCTAAACGCGGAGCCAATGTTGTGTTGGCGGATTACAATATGGAAGCCGCGGAACGGGAGGCGGCGGCGATTCGTGCTGCAGGTGGTGAAGCTGTTGCCTATCAGGTGGATGTGCGGGATTGGCATCAGGTTGATGCCTGTGCGCAATTTGTTATTCAGAAATATGGTAAGATTGATTTTCTGATGAATTCTGCCGGCGGCAATTCCAGCCGCATGTGTCAGGACGTATGGAATTTGGAAGATATCAAATACGAAACGATCGAATGGGGGATCAATGTCAACCTCCGTGGTGCCGTTTATTTTTCCCGTGCTGTGATCCGCAGTATGAAAGAAAATAAGTTTGGCGTGATTATCAATATGAGTTCCGTCGATGGTGTTACCGGCGGGGCAACTGCGGTGGAATACGGGGCTTCCAAAGCCGGTTTGATCGGGATGACAAAATCTCTTGCGCTTTACGGTGCAAAATTTGGTGTCCGTTCCGTTGCGATTGCGCCGGGACCGGTCATGACCCGTCCTGCCATGGCAAAAATGCCGACTCCGATGGGGCGTGCGGCGGAAGTGATCGAAGTCGTGGATCTGATTTTGTATTTGTGTTCAGACAAGGCCTCCTATATCAGCGGTACTGTGATTTCTATTGATGGAGCCCGCAGTTGCGGCGGCAGTGGGGCATAAGCTCATAAGTTCCAAAGCAGGAAAATCCGGTAAAATTGAGTAAAAAAGACTTGATTTTGCCGGATTTTTTTTGAAAAGGGGGCAAAAAATCATAAAAAAGCAAAATGCCGCTTGAAAAAGAGGGTAATGCAGGGTATATTTCCGTGATATTTTAAATATTAAGACTTAAACACAGAAAGAAGGTCTATCATGGAGTATAACTTTACTGAAATCGAAAAAAAATGGCAGAAGTATTGGGATGACAATAAAACATTCCGGACTGATGACAAACTGGAAGGTAAAAAACTTTACGTGCTTGACATGTTCCCGTATCCCTCCGGAGCCGGTTTGCATGTGGGCCATCCGGAAGGTTATACTGCGACAGATATTTATTGTCGTTTCAAACGGATGAATCAGTATAAAGTATTGCATCCGATGGGGTGGGACGCATTCGGTCTCCCGGCGGAACAGTATGCGATTGAAACCGGTACTCATCCGGCGGAAACTACGGCAAAGAACGTTGCAACATTCAAACGTCAGATCAAAGCCCTCGGTTTCAGTTACGACTGGGATCGTGAAGTGAATACAACGGATCCGGCATATTTCCGCTGGACACAGTGGATCTTCCTGCAGCTTTACAAAAAAGGTCTTGCTTATATTGATGAAGTGCCGGTGAACTGGTGTCCGGCTCTCGGAACCGTTCTTGCCAACGAAGAAGTGATCGATGGCCGCAGTGAACGCGGAAATCATCCTGTTATCCGTAAGCCCATGAAACAGTGGGTGTTGAAGATTACCGCCTATGCAGAACGCCTTTTGGCGGACCTGGAAGGTTTGGATTGGTCTGAAGGGATCAAAGAAATGCAGCGCAACTGGATCGGCAAGAGTGAAGGTGCGGAAGTGCAATTCAAAATTGATGGCACAGAAGAAACTGTGACTGTGTTCACGACCCGTCCCGATACCTTGTTCGGGGCAACTTACATGGTGCTTTCTCCGGAGCATCCGCTTGTCCCTGCAATCACCACTTCTGCACAAGCGGCAGAGGTCAATGCGTATCAGAAATTTGCTGCCGGCCGCAGTGATTTGGAACGTACCGGTTTGAGTACAGAAAAGACCGGTGCTTTCACCGGTGCTTATGCTGTCAACCCGGTCAATGGCGATAAGATCCCGGTCTGGATTGCAGACTATGTGTTGAATTCTTATGGTACCGGTGCGATTATGGCAGTTCCGGCACATGATACCCGTGACTGGGATTTTGCGGTCAAGTTCAACATTCCTATCAAGTGCATCATCAACCCGGATGCGGAAGAAGCCAAACAGGCAAAAATCGATCCGGCGGATGTTCTTGCGGCGAAAGTCTGTTGGACAGGTGATGGTAAGAGCATCAACTCTGCCAATGCGGAAGGTCTTGATCTGAATGGTCTTGGTGTTGCCGATGCAAAAGCAAAGACAATCGCCTGGTTGTCCGAACGCGGAATCGGTAAGAAAACGATCAATTATAAATTGCGCGACTGGTTGTTCAGCCGTCAGCGTTACTGGGGTGAACCATTCCCTGTTATTCACATGGATAACGGCGAAATCCGTCTTGTTCCGGAAGATCAGCTGCCGGTAACACTGCCGGATCTGGATGATTTCAAACCCTCCGGAACCGGGGAATCTCCCCTTGCCAATGCCAAAGATTGGCTGGATTATGTTGACCCGGTAACGGGCGAACATGGCCGTCGCGAAACCAATACCATGCCCCAGTGGGCAGGATCCTGCTGGTATTACCTGCGTTATATCGACCCGCACAACGACAAACAGTTGATCGACCCTGCAAAAGAAAAATTCTGGCTGCCGGTTGACCTTTATGTGGGCGGTGCAGAACATGCAGTGCTTCACTTGCTGTATGCCCGTTTCTGGCACAAAGTGCTGTTTGATATCGGTGTTGTCTCCACTCCCGAACCGTTCCAGCGTCTTGTCAACCAGGGTATGATTCTGGGTACATCTTACAAGAATGCCCGCGGCGTAATCATCCCCAATGATAAAGTAGAATTCAAGGATGGTAACCCGGTGGATAAGGAAAGCGGCGAAGTGCTGACCAGTTTCCCTGCCAAAATGTCCAAATCTCTGCGTAACGTGGTGAATCCGGATGATGTGATCAATCAGTATGGTGCCGACGCTATGCGTTTGTATGAAATGTTCATGGGCCCGCTGGAAGCCGTCAAACCGTGGAGTTCTCAGGGTGTGGAAGGTGTCTTCCGTTTCCTGCGCCGCTCCTGGCGTTTGATCACAGAAAATACGATCAGCGATGATGTTGAAATGACAAAAGCGCAGCTGCGTGTTCTCCATGCCACCATCAAGAAAGTGACAGAAGATACGGATACTTTGAACTTCAATACAGCGATCAGCCAGATGATGATTTTCCTGAACGAATTCTCCGGTGTGAACCCGCTGCCCCGCGCTGCGGCAGAAGCCTATGTTTGTCTGTTGGCTCCGTATGCACCGCACCTGGCGGAAGAATTGTGGGAAATCCTGGGTAAACCGGCACCGGTCTCTCTGATGCAGTGGCCGTCCTACGATGCTTCCTGTCTGGTGGAAGATGAATGTGAAATTCTGGTTCAGATCTGCGGTAAGATGAAAGCCCGTATCATGATGCCGGCTTCTGCGGATGCTGCCCAGATGGAAAAGATTGCATTGGCAGATGAATCTGTTGCAAAGGCATTGGAAGGCAAGAATATTGTAAAAGTTATCGCCGTGCCGAAACGCATTGTCAATATCGTTGCGAAATAATCAAAACAACAAAAGAAACAGGAGACTGCCGTTATGAGTTTGCATAACAGTCCGGATAAAAAATATCTGAATCTGCTGGATGAATATACCGGAACAAAGGTTGTATTCGGCGAAGGTGCGTTTGCGCAGCTTGGTGAACATTTGCTGTTGGAACGTATAGACCGTGCATCGTTTGTTTTCGGCGGTAAGAACTCCTATATCGGCAGCGGTTTGTGCAAGTCTTTCACCCACATGATCTCTGGTTTCGATATCGATTCCCCCAATGTGACGGAAGTCCCGCCGGAACCGGATTGCAATGACGTCCGCCGCATTGTGGAAGCATTCCGCGAACAGCAGCCGCAAGTTGTGGTTGCTGCCGGCGGCGGTTCTGTCATGGATGCGGCGAAAGCTGCATATCTTTCCTGGCAGACCGGCTTGGATGTGAGTGAATTGTTCGGCGTGGATGTGGCATCGACCCGTTTCCCGGATAAGACATTCAAGCGTGTGATTTGTATTCCTTCCACCTCCGGAACGGGGTCAGAAGTCACACCGTATTCCAATATTGTGGATCCGGAAACAAAAGTGAAACGGCTGATCATGGAAAAACAGATTGTGCCGGAATACGCATTTGTTGACCATTGCTTTACTAAGACGATGCCGCCGTCATTGACCGTTACGACGGCTTTGGATGCACTTGTTCATTCCATTGAAAGTTTTCTGAATACAAAATCTCCGACCGCTCATCCGGCATCCGATGAATGGGCAATCGAATCAATCAAACTGATTCGTTATGCACTGCCTTTTGTGATGAACGGTTCGAGCGACCTTTTGTACCGGGAAATGCTGTCAGCCGGGGCAACACTCGGCGGTATGTGTATCGCATGCCGTCCCACCTCGCTGCCCCATTTGTGCAGTTTTTCTTTGTACGGTCAAATTCCCCACGGATTGGCGGTTGCCGGATTCCTTCCCATGTTCTGGCGTTATTATCTGGCGGATGAAGCGGTCCGCAAACAGACGATGCGTCTTGCCGGGATTTTTGAAAGTGAAATGCCGCAAACAACGCCGGAAAGTGTGGTGGATGCGGCAGAACGTTTTATTCTTCGCTTTGCCAAACCGCTGGAGCTTTCTGCAGAAACGATTGCCAAGATCGCTTCTGATGCATCCGGCAACCCGATGAAATTGACTTCGGCTCCGCGCCCGGTCAGTTTGGAAAATGCTGCGGTTGTGATCACTTCTATTCTTTCCGTAAAAGGTCAGGCATGAAAAAAATAATTTTTGCTCCGGATAAATTCAAATCCTGTATGACGGCTCCCCGGATCTGTTCCGTTTTGACGGAGGCGTTCCGGAGTGTCATGCCGGAAACGGAACTTGTTTCCCTCCCTATGGCGGATGGCGGTGACGGTACGGTGGAAGCGATTCTTGCTGCAACCGGCGGCGAACGGGTGACTGTTTCCGTGACCGGACCGCTGGGGAAGAACGTGGAAGCCTCGTTCGGTCTTTGCCGCAACGGGGAATGTGCCGTATTGGAAATGGCATCTGCCAGCGGAATCGCCTTGCTGAAAGTGGAAGAACTTGACCCGCTCCATGCAACAACGTATGGTACAGGGGAATTGATCAAAGCGGCACTTGATCGCGGTGTAAAGGAAATCGTGCTTGGGATCGGCGGCAGTGCCACCGTTGATGGCGGTGCCGGTATGGCGCAGGCATTGGGATATCGTTTGCTGGATGAAAACGGGATCGATCTGCCATTCGGCGGCGGTGCATTGTGTACGCTCAAAACGATTGATGCATCGAATGTGGACCCACGTTTGTTTCAGACCCGGATCCGTGTTGCATGTGATGTGACAAGCCCGCTGCTTGGTCCGACAGGTGCGGCTGCCGTTTTCGGTCCGCAGAAAGGAGCATCGCCAGACGATGTGGTTCTGTTGGAACGGGCGTTATCTGTATTGAATAATGTATGGCTGAAACAAAATATGCTGTCCCCCGCTGTGTTGCCCGGAGATGGAGCGGCCGGTGGATTGGGTGCAGGTTTGCGTGCATTCTGTATGGCGAGTCCGGAATCGGGTGCGAAACTGGTGATGGATACGTTGGAATTTGAACGGCATCTGGCAGGTGCGGATCTGGTGATCACGGGGGAAGGCCGTACCGATTCTCAGACAGGCGAAGGTAAATTATGCGGTGAATTGGCAAAGAAATCCCATGATCACGGGGTTAAAGTTTTGCTGCTTTCCGGTTCATTGGAAGGGGAGGATAAGGATTATTATCCTTTATTTGATTATATATTCAGCACATCAACAGGGCGTTCCACGCTGCCGGAAATTTTGGCACATGGTGCGGATGATCTTTATTTTACCGCTGTGAATATTGCCCGTTTGTTGAAAAAATGAATTTGATTGGAGTGATTGAAACATGAGTACGATGCGTCGTAATGGTATGACATTGGTTATTTCCGGTCCCAGCGGATCGGGTAAATCCACTTTATATAAAGCGGTATCGGGAAAATTGGGAGGGGTGGGATTTTCCGTTTCCTGTACTACACGGTCACCCCGTCCCGGCGAACAGGATGGCGTGGATTATTATTTTCTGACGAAAGAAGATTTTGAACGCCGTGTTGCGGCTGGTGATTTTGCGGAATATGCCTGTGTTCACGGGAATTATTACGGGACATTGAAATCGGAACTTTCCAGCCGGATGGAACAGGGAATGGATGTTGTATTGGATATTGACGTGCAGGGAGCGATGCAGTTGCGTGCTTTGGCGGAAAAGGATCCGCATTTTCGTGATTCTCTGGAATTTGTTTTTGTTGCACCGCCCTCCTATGCGGAATTGGAAAAGCGTTTACGGGGCAGGGGAACAGAATCCGCAGAATCTCTGGAAAAAAGATTACACAATGCCCATGAGGAAATGACCTTTATGGGGAAATATGATTATTTGATTCTGAATGATGTTCTGGAAGATGCGGTCGCAGCATTTGAAGCATTGATCCGGTCTTTGCGTCTTTCTGTCAAACGGATGAAACTGGAGGATTTTCAATAATGGGAAAACACATCGTTCTCGGCGTGACAGGCGGGATCGCCTGTTATAAAAGCGCAGATCTCTGTTCCAAACTGGTATCTGCGGGGTATGAAGTTTCTGTTGTTATGACAGCGAATGCTCTGAAGTTGATTTCTGCCCAGATCTTTATGACACTCTCCCGTCACGATGTCCTGACTGATGTGTTTGATACAAAAAACTGGAAACCGGGGCATGTGGACCTTGCCGCCTGGGCGGATTTGCTTGTTGTTGCTCCGGCAACTGCCAATTTTATCGGGAAGTATACACACGGGATTGCCGATGATGCTTTGACGACGGTTGCGCTTGCCTGCCGGAAGCCGGTATTGCTGGCACCTGCAATGAATACGATGATGTGGGAAAGTCCTGCGCTTCAAGCAAATCTTCAAGTCTTGAAAGAACGCGGTACCTATATCACCGGTCCGGCAGACGGACGCCTTGCCTGTGGTCCGGGCGGGGTTGGCAGAATGGTTGAAGTTCCGGAAATTCTGGCGGCGGTCAAAGCGATTCTTCCGGAATCATAAATAATGCTGAAAACTGCATTTTTTTATTTGAAATCAGCAGAAAACGGGTGTATAATACAAAAACTGTATTTTATTTGAGATTGAGACTTTCATGAAAAGACTGAATTGGTATATTACAAAAAGTTATTTGACGACATTTTTGATGGCGATCGGGATTCTGTCATTCGGTATGACCGGGGCGCAGCTTATGAAGTCGATCGAATACTTTACGCAAGGTGTTCCGGTAACTGTGGCAGGTGAATTTTTGCTGTGTACGATACCGATGGTGTTGACTTTTACCATTCCCTGGGCATCCCTTGTTTCCATTATGCTGACATTCGGCAGATTGTCGGCGGATAACGAAATCACGGCTATGCGTGCATGTGGTGTTTCCATTTTGCAAATCATTTCCCCGATTATTGTGGCGTCGTTTCTGTTCAGCTGTCTGTGTTTGTATCTTCAGCTGGAAATTGCCCCGAAAATGTTGGGAAAAGGGCGTGCGCTTCTGACCTATGTTGCCGTGAATCACCCGGTTGCATTATTTACCCCCGGCATCCCCGTGGAATTGGATAAATTCAGTATTTATATTGATTCAAAAGATTCCGACAATAATATTTATGATATTCAGTTGTATGTTCTGGATAAGAAAAATACGATCCGTCAGGATATTACGGCATCCAGAGGACGTATTGAAGCCGATGAGAAGACAAAGAAATTGCATATTATTCTTTATGATGCTGTTGGAACTTCCCGGGAAGGGAAAGAGCGTAATGTGCATGTAACGGGGAGCGAAGCCCGTTTTACTGTGGATTATGGACAGAGTCTGACCAATTTGCGAATCTATCAACGGGATAAATATCTGACATTCCGGGAAGTGTTTGCCCGTTCGATCATCAACAAACGCATGGGGGTATCCACGACCCGTTTGGAAATTGAATTGAACAGTCGTGTAGCGATGGCATTGGCGCCGATTGCCTTTATGATGTTGGGGATGCCGCTTGCGATCCGGACATCCCGCCGTGAAACATCCATTGGGTTGTTTTTGAGTGTTCTGCTTGGTGCGATTTATTTCGGCGGTGTGATGGTTTCCGATGTATTGCGGGACCGTCCTGCTGTTTACCCGCAATATCTGGTCTGGCTTTCGCCGGTCTTATTCCAGGTGTTCGGAGCATATTATTTGTTCCGATTGGCACGAAAATAAGGTTCGGAAGTGAGATAAAAGGCAAAAAAATAATTTTTTTTCAGTTTTTTTTGCTTTTTCACTTGAAAATATGATAAATTATGATAATTTTACTATAAATAATGAAGAAAAAATCAGACGTTGATACGACTCTGAAAAACTGTAACAGAAAGGTTTTTCCATGGCATCAGAATTTGTAAAGTATCTCCAGAGCGACTCCATCCTTATCGTTGATGGTGAATCCAAGAAAAAAATCCTCGATGATATCGTGGCTCATGCATGTACCCGCTGTACAATGGATGAAGATCAGCTCCGTGAAGCAATTTGGAAACGGGAACGTATGATGACGACCGGTGTTGGCAAGGGGCTTGCACTGCCCCATATCCGTGTCAATGGTTTCCCCACTCCGCTGGTGATCGTGGCTGTTTGCCGTACTCCGGCATCCGATTACAACAGTCTTGACAATGTACCCATCCGTCTTGCTGTATTCCTTGCTGCTGACGAACGGGATCAGGAAGCATATCTGAAATTGCTGGGCAGCATTTCTGCCCGTCTGAAAGAAGATAAGGTAATTGACCGTATTTTTGAATGCGGCGAAGATGTTGCCAAGATTATGGGAATCCTGTCTGAATAAGACTTGTATTCTTTGATCTCCGGAAATATTTTTTCTGAATAGCGCAGAAGCCGTATTCATGCGATTTCTGCGCTTTTTCTCGTAATTACAAGAGCAAAACACAACACAATACCGGAAAGGAGTGGTTCAGTTTATGAGTTATATGCGTTTTTCTAAAATGCACGGCGCGGGTAATGATTTTATCCTGGTTGATCAAACTCATTCAGAACGTAAATTTACTCCGGAAACGATTCAGCAATTGTGTGACAGACACAAGGGAATCGGAGCCGACGGGTTGATTCTTCTTTCCAAAAACGGAATCCCGGGACAGGAAAATTCGGTCTACATGGAATTTTTTAATTGCGATGGTTCCCGTGCGGACCTTTGCGGTAACGGGTTGCGTTGTGCTGCGGCGTTTGCTTATCAGAGATGTCTTGCGCCGGGACCGGACATTGTGTTTGTGACCGGTTGCGGTACGCTCCGTACCAAAGTGCTTGCTCCGGATCGAGTCCGGATTGAATTGCCGTATTCCGAATCCGGTTTTCATGCGGTGGAAGGCGTCACAGAATATCCGCTTTATGCCGGAATCGTCGGCGTGCCTCATGCCGTTGCTTTTGTTCCGGATGTGGATGCTGTTGATGTGGATACCATCGGTGCGGCAATCCGTCATCATTCTGTATTTCATCCGGATGGGACCAATGTGGATTTTCTCCCGGAAAAGTATGATCTTTCCGCCCTTGTTCCCATTCGGACTTTTGAACGCGGAGTGGAAGGTGAGACATTTGCTTGCGGGACCGGTTCCGGTTCTGCGGCAGCGGTCTTGCGTATGCTGAATCCGGATTTGAAGAAAGTTTCTCTGCTTACCCGGTCAGGCGATATACTGGATGTTGAATTTCCGGGAACCGGAGAGTTTATGTATTTGACCGGCCCTGCGAAAGAAGCATTTCACGGTGCAACTGGAGCATTTGATTTGGAATAACCCAAAAAATTAAGGATAATATTATGGAACTGAAAGGTCTTTACACAGCAATCATCACTCCCTTCTGCAACGGGCGTGTGGATTATGCAAAATTTGAAGAATTGATCGAAATGCAAATCGCCGGCGGTGCCGACGGTATCGTTCCGGTCGGAACAACCGGGGAATCTCCCACGCTTTCCATGGAAGAACATTCCCAGGTGATCCGTGCTGCCGTGAAAGCGGCAAAAGGCAGATGTCTCATCATGGCGGGCAGCGGTGCCAATTCTACGGAAGAAGCCATTCTTTTGACAAAAGCGGCAAAAGATGATGGTGCGGACTGCTCTCTCCAGGTTACGCCGTACTACAATAAACCCTCTCAGGAAGGTTTGTATCGTCATTTCTCCACGATTGCTGATACCTGCGATCTGCCGATTGTGCTTTACAACGTGCCGGGTCGTGCCGGTATTCCCATTGCCATTGATACGATCGCACGTCTTTCTAAAAATACCAATGTGATCGGTGTGAAAGAAGCCGGTGGTTCTGTCGAACGTGTTTCCGAAATCCTCAATGCTTGCGATACACAGGTTTTGAGCGGCGATGACAGTCTGGCAGTCCCCATGATGAGTGTCGGTGCCAAAGGTGTCATCAGCGTTGCTTCCAACGTGATTCCCGGCGATATGGCGAAAATGATTCATGCTTGTCTGGATGGCGATTATGCAACTGCATTGACCTATCATCAGAAATATTACAAACTGTTCAAACACTTGTTTATCGAATCCAATCCGATTCCCGTGAAAGCGGCGATGGCGATGATGGATCTGATTGAGGAAGAATATCGTTTGCCGCTCTGTCCCATTTCTGACGCAAACAAAGCGATCCTCAAGGATACACTCTTCCGCGCTCTCGGAAAATAAGTCTTATGTTTCCTGCGATTTTTGCGCCTGCCGGGAATTTTGAGTCTCTGCAGGCTGCTCTCAATGCCGGTGCCGATGGCGTTTATTTCGGTGCCGGTTCTCTTAATATGCGCGCCGGTGGTGCGGTCAATTTTTCCCCCGATGAATTGCCCGGTGTGATTGCACGCTGTCATGATGCCGGTACCGGGGCTTATCTTGCCCTGAATACAATCATTTGTGACGGGGAAAAAGAGGCAGTCCGTTCTCTGTGTGAAATTGCCGGTAATGCCGGGATTGATGGCGTGATTGCCGGAGACCCTGCCGTATTATCCATTTTGCGTGAATTGCATATTCCTGCCCATATCACGGTACAATGCAATGTTGCCAATCTTGATGCGGTAAAATTTTATGCGCCTTATGCGGATGTGATGGTGCTTGCCCGGGAAGTTCCCCTGGGAACGGTACAACGGATCACGGAAGCAATCCGCAAAGAAAATATCTGTGGTCCATCCGGTAATCTTGTGAAAATCGAAGTGTTCGCTCATGGCGCGTTGTGTGTCGGTATTTCCGGTTTGTGTGGGATGAGCATGTGTACGTATGGACGTTCTGCGAATCGCGGAAAATGTTTGCAGAATTGCCGTCGGCGTTATCGTGTACAGGATGTGGAAACCGGTGCCGAATTGGAGATTGATCACGAATATGTTATGTCTCCGAAAGATATCCGTACTGTTCCGTTTCTGGATCGTATTCTGGATGCCGGTGTTTCCGTCTTGAAGATTGAGGGCAGGGGGCGTCCGGCAGATTATGTTCACACTACCGTTTCTGTCTATAAAGAAGCCCGGGATGCGTGGAAACAGGGCATGGCTTATACCCCGGAAATGATTGCGGAATGGAATCGTCGTTTGGAAACTGTGTTCAACCGTGGATTCTGGGAAGGCGGTCATTATCTTGGCAATACACTGGAAGCCTGGTGCAAATCACCGGGTAATCTTGCAACATACCGGAAAGAACAGATCGGATTGATCGAACATTATTTCAGCAAAGCCGGTGTGGCATCGGTCAAAATCACCAGTGGCGAATTGCGGGAAGGGGATAAACTTTTGATTTCCGGCGGATCGACCGGAGCTATGGAATTAACTGTGCGCGGATTGCGTGTGGAGGATCAGGAAGTCATGATTGCGGGGAAGGGGACGGAAGCCAGTTTTGCGGTTCCGGGTAAAGTCCGCGCCGGAGACCGGGTACAGATATTGAAAGAACGGATAGCGGAAGAAGAGATTTGAAAATGATCAAAACTGCAAAGAAACCGACAGATAAAAATAACAGTCCGAAAACACCGAAATTCATTCATCATGTAGCGGATGCTTTGCGTGCCGCCGGATATGCTCCGGAAGATTTGGATCTTTACCGGGCGGATGTTTTGGCATTTCTTCCGCCGGAAGAAGAAAATAAAATCAAGTTGGATGCAATCTGCCGGATGTGGAAATATGAACATTTGCGCTGTCATCCGAAAGATGTGATCCAGTCTCCCATGCACCGTCATTATCGTACGACATCCAAACGCCGTGCGCTTTATCTCCGTGGAAAGTTCACGTTGGAGATGGGGTATACCGGCAAAAAAGGCGGCGGTAACGGAGACATACTGGAAGCGGAATTGCATAACCGTATTTATGCTTTGCTGCAGCAGTTGCTTGTACTGAAAAAATACGATGAGTTGGCAAAATCTCTCAATTATTGTATTCTGCGCGGGTCCTATACCGAAGCCGCATTGATTTTGAATGTATACCGGGTCAATGGTAACGTGGTACGCTGCTGCAAAACGCTGGCGGATGAGTTACGGAAAGCGGTCCCGGAGTTGATTTCCATGTTTCTGTTTCTGGATGAAACAAAATCGGAATATTATCTGGAAGCGTCTGCAAAATCCGGAAAAGCCCGTCTGTTCAAAAAATTCTTTGGCCCGGAACATTTGGTGCAGAAATTACATGATAAAAAATTGTTCTATACCCCGGATGTGTTTTCCCAGGTAAATTCCTCTATGTGCGAAACGTTTGCGGATATGGCTCTTTCTTTATTGAAACCGGAGCCAGGCGCACATGTGATCGATTTGTATTGCGGTTACGGACTGCTTGCGTTACGGGCTGCGATGGATGTGAATGTCAATTCTGTATCCGGTATGGATTGGGAAGGACCTTCCATCCGTTCTGCGGCATCCAATGCAGAACACCTTTTCCCCGCGAAAGATATCCGGTTTTTTGCCGGTGCGGTAACGCCGGATGCCATTCATGACCGTTTACCATCTTTTTCCAAAAAAGAATATGTGATTTTGGATCCGCCGCGTCAAGGTGCTTCTGCCGGAGTGCTGGAAGCGATTGCGGCACGCCGTCCCAAGAAGATCCTTCATATTTTCTGCGGTACAGATACCATTTCTTCTGCCTTGCATCATTGGCACGCCAATGGATACGATGTCAAACAGGTACGTGTGCTTGATATGTTCCCCGGCAGTGCCAATGTGGAAACACTTGTTTTGCTGGAACGGCAATGATTCTGCAAGTTCAGTAAAATCCAGCTGTAACAGCCGAAAAAAAAGACAGGTAAAGCGTGATACTCTACCTGTCTTTTTTATGAAATGTGAAAGAGCGATTACTTGATGATTTCCACTTTCAGATTCCGCTCGCCTTGCGAAATATTGTCAAGCAGTCTCTGCCAATGTCCTTCTGCCCGGCATAGCAAAATTCAAAACTTCCACATCCGGTTTGGCAAAATATTCAAGAGCCTGTCCCCAACCCATCATAGGATAAAGAGTGGCTTTATAATTGGCTGCGGTAGAATCTCCGGCAATCAGAATTTTCATGCTCTATTACTCCTGAAAATCGGAATTTTCACGACGGAACGGACGGCGGGCACGGAAATTGCCGCCTTCTTCTCCATCACGACGGAAAGAACGGCGGGGACGGAATTCGCCACGGTCTTCACGCTTGAAGCCGCCATCTTCTCTATCACGGAAAGAACGACGGGGACGGAATTCTCCACGGTCTTCACGACGACGGAAGCCGCCACC
>JAFVSW010000346.1 GCA_017503545.1 Lentisphaeria bacterium | reverse complement strand
GTTATCTCCCGGAAGATTTGCCGGAAAAGGAATTACTGGCTGCCTGTCAGGAAATGCAGATGGATCGGAGTGGATATTATGATTTGATTCATCATTACGGACCGTTGAAAAATGTTTTGTCCTATATGTTCTTCCGTGTTTGGGCGGAAGATGCGGGTGAGGCGGTCTTTGCTGTCTCCGCCAGCGATGGTGCGGAATGTTTTGTAAACGGGGAAAAAATGTGTACGATTGAACCTCCGTTTGATGGCGAATTTATGGCTCCCATCTGTTTTTCGGCTCCGGTGAAGAAAGGATATAACATTCTGATGCTGAAAGTATGTGAGGGCTTTACGCCGCTCCAATACCGGAAAGCATGGGGTGCAAGAGTCACGGTGTATAAAGAAGGAACACACGCATAATGAATACTGTGCAAATAACGGTCCTGGTAGAAAATCAGGCAGTACTTCCGCTGCATCCGGAACATGGGTTATCATTACTGATCGAGCATGATAAACACTGGATTTTATTTGATACCGGTGCCGGGAGAGCGTTGTTGCACAATGCGCAAATCCTTGATGTCGATTTGGCGGCTGTGGAACATGTGGTGCTGTCCCACGGGCATAATGACCACACCGGCGGATTGCATTTATTCCATGGGAAAAAGATATGGCATACGCCGGAAATCACTTGTCCACACTTCAGCCGCCATACGGATCGTCCGGTAAGCAATATCACCATGCCGGAAAAAGCACAGAATGTGTTGAAAGTTGCAACACAATGTACAGTGGAGCGTTTTCAGGAAATGCTGCCGGGTATTTACCTTACCGGGCCGATTCCCCGTGTTTCCGGAGAAACAACAGGCGGACCGTTTTTTCATGATCCGGATGGCATGACTCCAGATTTTATTCCCGATGAACAGGCCATGTTGTTTGAACATGGCGTTCTGATCCAGGGATGTTGTCATGCCGGCATCATCAATACCTTGGAATATTGCCGGAAATGCGCCCCGCAAATCCCAGTTCATACGATTATCGGCGGTTTGCATTTGCTCCATGCGGATGATACCCGTTTGCAGAGAACGGCGGAATATTTGCATCAAAGCGGCGTAACGACTTTGTATTTGATGCATTGTACCGGCGTCGATGCAGTAAATTATATGCGTTCCGCCGGATTCCGTGTAATCACGCCCTGTGCGGGGGAGCGGATTACGATTTCAGCAGAAAAATAACGCTGTCAGTAATGCCAGTATTGAGAATACAACCAGGGGAATCAGGTTCAGCAACAGAACATCCCCTGTTTTTTTGTCGATTTTTACCGCAGCGCAAGCGGCGATAACACCGCTGATCCGGATCATTCCGCCCAATCCGCTGCCGGTATTTTGTAATGCCAACACCACATCAGCCGGAATTTTCAAGATTTGAGCGGAATTAAATTGCAATGAAGCAAAAAGAATGTTGGAAACGGTACAGGATCCGCCGAAGAAAGACCCGAATACCCCCAGAAATTGTGCGGCAACTAAGTAACAGCCTCCCATGAGTTTCGTCAATTTTACAGCAATACAATTCAGCATACCGGGAAAATCCGGATTGATATTATTGGAATAAATCATCAACTGTACCATGGCAAACGCCATGATGATGGCGAACGCTGCACCTGACAACTGTTTGCAGGTTGATGGAATGAGTTTCAGACGTTCTTTCCATGTTTCTTTTGTGTTCCGGCAAATCAGATACCCCGCAATAAAGCAGAACGGGAAAAAGCCCGGATTGTTCAGTAAATTGAACGTGATTGCAGTATGAGACAATCCGAATAACGATTTGATATGAACCGCACCATATTGAATCAGCCATTGACGGAACGGCAATTGTTCCAACCGGGTCAGCAGCAGAATCAAGGTCAATATCAAATATGGCATCCATGCTTTCCACGCCGGAATGGATGGTCTGTCTTCGTCCGCCGTTTCACTTGGGGCGGAACGTTCATTTTCTGGAAAATCCCAGATATATTTTGGGGTTAACCATTTTGTTTTGAGTATAAAAACAAATAACGGCAATCCGATGACCGTGCCGGTAATGGATGGTAATTCTGTTCCGATTTTCATTGCTGTAATACGCCAGGGAATAATGTAAAACAGTCCGGCGGCAAGAGATAACGGCAGAATTTCCAGAATGGAACGAATTTTTCGCTCTTTTTTGGATAGCAGAATCATCATGACGACACAGCCGAAGGGGAGAAGCAGTCCGGAAATGCCGGAAATTGCCGTAAATGTATCAAGTAATTTTGCAAAAAATTGTTCGGTCTGAATATTATTCTGCACCAATTCTGTTTCCAGAGTCTTCTGCAAAGTCATGGTCGGAATCCCGACTCCGCCGAATGGAACGGGCAATGTATTACCCATCAGCGCAATCGCAACGGATGTTAATGCCGGGAAGCCGAGCCCGACAAGAAAGGATGCCACAATAGGGGGAGCTGCGCCGAAACCTGCCGCACCTTCCAGCAGTCCGCTGAACAGCCATGCAATCAGCAGAACCTGAACGCGTCTGTCCGGACTTAAATCCCGGAATGTCAGATTAATGGCACGTAATGCTTTTTGTTTGCGTTGTGCGTTGAGCAATAATACAGCACCGAAAATGATCAGTACGATATCCAATGCTTTGCAGACTCCGGTCAGTGAAGCGGCAAAAATAACCAGAAGATTCATTTTCCAGAAAAAAAATCCGGAAAAAGCAGTGACGATCCACGCGGTCAACATTGATTTGCCGGGGGCGACCTTGAATCCCATCATCAACACGAGTGCTGTCAAAATCGGCAGCAATGCCATAATTACGTACATAAGGCTGACTTTCTTTCCTGTTATTTATTTCTCAGCCTTTTGATTTGTAATATAAACGACAATGACAGAACCCCTCAAAATCCGGATCCCTCATCTGTTCCCGGAATTCCCGGCAAATACAGATATTGTCATCGGTCTGCTGTAAACGGCAGGGACAATATCCGTTTCTTTTTTTCAACGCTGCCATCAGATTGCGGACGTAATCCGCATCATCATTCAGCTTGACATTTGCCGGTAATTCCTGTTCATTCATGGGGGAGGGGACATTTCTGTATTTTATTTCATTGCGGGGAGAGCCGTTGAACCGGTTTTCTCCTGCTTCTGATTGTCCAACTCGGCACTGAGGCGTTTTGCAAATTCCGGGTTGTTTTTGATCAGATTTTCCACAATATTCTTTTTCATTTCATTGAACGGCGGTAATTTTACACGGTCTTCCGTAAAGTTCGCCATGTAATTATCATACGCACGTTTTGCCAATGCCAGGTGTGCGGCAGCCGCATCGTTATCGCCATACGCAAGCAATTCGCATGCACGGAAAATCAATGCTGTGATCTGCTGATTACCTTGTTTGTAACCGCCATCACGCAAATCTTCTTCCCATTCCGCAAGAACGAAAGGCAGGAAGTCCTTTTCCAATGCTTTCTTGTT
>JAFVSW010000345.1 GCA_017503545.1 Lentisphaeria bacterium | reverse complement strand
CGCTCTTCCGATCTCCGTGGTTCTTCGTGCAGTTGTGACTTTTGGATAACATTCCTGCTTATAAACAAAAATCTGACAAAATCAATATATGCTGTTATAATACACAGGCAGGGATTTTTGTGTTAAATATTAAAAGGCAATGAACATTTTAACATACAACAAATCCCGGCAGACCTCTCCTATCCGGAAATTTTTACCGGACAAGAGTGTTTTACCTCCAGAATTTTTTTATTTTTTTCTGGTATGAAAGATGCTTGTTTACAAGGAAAAAGAAAGGAGAAGCCGATGCCGGATAAATCATTAAAAAAATTGAAGAAAAAAGCCGCTTTTACGCCAAATGCAAAACAATGGAACGAATTGTTGACGTTCCTGGAACAGGAAATCCAAAATTTAAAGCATGAAGATCAGGAACTTGCACGGAAAATCGTGGAGGTCACAGACCGGTCATTCCGGGGGGAGGGCTCCATGCGCACAGAATTACGGCGGATCGAAGTGGAATATCCCCATTTGACCGATGTGATCAACCGGATATGTGTTATGTTGTCATCTTTGGGAATGTGACACAAGATGTGTGACAAATTGTCTCAAATGATGTGCGTAAAAATATTGGCATGGTAGTTGCTTTATCAGGTTGTGAAAACAAACAATCAACATAAGGAGTGTGAACTATGGATATGGGAAAACTCACAGAAAAAAGCCGTCAGGCAATGCTCAACGCCCAGCAGTTGGCTGTGGAATACGGCAATCAGGAAATCAAAGGGATCCATTTGCTGAAAAGTCTTTGTACACAGGAAGACGGATTGATCCCCTCTCTGTTGAAACGGATGAATGTCAACGGGGAATTGCTTTTGCATCATATTGATCAGGCGATTGGTAAACTGCCGAAAGTCAGCGGCAATGCGGAACCGTACACCGGGCGGGAATTCAGTGCGATCCTGGTTGCGGCGAAGAATAAAGCGGAAGAAATGAAAGATGAATATATCAGTACCGAACATTTGTTTCTGGTGATTGGAGACAATGCGCCGGATTGCGCGCGTATTCTTCAGGACATGGGGATCAGCCGGGAAAACATTCTGAAAGCACTGATGGAAGTCCGGGGCAATCAGCGGGTGACCAATGAGAATCCGGAAGCCTCGTTTGAAGCATTGGAAAAATATGGTCGCGACTTGACAGAAGCGGCACGGAATGATAAACTTGATCCGGTGATCGGACGGGATGATGAGATCCGGCGTACAATTCAGATTCTTGCCCGCCGCACGAAAAACAATCCGGTTCTGATTGGGGAACCGGGGGTTGGTAAAACGGCGATTGTGGAAGGTTTGGCGGTTCGTATGGTTCGCGGGGATGTTCCGGAATCGTTGCGCAACCGTAAACTCATTGCGCTTGACATGGGGGCATTGATTGCGGGGGCGAAATACCGTGGTGAATTTGAAGAACGTTTGAAAGCGGTACTGAAAGAAGTATCATCTTCCAACGGCAACATCATTCTGTTCATTGATGAATTGCATACAGTTGTCGGAGCTGGGGCATCGGAAGGAGCCATGGATGCGGGTAATCTGTTGAAGCCCATGCTTGCCCGTGGTGAACTCCATTGTATCGGTGCGACAACATTGGATGAATACCGGAAATATATTGAAAAAGATCCGGCATTGGAACGGCGTTTTCAGAGTGTGACGGTTGCGGAACCGGATGTGGAAGATACCATCAGTATTCTCCGCGGACTCAAAGAACGGTATGAATTGCATCATGGGGTGAAGATCCGTGACGGTGCATTGGTTGCCGCTGCCGTTCTTTCCGACAAATATATTTCCGACCGTTTTCTGCCGGACAAAGCCATTGACCTGGTGGATGAAGCGGCGGCGCGTCTGCGTACCGAAATCGAATCCTGTCCCACCGCCATTGATGAATTGGAGCGTCGCTCCATGCGTTTGGAAATCGAACGTGCGGCATTGAAGAAGGAAACGGATAAAGATTCGCTGGAACGATTGGAAATTCTGGAAAAGGAATTGGCGGAAGTCAAAGAATCCGCCACTGCCATGCGTTCTGCCTGGGATGCGGAAAAGAATGCGATTACCAATCTGCGCACGTTGCGGGAAAGTCTGGATACGGCAAAACTGTCTCTGGATAAAGCGGAACGGGAACAGGATCTGGAACGTGCGGGCGAATTGCGGTTCGGGATCATTCCCGGTATTCAGAAACAGATTGAAGAAGCAGAAAATAAATTGCATCAGGATGATGGAAACAAACTGCTGAAAGAAGATGTATCAGAAGAAGACATTGCCCGGATCGTCAGCACATGGACACGGATCCCGGTAAGCCGTCTTGTGCAGAGTGAACGGCAGAAACTCATGCATCTTTCCGATGAACTCCACAAACGGGTGATCGGTCAGAACGATTCCGTCAACGCAGTTGCGGATGCCGTGCTGCGTTCCCGTGCGGGGTTGAAAGATCCGAAACGTCCGGTGGCATCCTTCCTGTTCCTGGGGCCGACCGGGGTTGGTAAAACGGAACTTGCCCGTGCGTTGGCAGAAGAATTGTTTGATGATGAACGTGCAATGATCCGGATCGATATGTCGGAATACATGGAAAAATACTCTGTATCCCGTCTGATCGGTGCGGCTCCGGGATATGTGGGTTTTGAAGATGGCGGACAGCTTACGGAAGCGGTGCGGCGCAGACCGTACTCCGTACTTCTGTTTGATGAGATTGAAAAAGCGCACCCGGATGTGTTCAATCTGTTCCTGCAGATTCTGGATGATGGTGTGTTGACGGATTCCCATGGCAGAACGGTGAATTTCAAGAATACCATTATCATCATGACATCCAACATAGGCAGTTCGCTTCTGCTGGATGCGGTGGAAACGCAAGGAAAATGCGATCCGGAAGAATTACGCCCGGAATTGATGAAATTGCTGCACAGCCATTTCCGTCCGGAATTTTTGAACCGTATCGATGGTATCCAGTTGTTCCATCCGCTGTCCCAGGAAGATTTGATCGGTATTCTGGATATTCAATTGCGTTTGTTTGAAAAACGGCTGAACGATCAGGATATCAAGTTGGAAATTACACCGGAAGCGAAAGCGTATCTTGCGCAGACGGGATATGATCCCGGATTCGGTGCCAGACCGTTGAAACGGCTGATTGTCAACCAACTGGAAAATCCGGTATCGCGCATGATCATTTCCGGCGAATTGCAAGGGGATATGACGCTGCATATCGGCATGGGCGGTGATGGACTTGTCCTGTCCGCCGAATGAGATAATATCAAAAATCTTCAAAAAAAACAGAAAACTTTTGACGGGGTTGCGTTACATTCGATCTGAGAGCGGAAAAATTTACAGTTTTTCCGGCAGAAGTCTCTTGTTTTTTACTTGAAAAACGGTAAAAAACATGTATATTCCATTTTTCAGAAAAATACCAATAAACGAAAGATGAAATATGCTCAGAACTAAACTGGATCTGCGGAAAGCAGAAGAATGTACGCTAGCCCCGTATGCTCATTTTGACCGGGATAATGCGGGCAGGCAATATCCTGAAAAAACACACCCTTTCCGTACCGACTTTCAACGGGATCGGGATCGGATCCTGCACAGTCATGCGTTCCGCCGTCTCGAATACAAAACACAGGTATTCCTCAGCGGCTCCGGCGACCATTTACGGAACCGTTTGACTCATACCATTGAAGTTGCTGCCATTGCAAAAACAATTGCCCGTGCATTGGCGGTCAATGAGGATTTGACTGAAACCATCGCATTGGCGCATGATTTGGGGCATCCGCCGTTCGGTCATGCCGGAGAACGTGCCATCAGTAAAGTCATGAAAGATCATGGCGGCTTCGACCACAATCTTCAGGCATTGCGGATCGTTGATGTGCTGGAAGTCAAGTATCCCCAATACGATGGAATCAATTTGACCCGGGATGTCCGCAGCGGTTTGCTCAAACATCCGGAACACCGGACGGAACTGGATGGACGCCCCCTTTCTCCGCGTCCTTCTCTGGAAGCACAAATTGCCGACCTGGCAGACGATCTGACATATTACGGTCACGACGTGGATGACGGTTTGGATTCCGGTTTGCTTATCGAGGATATGTTGAAAGATATTCCCATTTGGCAGGAAGCGGCGGAACAGGCAAAGGCATTGGGACTTGATTCCGGGACCGGGGAACGCTTCCCCGCATATACGGTCCGGTGTCTGATCGACAACATGGTTGGGGATGCCATCCGTTATTCGGCTCATTTGTTGGAACAATACGATCCGCAATCGGCGGAAGAAGTGGAATTTCTGCCGCAGAATTTGATTTCATTTTCACCGGATTTTCTGAAAAAGACATTGGAACTGAAAGATTTTCTGTATGAGAATCTTTATTTCGGAAAAATATTGGATAAATTGAATGCTCTTTCTCTTTCCCGTATCGAATTTCTCTTTGAAACGTTCTGTAAAGATCCATCCCTCATGGGGGAAACTGCCCGGTCCCGTTTGGATAAAGACGGTGTGGAACGGACCGCTGCCGATTATATTGCCGGGATGACGGATAATTTTGCCTTGATGGAATATTTGCGTTTGCATCCTAAAAATTAAAAAAAAATACGTACTTCCGGTTGATTTATTGCAGTTTATGCAGTAAAGTACCTGTAAAAAAACAACAGATAGGTATTGTTATGACAGATCAAATTTCTCAAGTAATTTCAAACGGAGAACTTACCGCCGGTTATTGGCGGATTGTTTTTCGTGCGCCCGATATTGCCGCTGCCGCTGTGCCGGGGCAATTTGTTCATGTGCAAATTCCGGGGCTGAAAGACCGGATTCTCCGTCGTCCTTTCAGTATCAGTTCCGTTGATAAAACTGCGGGGACCGTGACGGTGGTTTTCAAAGTAGTCGGTCTCGGTACGGAAGAATTGACAAAAGTCCCTGTTGGTGCGGATATGCCGGTCCTCGGTCCTTTGGGAAATGGGTATGCCATGCGGGAAGATAAGACACCGATCCTTGTCACCGGCGGTTATGGTTCCGCTTCAACTCTTTTTCTGGCAGAATGTTCCGCAAAGAAAGGGATCGTGCTCATGGGAGCCAGAACGGAACAGGATTTGATTCTGGTGGAAGAATATAAAGCCTTGGGGTTTGATGTCCGTGTTGCGACCAATGACGGTTCCTGTGGTCATAAAGGTTTTGTTACGGAATTGTTGGATCAGGCATTGAAAGATACACCGGACGGCGTGATTTATGCTTGCGGACCGAAGCCGATGCTGTATGCTCTGGGTAAACTTGCCATTCCCACCGGCGTGGAAACTCAATTGAGTCTTGATCAGCACATGTGCTGCGGTGTCGGTGCGTGTTTTGCCTGTGTGATCAAAATGAACGATCCGGAATCTCCTGATGGATTCCGCTATGCCCGTACCTGTTCCGAAGGTCCGGTCTTCGATGCAACGGAGGTGTATTATGAGTGATATGTCTGTCAAACTCGGTGCTTTAACACTGAAAAATCCGGTCATGACCGCATCCGGTACATTCGGATACGGAGAGGAATATAATAAATTTTATCCCATTTCCAAACTGGGTGCCGTGGTTGTCAAAGGGATCGCCCCCTGGCAATCTCACGGTAATGCTATGCCCCGGACCGCGGAAGTTGTTTCCGGCATGATCAATGCCATCGGTTTGCAGGGACCCGGCATTGATAAATTCCTGACATCCTCCCATTACATGCCGTTTCTGCGTACTACCGGCGCAACGGTAATTGTCAACATCTGGGGACGCAAGCCGGAAGATTATGCGCTAGTAGCAGAACGTTTGGAAGCGGAAAAAGACGGGATCGCCGCCTTGGAAATCAATGTATCCTGTCCCAACGTGAAAGAAGGCGGACTTTCTTTCGGAACCAACGTGGCATCCATGCAGAGCGTTGTCCGTGCGGTCCGTGAAAAAACAACGTTGCCTTTGATTACCAAACTCAGCCCCAACGTTTCCTGTATTGCCGATTTTGCAAAAGGCGCGCAGGATGCGGGATCTGATATGATCAGTTTGATCAATACCATTCCGGCAATGGCGATCGACATTGAAACACGCCGTCCGAAACTGGCAAACATCACCGGCGGCTTGAGTGGGCCGGCAGTCAAACCGGTTGCCATCAAACTGGTTTATGAAGCAGCAAAAGCAGTTTCCATTCCGGTGATCGGGATGGGCGGCATCACTTGCGGTGCCGATGCCGTGGAATTTCTCCTGGCGGGAGCCTCTGCGATTGCCGTCGGAACTGCCACCTTTGCAGACCCGGCAGCCCCGCTGAAAGTGTTGAATGAATTGGAAGAATGGATGGACTCCCATGGAGTCAAGAGTGTTTCCGAATTGATCGGACAGGTGCAGATATGAGTTTTCCCATCGAAGAAAAACTGGTGATCGGGGTGGCATCCAGTGCTTTATTCCAGCTGGATGAAGCCGATGAGATTTTCCGTAATGAAGGCATTGCCGCCTACCGGACATATCAGCGTGAACACCAGAAAGATGTTTTGCGCAAAGGAATTGCATTCCCTTTTATCCGGCGATTTCTGAAATTTAATGAACTTTTTCCGGAAGCAAAACCGGTGGAAGTCGTTCTGCTCAGTCATAACGATCCGGATACCGGGGCGCGTGTCTTCCATTCCATCCGGCATTACGGATTGGAAATCACACGTGCCGCCTTTACCACCGGAGTTTCTCCGTATGCGTTTATCCCCGCCTACAATGTCTCCCTCTTTCTTTCTGCCAATGGTGACGATGTGAAAGCCGCCAGTGCCGAAGGATTTGCCGCAGGGCAGGTGCTTGACAGTGCCGCAGAGGACAATGCGGATGACAATGAACTGCGTATTGCATTTGACTTTGACGGTGTGATTGCAGATGACAGTGCAGAACTGGTCTATCAGGTCGGCGGTATTCAGAAATTTTATCAGGCGGAACAGACAAAAGCCGCCATTCCAATGCCCGCCGGACCCCTTGCCGGATTGCTTGCGAAACTGGCAAAACTCCGGGAATTGGAGGACGAAAAAGAAGCTGCGGACCGGAATTACAAACGTTTCCTGCGGACATCTATCGTAACAGCCCGCAGTGCCCCGGCAGATGCCCGGATCGTGGCAACACTCCGCAGTTGGAATATTATCGTGGATCAAACATTTTTGCTGGGCGGAATGGATAAGGGCCGTGTTCTTTCCATTCTCAAACCCCATATTTTCTTTGATGATCAACGGCATCCGCATCTGGATTCTTCTTCTGCCTATACACCGTCCGTACACGTTCCGTTCGGTGCATTGAATTCATGATTGGAGAGTTGTTATTATGTCAATAAAACATCCGGTTGCCATTGCTGCCTGTACGGATTACGAAAATGTCCGTGCCGCCATTGAACAGGTGCTTGCCCCCCAATTTGCGGTAAACGGTTCCGTGTACGGAAAACGTATCATGCTGAAACCGAATCTTCTTGCGTGGCGTAAAAAACAGGATCCGGCATGTGTACACCCCCGTTTTCTTGTGGAAACGGCGAAAGCGTTTCTGGATGCCGGGGCATCCAAAGTGGCAATTCTGGAAAATCCCGCCATTCAATCCGTTCCCTCTATTCTTCATACGATGGGGGTGGATGAGGAACTGCGGAAACTCAATGTGCCTTTTGCCAGTCTGAAAGAGTTTGCCCCCATGAATCCACCGGATAATGTCCGGTTCCGTAATTTGGAATTGGCATCGGAATATTTGGAGTTCGACCATGTAGTCGATATTGCAAAAGCAAAAACACATGGTATGATGACCCTTACATTGTGCGTGAAAAATCTGTTCGGTCTGGTCAATGGCAGTGCCAGATTGGGGTGGCATCTTTCCGTCGGGCGGGATTTTCACCAGTTCGCCGATATGCTGCTGGATATCTACCTGACGGTCAAACCATCATTCAATCTGCTGGACGGCATTATTGGCATGGAAGGCAACGGTCCCGGCAGCGGAACACCGATCCAATGTAATTTTGTTGCAGGCTCTACCGATTCACTGGCGTTGGATGCGGCAGTTGCGCCATTGCTTGGCGTACCGGATTTGCTTTTGCTTCAATGTGCGGCGGAACGGCAGATTCCCATGGATCATGAAATCGTGACCGAAGTGCCGGAAATCCCGTTTCTGAAATTGCCGGATCCACCCAGTCTTGCACTGGAATGGGGATTGCGTTTGCCGCCATCCTGCCGGAATTTTATGCGGAATCATTTACTGGCACGTCCTCTGCTCGATCCGGAAAAATGTGTTGGTTGCGGACTTTGTGCCAGAATGTGCCCGCCCAAAGCGATTACCATGGTGGATAAAAAGCCCCAATTTTCAACGGAACAATGTATCCGCTGCTTCTGCTGTCAGGAACATTGTCCGAAAGGTGCGATCACGCCGAAACAATCCAAAGCGATGGCATTGGTCCGCACTATGGAAATGTTTATCCGCAAGTTATTCAGAAAGAAATGAGACCATGACAGAGTCATCCACAACACCTTTATTGCTTCACACCTGTTGCGGACCTCGTGCCAGCGGTTGTCTGCCCCGGTTGAAAGACCGGGAAACGGTTCTTTATTTTTCCAACTCCAACCTGATCGACCGTGGGGAATATGAAAAACGTTTGAAAGCGGCAGAAACTCTCGCCCTTGCTTATCATGTGGAATTGCTGACGGATCCGTACGATCATGATGCCTGGCTTGCCAGTATTCACCAGTTGGAACATGCGGAAACATATCCGGAAAAGGGCTTGCGCTGCCGTTATTGTTTTGCCTATTCCCTGGGCAGAACAGCAGAAAAAGCAGCAGAATTGCATATGAACTTTGCCACATCCCTGACGGTCAGTCCTCATAAAAACTCAAAACTGATTTTTGAAATCGGCAGTCAATATG
>JAFVSW010000344.1 GCA_017503545.1 Lentisphaeria bacterium | reverse complement strand
TTGGATGAGTATCCGTGCCATTGCCAGTTCTTACCGGGGGAAACTTTCGGAAAGCAGAAAAGCCGATGGCGGAAAGACGGAATATGTGTTTGATATCGGGGCAGATCCCATTGCAAAGGATAATTATTTTACCCGTTCACCGAATGTGATCGTTGATGTGACTGCTCCGGCATCGGATCGGGATTTGATGGGGACTTGTTATTTGAGTTGTAATGGCGACAAAGGTGAAATCGAACATTTCAAAATGCGTATCGTTCCTTCTTTTAAAAGCCGCAGTCCAAAGCATTTTTACAGCGGAATGTGCGATTTGAACTCCGATTTGTTTTTCTATGATGGAAAAGCGATTGCGTATGCCGATTTTTACCGGAATGCCGGGATGAATATTCTTCATGGCTATGACCGTGTGAATTATAAAAATGTTTTATGGGATGAACTGCATGGAAAATATGGTCTCAAACGCGGTACCACGGTACGTTGGGCGGCAAATGGCTGCCGGTTCGGATATAAAGGCGGAATCCCGGATGAAATTGCGTTTCTGGATATCGAAGGGAAACCATTCAAAGACAGGATCCAATACTCATTTGTCTGCCCCACGGTCATTTATAAAAAAGATCCCCGTTTCCTTGCCATCATGCAGCCCATTCTGGATCGTGAATTGAAAAATCTGGAAATGGTTCTGCCGAATTGGGAACCCTATATGCTGGATGGCAGAGGTTGTTTCTGTTCCCGTTGCGGGGAAGAATTTATTCAGTTTGCAAAAAGTAAATTGAAGGAAGCGGAGATCCGGAAAAATTGGCCGAAGAAAGTAGCAGTCATTTATCCGGAAATCTGGAAAAAATTCCGTTCCTTTCAACATGGTAATGTTGTGCGGACAATGGAAAAACTGGTCGCAGATACTGGCAGAAAAATGGGCAAAGACATACACTTTGTTCCCGAAATCCAATATGATACGGTAACGGAAAATGGTAATGCCGGATCCTTTGCCAAAGAATATGATCCCGTAAATTATTTGAGTGATCTGCCCTGGCTTGCTCCGTGGGGACCCTATCTCTACACGGATACCAGGAACATCTATCAATATTATCCGGGAAAGAATATCGCTCAACTCTTCGCACTTGAAAATGTCACGCATTTTATTACAAAACACTGCCGAAACGGTAACGCCCCGAAACTGATGTCCATGCCGGGCGGCGGCTACGATGGTGTCATGTCCGAACCGGAAGCATTGGCAATGGATATGGTATCTGCATTTGTTGCCGGTTTTGACGGGGCGACGCCGTGGACATTCCCGTTCGGCTGTGATTACCGCTGGTGGCGGGCAATGGCAAAAGCAAATGATATGATCGCGCGGAATGAGGATATCGTTTCCAAAGGCAGCAAAGTTCCCGGCATTGTGACATTGAAACCGCAAACCCGGTTGCCGCATTTTCAGCTGTCCGATGTTTTGAATAAATTGCTCCCTGATTTGAAAGGTCAATCCATTGTCCAGCATCGGGCGTTCCGGAAGGGGAATATAACCGTTGTTGCGGTTGCCAATTTCTGGGCAAAAGGGGAATGTTATTTTACCCTTGCGATCCGCGATCTGCCTGCAGGAAACTATGCTGTTTCTGACCAGAATGATATTTCCTACGGCACATTTACCCATACGGAACTGAAGAAAGGGATTCTGCTGCAAGCCGGTGCGCTCCGGTGGATGTTCTTCCGTTTTGAAAAAGATGGAGTCTCCGGTAAAGATTTGATTTCTCAAGCACAAATGCGTCAGAATATGGAAAAGTTCCGGAAACAGTTGGAAGATGCTGCCCGTAAAGATGATGCGCACAGTGCAATGATCGAAGCCGAAGAAGCACGCTTTAACCGTAAGAATTCCTTGTCCGGGATTCGGGATATTCGATCCGGAAATGTGGCGTTGAAAGTGGAAGGGCAACTCCTGCGTATTTCTACACCGGAATATTCCCTGCTGCTTGCTCCGGATGAAGGCGGGAAAATTCTTGAATGTGTCAGCGGAGCCGATGCGCTTGTGAAAAAAGGGGCGGGACATCTCGGGCAGGATGGATTCTGGGGGCCCCGTACCGCAACGATGTCGCTGACCGGAAGTTACCGTTTGACGGAATGTCGCGCCGTGAAAGAAGGGATTGAAGTCGAGTTGGAATATGAAATCCGGCGTGAGAACCGTTTTTTGGATGGGTTGAAAGTCCGGAAGATCTATTGTTTTGAAAAGGATGGATTTTTGACTGCCGTCACAGTGAAAAACGGTTCTGATCAAGAACGTACATTCCGTTTCCGTTTTCACAATGAACCGGGGTATTTGCGGAATCCGGAAGGTGTTTATCAAATCGGACAGCAGATGTTTGAGCGTACATTCAATGTGAATATGTACCGTTTTGGAAAACCGGATGTGGATGTGGAAGGCTTATTGCGGGGAACGGGTACGGTCAAAGATCTTGCACCCGGAGTTATACTGCTCCGCCCGGACCGGAAATCATCCGCATGGAAGATGGATTTTTCTGTTGAAAAAGCCCAGGCTGTCGTTTTCTGGGATACCCTGAAAGGCTCGACAGCGGAGGTGATTTTCCGTAAAGTTACATTGAAACCGGGTAAAAGTGAAACTTTTACAGTGAATTGGCGGAAGCAGTCGAACTGATCTTATTTCTTTGCTTGAAAAAAGGCAAAGTGAAACTATATTATAGTATTTAAGACAGATTGTAATAAATTGCGAAAACAGGAGTAAATTACCGCTTGAAAACGATGGCGCAAATTGCAAAAGAAGCAGGCTTGTCCCGCTTTACTGTTTCCAAAATATTGAACGGAGATCCTTCTGTCCGTAAAGGAAACCGGGAGAAAGTATTGGCTTTGTTTGAAAAGCATGGATATGTACCTAATTCCAATGCGGTGAATCTGGTGTCAGGTACCAGCCGTGTGATTGGGATGGTCGTCCCTTATATCACGGATGGTTTTTATGCCGAATTGATCGAAATTGCAGAAAAATATGCAGCGGAAAAAGGATACACATTGACGTATCAGTCTTCTTACAACGATGCGGTGACGGAACGCAATATCATCCGTTCTCTGCTTGGGTTGAAAGTGGCGGCATTGCTGATTGTTCCGGTTGTACTTTCGCCGGATCGCAAGATTCATCAGCTTGCGGCGGCAAACTGTCCGGTGATCTATCTTGACCGTTCTCTTGACGGAGAACACTGTACGCTATTGAATGACAACCGGGAAAGCTGCCGTTTGATTACCAATCATTTGTTTGAACAGGCGTCGGAAGTGGCATTTCTGGATAGTTTTTATGAGGAAAGCAATCAGACCGCTGTTGACCGCAAACAGGGGTATCTGGATGCCGTAAAAGAACATCATGCAACCCCGATCATTATTTCTCATTGTGACAAGTTGCAATTTCAGGATAATGAATTGTATGGTTATTATAAAATGTCCGAATACTTGCAACAGAATCCCATCCCCCCGAAAGGTATTTGCTGTGTGACGGATTCCGTTGCTCTCGGCGCCATGCGGGCATTGCGGGAAGCCGGATTTATTCCCGGAAAAGATGTGCTGATCGGCGGTCATGACAATTTACGGTTCGGGGAATTCATCTCTCCGGCATTGACAACGGTCGCTCAGCCGAAAGACGAAATGGCGATTGCCGCAGTTGATATGGTGCTTCAGCGGATCGCCGAACCGGATACACAATTGAAGAGCCGGATTTTTCATTCCAAACTGGTGATCCGGGAATCTTCCATGCGTAAATAAGTGTCAGAACTTATTCTTTCTCCAATTGTTCTGCGGTTTCGATACCTTTGAGATATTTGGGAATATCCAATTCCAGCACGGATTTCACCTGCCGGATCTTCCATTCCAACTGGGGTACTGTTGTGACATAATCCATGGACGGTTCGTATCCGAGTACGGAATGTTCCCGAACCAGCGGGATGGTATTGGTTGCATTTTCAATTTCATCTTTTGCGATTTGAATGATACGGTCCAGGATCTCTCTTGCTTTTACGGGATCATCTTCCAATATCAGTTTCCGGTTTTCCAGCCACCATTTTTTCACGTTCATGGTTGTGGTGAGGGTATTGGCGATATACCGGGCAACGGCAATCATCTGACGGCAGTTTGCGTGTTTGCGTTCCGGAACCTGCGGCAGGAGAGATTCCAGTTTATCGGCACCGTTGTTCCAGAGAGCAATCACTTCCGGCAGATGTTTGATTTCCGCTTTGACACGACGGATGCCCATATCCAATCCATCGGGATCGTTGACCACCTGATAGACGGGGAATGCGATTTTTGCTTTACAGGATTCCGTCCAGGGGAATGTCATGGGCATACCGAATGTGAGCCGGAGAGAAACGCCTTCAAAAATCAGCGGATATGTGGGACCGAGCCGGCAAGGTCCGTACTGGTCTTCAATGGGGGTAATAAATTGGGAGAGCGCGTTGCTCCAATCGTTCCATACATTCACGACAGTGTCGGCAGTTTCTGCGGAGAAATCCCTGGCGGCGAGACTGCGGAGAATATCGGGCAGAGCCGGACCGTTGCTCCAGAACATCCATTTTGCCAGATCGGAAATAAAAGAGGGATACCATCCGTAATGATGCGTTTCCATCAAGCCCTGCAAGCCGTAATTTTCTTTTGCGGCGACCAGATTTTCCATCCGTTTGCCCCATTGCTGCGGAGTGGGGAGATAGGGAACCGTCCCGATATCCCAGGTTTTTCCGGCAGTATTGCTGATGGTATACAGTTTCATATTGCGTTTTTTTGCGGCGGCACCTTCGTCCTGAAAGAGTTGACTTGGTCCGGTACAGGAAAGGGTATAATCCAATGCCCGTTCCTGTGTGCCCCAGATTTTGACATTATCGTGCATGGCAAAGTTGAGTTGAACGGTTACATCCTGCGGCAGATTTTCGATTAATTTGACCCGCAAATCTTTGGGCGCGTATGCCCAGTTGTAAGTCCAGAAAACAATATCGGCATCCGGGGTGTATTTGTGTACGGAATCCTGAATCATCTTGACGAATTCGGGAAAATCGGTACAGGGCCACCAGCCGGGCGCAGCTTTGCCACCGGGGCGGAAACAACATTCCGAAAAACTGGCGATGCTCCGGGTCGTATTGGGGTCATGACTGGGGAACTGACAGGATTCGCCTACCAGGATCAAGCCTTTTGCTTTGGGGTAACGCTTGAACAAACCGCCGTATTGTGCTTCATAAAACGCTTTCGCTTCGGGATCGGATGGATGATATTTATTGATGATACGGCTGTAAAGATAAACATCCAATCCGGCGGCTTCCGCCTGATCGATCAGTTGTGTAAAATCGCAGGGACCGTGGATGCCGTGGTTTGCATCGTTCTGAAGGTACACGATAATGGTATCGAATCCGGAATGAGCCACCCGTTTCAGGTAATTTTCTGTAAATACATCCATCTCGTAAGCGGAATGAATCATGCGCGGGGAAAACAGCGGTTCTTTAAGTAACCCTGCGGTCTGCGGAATGTACGGTGCTTCCCGCATGGACATGACGTTTTCCAGATAATAGCAACCCATAGCGATGCCCCGTTCGTCCGCACCTTCGATCGTGATGGTATCCGCGGTACAAGTCAGACGGAAACTGCGTTTGACTTTCAGGGACGGATCAAACGTAAGACGGATGATGTTTTTTGTGTCAGCGTCCTTTTCGGTAATAATCCGGACGGAAATTTCCATGCTGACCAGGAGATAATCGGCAAAATCTTTTGCGGTATTTTTGATGAAATCGGAGACATTCTCAGGGATAACGATGGCATATTGACCATTGATTTCTGTTTCGTTGCTGTTTTTGACGAAAGAAAAATCCCGTAAATTTTTTTGATGAACGGTATCCAGAAATTTCCGGAAATCATATTTTTTTTCAATCATGAAAAATTCTCCTGTTTTGAACCGCCTTTGACTATCCCACTAATATAATGCCGATTACCGGAAAAATCAAGTTTTTCTTTATTTTTAAAGCAATGTTTTTTGCTTTTTTTACAGTTCGGGCTATATTATCCGGCATCATGGTGTAAAAGATACGACAGGAGTGGAGTATGCCCGATCAAATTATACAATTTTCTCTGCCGGAAACCTGGTTCCGTTTTGAACAGTTGTTCTACGGGGCACCGTATCAGACGGCAATGCATCAACATCGTGCATGGCAGCTGACGGCATCGTTGGATGGAGAATTCCGTTTCCGGACGCGTGGAAAAACGGTTTTTATCGGTCCGGGAGAATGGGTATTGATGTCACCCGGTTTTTTACATGATGCGGGGAGTGATTCCGCCCATTCTTCTGCGATTCAGTTATTTTTCCGTCGATTTCCGGAATCGCTGCTGCCGGAGTTTGCAAACGCTTATAATTTACGGCGCGATATGATGCAGAAAGGGTGTTTGCCGCTTGACGAATTGCGCCGTCTGACCGAACCTTTAACACCACACGGACAAGTCCGGATTTCAGAACCGGATTCCCGGAACGTATTGCTTGCATTACAGTTTATCATAACGTTGCTCAGTCCGATCCCGGAAATGCAATCGGAAACGCAAGGAAAATTGCATCCCCGGATCCTTAAAGCGGTGGAGTATATGGAAGATCATTTTGCGGAGCCGGTGGCGGTTGCCGATATGGCGGAGGCGGCAATGTTATCGGAAAATCGTTTTGCCGTTCTTTTCAAGGAGAATACCGGGGTTACGCCCATGCAATTTCTGAATGCATTGCGTCTTGACAACGCGCAAAGTTTCTTGCTTCAGGGATGCAGTATTACCGATGCCGCAATGCGTTCCGGTTTTTCTTCCAATCAATATTTCTGCCGTTATTTTCATAAAATGACAGGGCAGACACCGGGTGAGTTCCGGAAAGCTCCATTCCATCATGGTAAGAAAACAGATCCGGGCAGCGGTAAAAAACATTCTGCCTGTTGTTCCGGTCCCAGCTGTAATTGAGATGGTTATAGCGTATAAGATATTTGCCTCTTCAACGGTTTATGCCATAGAATCAGATCTTCTTAGAGCTTGAAAATTCCGGGAACTGCTAGATTTTCAATTTGAAGTACTCACGAATTCATGTAAGAAAAGACTCAACGTCCGAAAGAATTTAGAATCATTGTTAGACCAGCCCTGACAGGGCGGCAAGAGTCAAACAGCCCAGGGTGAAGCGCAGCGTAACCCTGGGAATATGACATCGAACTACATTAACCAAGACCGGCATTGACGGATATGGCGTTCCGGTACGGAATGACATATTCG
>JAFVSW010000343.1 GCA_017503545.1 Lentisphaeria bacterium | reverse complement strand
GGCTAGTCTATCGATAAATCCGGGTTTATTCGGACGTTTAGATTTGTGCTTTTTTTACGTGTAAAACTGGTCGATTCTACATTCTGTATTTGTTTATCAGGTGTTTTTGTGCATAATTGTGGCACAAACCGTCGAAGAACCGATTTTTTTTACCCCAACAAATTCTGCAAAAGCAAAGTAACCATGAATCCGGCGACAAGAGAAAAAGTCGCAAGTTTTTCATGACCATGCGCATGAGTTTCCGGAATCATTTCATCTCCCACAACATACAACATGGCGCCTCCCGCAGTTGCAAGAATAAACGGCATAATCCCTGCCGTAATGGAAACAATACCATATCCCGCAACCGTGGAAATCATACTGATAGCGGCAATGGCAAGTGAAATCATCAATGTTCTGCTGTAAGAAACCCCGATGGTCAAAAGGGGTGCTACGATCACAATCGCTTCCGGTATATTCTGCAAAGAAATACTGCCGGCAACCGTTAAAATATCGCCGGTATTTTCCGTTCCGAAACTGACCCCGGCAGCCAGACCTTCCGGAATTTTATGCAGTGCAATGGCTGCAATAAAAAGCAGAACTTTACCTGCGCCATGACTTTCCGGATGTTTTTCCTGATCCAATCCGGCAAGACGGTGCAAATGCGGCGTGATACTGTCAAGGATACTCACGATGAAAGCTCCGGCAAATACTCCGGCAACCGTCATGAGAAACGCATACGGCAAATCAAATTCAGAAGCAGGAACGATCAGCCCGAGAATCGCAGCGGCAAGCATGATCCCGGCGGCTGTCCCGAGGATGGCATCGTTATATTTATGTGGGATCTTTTTCAGCAGAAAACCGATACCGACACCGAGGACGGACGATCCGCCCATCGCCAACGCTGTAATAAGCAATGTATTCATAATGTTAAATCTCCATCATACCGGCAATCATCAACGTTTATACAGGTATGTTCAAATGTTATCCCTCTGTAATTTTTCTTCTTCCCAGCCGATGAGATTGCCTTTGTCTGTATCAAAGTTCACACCGAAAATGTAAATATCCCGTTTATCAAGCAGGTATTTCTGGAAATATTCTTTGGCTTTGATCTGTGCCAATGCCGTCGGATCATTGTCCATTTTGAACTCAAACAGATAAATCGCTTTCGGGGTCTGAACAACAGCATCGATCCGACCGTCATTGGTCATGGATTCCGCTTCAATATAACATCCCAGCAGACGGAAAATGGAAAAGAAAATACCCTGGAATGTGGCTTCGTTTTTCTTATGTACGGGATACGGGATCGAGGCAAAAAACACTTCCATGATCTTCCGCAATCTCTTGAGATCATTTTTCAACAATGATGTGGCGATTTCCGCAACAAATTTCACCGATCCGGTTTGTGTCTTACCGGTATAACTGTTCAGAATATAGGCACTGAATGCATTTGCCACTTCCTTGTTCGGAAAATCAAGAAAATACCAGGTGGTATCAAATTTTTCTTCGGTATCTTTGATCGTCAGATATCCGGTCTGCAACAGCAAAGTCAACGGGTCAATATCGTCAACTTCAAATGCACTGAACGCGATTTCCGGCACGGATTCCTGTAAATTTTCCTGAATATCAAAATCTTTTTCTTTGATCAATTCCATGAGGAACGACGGAGTGCCGGTAGCAAACCAGTAATTTTTAAATTCGCCGCTGTTATCAAAGAATTGCGCTAACGATACCGGATTATAAACCGTTTTTGCATTTTTATGAAAACGGAATCCGTTATACCATTCTTTGATTTTTGCCTTGAATGAATCAAGATCCTTATCCCCGGCACAGGCAAGAATACGATCGCTGAAATTGGCTTCCAATTCTTCCTGAGTATAACCGAACATGGTTGCATAACGGGCATCCATAGTGATATCCGTCAGATTATTCAAATCGGAAAACAGAGAGACATGACAAAACTTACTCACCCCGGTAACGAACAGAAAACGCTCCTGTGCATTCCGTGCTTTCAAAATGCTGTAAAAGCCTTTCAAGGTCCGCTGTATTTCTGAAATATTATCATTTTTAATATTATCCAGGATCGGTTTGTCATATTCGTCGACAAGAATAACAACCTGTTGTTCCTTTAACTGATCCAGCAGTTCTGCAAATGCAAACGATGGTTCATCCATTGTTGATACAGTCACCCCCAGCCAAGCCGCCGACTCCATTATTTTTTTTACCAGGTACCGGTTTACTTTCTCCACGGTATTGCAATTCGGCGTAAAATCCCCAAAGCTCAAAAGGATCACCGGATACGGTTTCCAATCATAGGGCTTATCATAAATTGCCAACCCTTTGAACAATTCTTTTTTGCCTTCAAAGACAGCTTTCAGAATGGAAACCGTAAGAGACTTACCGAAGCGGCGCGGACGGGAAAGAAAATAACCGGCACTTCCGGCGGAAATCAAATTCCAAATGTATTCCGTCTTATCCACATACAAGCAATCATCTTGTAAGAGTTTTTCAAAATCAAAAACATAATTGGTAAGTTTTTTCATAAAATCAGTCTCCTCTTGTTGTGTAATATACACGCCCTCCGGTGTTTTTCAATTCATGATTGCAAGATTTTGTAATTTAATAAGGCAAGGATATTTTTAAAAACCTTTTTTCCGGTCTTGATTTTCTTCTCTTTTATGGTATAGTACGGAAGAATAATGGAGTTTTTATCATGACAGAGCAGACACAATTGGAACAGCCGACCTGGGAATCTTTAAGTGATCCGGAAGTATTGCTGAAAACACGAGTCGGGAACGTTCTTTCCGAACGGTTCCGTTGCCTCCGAACCGGAGCAGAAGGCGATTTTATCTCCTTCAAATTTCCGGACTGGGTCGTCGTTCTGGCGGAAACTCCGGATGATAAATTATTGATCGTGCGGCAATACCGCCATGGCTCCCATTCCTTTCAATGGGAAATTCCGGGTGGCTGTATTGATGCTTCCGATCCGGACCCGTTATCGGCGGGCTTACGGGAACTGAAAGAAGAAACCGGATATGAGGGAGAAGATGCCCGTATTCTGGGAAGTGTCTGTCCGAATCCGGCATTGCAATCCAACCTTTGTTACACGGTATTGGTGCGGAATGTCAGGAAGACCGGACCGGCACAATTGGAAGATACGGAATCACTTGAGACATGCACCATGACATTGTCCGAGATACAGGCATTGATCCGGTCCGGAGAGTTTGCCCATGGCATTATGATGGATTCAATTTTATATTATATGTTGGAGAAGGAGAAAAACTGATATGAAAAGTGCGTATGAATTGGCATTGGAACGCAGCGGTGGAGCATTGCGGGAACTTCCGGAAGACAAAAAAGCGGAAATCAATGAACTGGATGTGATTTGCAAATCAAAAATAGCAGAAGCGGAAATCACCGCAGAAAATAAATTGAAAACCATGTCCGATCCGGAACAAATCCGGGAATTCAAAGAGTCTTTGGCGAATGAAATCCTTTCCATCCGCGACCGTTATGAACGGAAAAAAGAGGCCGTCCGCAACCGGCAGGATTAAGAAAATAAAGGAACAGGATCATGGCAGTAGAATTTGTACATTTGCATGTCCATACCGATTACAGTCTGCTGGATGGAGCGTGCGCGATCTCCTGGGCAAAACTGAAAGATTCGGAAGGAAAATTCGACCTGGTAAAAATGGCAAAATTGCATAAAATGAAAGCGGTTGCCATCACGGACCACGGTGTTATGGGCGGATGCCTTGAATTTCATAATGCAATGAAAAAAGAAGGAATCAAACCGATTATCGGGTGCGAAACCTACATTGCGCCGAACAGTCGTTTTGAAAAAAGTAGTGAAATTCCTCATTGTAAAGGATTTCACTTGATCCTTCTTGCAAAAAATCAAGTGGGATACCACAATCTCTGCCACCTGATTTCCGAAGCCCATACCAACGGTTTTTACTATAAACCCCGTATCGATAAAGAATTCCTTGCCGCTCATGCCGAAGGTTTGATCGGGATGAGTGCCTGTCTGCAAGGGGAAATCGATGTCGCCGCATTGAACGGCGGTCATGATGCTGCAAAAAAAGTATTGGGTGAATATCTGGATATTTTCGGAAAAGACAATTTCTATCTGGAAGTGATGGACCATGGCATCGAAGAACAGAAAAGAGTCAACCGGGAATTGATCGCCCTCTCCAAAGAATGTAATGTTCCGCTGGTTGCCACCAATGACGTTCACTACTTGCGCAGAGAAGACAGTATCCCGCATGAAATCATGCTTTGTATTCAGACACGCACGACCATGGAAGATCCCCGGCGTATGCGTATGGATGGCGATCAGTTCTACTTCAAGAGCGGGGAAGAAATGATGCAAGTCTGGGGTACAGAAGCACCGGAAGCAATCAAAAATACCCTGGAAGTGGCAGAACGCTGCGACGTAACAATTGGATATGAAAACCATTATCCGGAATATCAAACACCGGAAAGTTTCAATGTCACGCTGGATATGGAAGCAATCCGCAAGGAATCTGCGGATGAAATCGAAAAAGAACATCAGGCGGATTTTGAAAAGAAAAAGGAAAAAGATCCGGAAGCCGAATTCAAACCGTTATCCGATGAAAAACGTGCGGATTTGACGGAACGGCGCGTGGTCATGAAAAAAGCAGCAGCCTATCTGCGCCATGTCTGTCTTTACGGAACCGGCGAAAATTCCGTATGCGGTTACGTGAAAAAATACGGTTACGACCCCATGAATCCTCCGGAAGATATGAAGGAGGATGCAGAACGGAATCTGAAACGCATAGATTACGAACTGAGCGTTATCACAAAAACAAAATATCCCAGTTACTTCCTTTGCGTATGGGACTTTATTAACTGGGCGAAAGAACACGGCATTCCGGTGGGACCGGGCCGTGGTTCCGGTGCCGGTTCGATCGTTGCGTATCTTTCCGGGATCACCAATATTGACCCGATGAAATATGACCTTCTGTTTGAACGCTTTTTGAATCCTGACCGCGTATCGCCCCCGGACTTCGATACCGACTTCTGCGAACGTCACAGACAGGATGTGATCGATTATGTGATCGACAAATACGGTGCAAACAGTGTTTCTCAGATCGGGACTTACGGTACATTGAAAGCCAAGGCGGTGATCAAAGACGTGGCACGCGCCCTTTCCCGCTCTCCCGCCGATGGAAATATGATCACAAAACTCGTCCCCGATGACCCGAAAATGACTTTGGCAAAGGCCATTAAGGAATCCCCGGATCTGGATGCGTTGATCAAAAAAGAAGAATGGGTCAAAAAAATCTTTGATCTTTCTGCTCCGATCGAACAGTTGAACCGGCAGATGGGTATTCATGCTTGCGGTGTAATTATTTGCAATCAACCGCTTGCCAATCTGGTTCCCCTGGGACGCGGCGCCCATGATGAAATCATCACCCAGTATGTTGCCCCGCTGTGCGAAAGTGTGGGTTTGCTGAAAATGGACTTCCTCGGTTTACGTACGCTGACCGTGATTCAGGATGCCTGCGACAACGTGTTGCGCAACCGGGGCATCAAACTGGATATGGATGCCGTGCCGTTGGATGACCAGAAAACGTTTGACCTGCTGAATAACGGTGATACCGTGGCTGTGTTCCAGTTGGAATCCGGCGGTATGCAGGAACTCTGCCGTAAATTCGGAGTGGAAAATATCAAACATATTATCGCTCTTGTGGCGATTTACCGTCCCGGTCCCATGCAGTTTATCGACCTGTTCGTCGGTCGTAAAAAAGGTACGATTCCTCTGGAATATGACCACCCGCTGATGGAACAATTCCTGAAAGAAACGTACGGTATCATGTTGTACCAGGAACAGATTATGCAAGTCGTGCAGATCCTCGCCGGCTTCTCACTGGGTCAGGCGGATATTCTGCGTCGTGCTATCGGGAAAAAGAAGATCAAAGACATGGAAGCCCAGCACGACAAATTTGTAGCAGGGTGCGCTGCGACCAATAATATTCCGGCAGAACAGGCGGAAAAGATTTGGGAAAACATTAAAAAGTTCGCCGACTACGGGTTCAATAAATCACACAGTGCCGCATACGCTATCATGTCTTACCGTACGGCATACCTGAAAGCGAATTACCGGCCGGAATTTATGGCAGCGGTACTCACAAGCGAATTGAGCAATGCCTCCAAACTGGCATTCCTGATCAATGAATGTCGAACCTCCGGCATTCCGATCCTGCCGCCGGACGTCAATACCAGTAAAGTCAACTTTACGGTTGACAAAGATGCGATCCGCTTCGGACTTGGTGCAATCAAAGGATTCGGTCAGGGCGTTTCCGCTTCGATTATCGAAGCGCAGAAAGACGGTCCGTTCAAGAGTGTTGCGGACCTGGTGGAACGGACGGAAGGAATCAACGCAAAAGGTTTGGAAGCACTGATCCGTTGCGGTGCCTTAGATTCCACCGGATTGAAACGGTCACAATTGCTGGCGATCATTGAACCCTCCATCACTTGCGCAAACAACCGGAAACGGGATAAAGCAGTCGGTCAGGGCAGTCTGTTTGATATGGTACCGGATTTTGAAGATAATTTCTCCAGTGTACCGGTACCCGATCTGCCGGAATTGGATCAGAGTGAAATGCTGGCGGATGAAAAACTTCTGTTGGGCTTCTATGTTTCCGGACACCCGTTATCCAAATATGCTTCCGTTATTGACACATTCTCCACGGCGACAGTATCGGATGCCGTACAGATGCCGGGCGATGTCGGGATCAAACTGGGCGGGATGCTTGTCGGTGTGGCAAAGAAATTTACAAAATCGGAAAATAAACCGTTTGCCATTTTCCAGATGGAAGATTTGACCGGTGTTGTGGAATGTGTCTGTTACAACAAAACATTTGAGAAATGCGGACAATATCTGGAAGAAGGAGCCCTGGTATTTGTGGAAGCAATCACGAAACGGCAGGAAGAAAATGCGCCCGCCGCCCTGATGGTGGAAAATGTCATTCCCCTTGCCAATACCATGGAAGTCCACAGCGATCAGTTCCATATCCGGTTGAAAGAAGCGGAAATCAGCATGGAAACATTCCAGAATATCGTGAATCTGCTTAAAAAATATCCCGGCAAAGTACCCGTAGTCCTCTGTATCACGACGCAAGACGGTAAAGCGGTTTTCATTGACACGGCATCGCAATACTCTGTAACGGTTACAGCCGGACTTCTGGAAGAATTGACGCAGCTTCTCGGGAATGGTCATTACAAAATCAAACCAAGCGATAAAGTCCCTGTTGTCAAACCCCGTTTCAATCGGGGCGAATGGGCTCAGAAAGACGGGGATAAAGGAGAAAAAGATTCATGAAAATGATGATTTGTTACGGCTTGCTGCCTGTATTTCTTCTTTTGACAGTATGCGGAACGCTCCCTGCGGCGGAACCTCAAGTCTCTGCCGCCAATATTGTTTCCACCATGGAAAAGGGATTGGATCCGTTCAAGAAACATAATATCCGTTTGGAACGGCTGGATGACCCGTTGATTGCCACCCGTCCGGTATATGCCTGCCATATCATTTTCATGCGGCAATATTCCTATATGGAAAATGTGAAACGTAAACCGGGTGAAAAAACGAGAAAAGGCAAACAGCCTGTTCCGACCAAAAAACGGGTGACTGCAAGAGAATATGCCGACATTGTCATGATTCAGAAAGATCCTTTTTACAAGATCGAAAATGTGTTGAAAATGTATGAAGAAGAAACCCAGGTCAAAGGTCCGCTTTCCGCATTGGCATATCAGCAATTCGGGATTCAGTGGCGGAAAACAAACAACCGTTACAAACAATATACCCTTTATCTGGGGGAAGATCAGCACAATCATTACTTCGGCAGTGCCAACCTGACAGTTCTGATGTGGTTCCGCCGTACATTCGGCTTGCGGAACGGATTCCCCGTTACAAAAACTCTGGCTCAGGCATTAACCGTAAAAGATGCAGACAATCTCACAGCCCGGTATGCCGTAGTGGAACTGGCAAAATACCGGAATAACGCACTGAATGATTTACGCAGAAGCATTACCGATTCCACCGAATTGGATGAACCGCCATACAGTCAGTTTCTTTGTATGCAGTTGATCAATACGCCGGAAGCGGATGCGCTGCTCAGCCGTTATGCGGCATCGTCCGATGAAATCCTGCTCAATGGATTATTTCATGCGTTTTCTGATACCAACACTTACCGGGCAACACAAAAACGTGTATTTTACCGCATGGTCCAAACAAGAATGGCTCCCCTGGTCGCGCTGAAAGCAGCAGAAACATTGAATATGCAAACGGAATTAATCCCGTTTTTTCAGGATTATGTGGAAAAACCTTACTCCATGGACGATTTTGAATTGGGGGTACGCTCTCTGTTCCGGATCCGCCATGGAAATACACCGGTGCCCCATCAGAATGCCTCAGAACAGTTGAGAGATATGCTTTTGCGTGCCGGGGAAGTCAAAGACACTCTCCGGATTTACAATGTACAGGAATCCACTTATACAACCGAAGACCGGCTGGCGAAACTGGATGCAGAACGGATTAAACCGTATGTGGAAGTAATCGTCAACAATCCGCACAAAGATTTGGGATTGTTGACGGCATTGGAACTGGCAGTATTTTCTCCGCCGCAACAAGACGGATTTTCCCAGAAATATATCCGCCGGATACGCAAAACAGGCGCACAAATTCTGACACAGTTTGATGAACGTGCAGTAAGAACCATGTTCCGCAATTTAATCCGCAATGTCAGACAACGCGGGGAGCGGGCATTGTTTGAAGACGCTTATTCCATGTATTCAAGGATTATGAAACAGCAAAATTCAATGCAGAGATATTGATGTGATTACTCAGCGCGGTGCAGCAGCACGGCGCATATCCATTTCATCCTGTTTCCGGCGCAAGGTTTCCCGTTTATCACTGAACGTTTTACCTTGTGCCAAACCCAATTCGATTTTGACATAACCGCGTTTCAGGTACATTTTCAACGGAATCAGAGAACAGCCGCGTTCCCGGGTGCGGATGGATAATTTCAGGATTTCACGTTTGTGCATAAGCAAACGTCTGGCACGCATGGCTTCATGATTAAACCGGTTGCCATGACTGTACGGGGAAATGTGCAAGCCGTAAACCAGCAGCTGACCGTTTTCCACTTTGGCAAAAGATTCCTGAAGCTGAACCGAACCCATTCTGCAGCTTTTTACTTCCGTACCATGCAGTTCAAGACCGGCTTCCATGGTCTCCAGAATTTCATAATCGTGATACGCTTTCCGGTTACGGGCAATCACGGGATCATTACCATTTTTCTTATCATCCGCCATTTTTATCTCTCCTCAACGCAGAAACGGTTCTGCATTTTTCTTGAATTCTTCCTGCTGCGGGTACGTCGCGGCACGTTCTTCCGCCTGAAATTCTTTCAGCAATTCCATTTGACGCTTTGTCAGTGAAACCGGAGTTTCCACTACCAGTTTGACCAATTGATCTCCACGGATCCCGCCTTTCAGCGCCGGCATTCCTTTCCCGCGCAAACGCAAGACTGCACCGTTTTTTGTTCCCGCTGGAATCTTCATCCGGGTTTTGCCGGATACCGTCGGGACATCGATCACTCCACCCAATGCAGCAACACAGAGGGAGACCGGTACATCACAATGGATATCATTGCCATTCCGCTGGAACACATTATGCGGACGCAATTTGATCACCACATACAAATCCCCTGCCGGACTGCCATTTGTCCCCGCTTCCCCTTCCCCGGCAACACGCAAACGGGATCCGTTATCGACTCCCGGGGGAATATGGATCTGCAGTTCCTTTTCCACACGGACTTTACCGGTTCCGTGACAGCTTCTGCACGGATTGGAAATGACTTGTCCGGAACCATGACATGTCGGACATGCCGCCATTGTCTGAAAAAATCCGCCCATGGAGGATGCCGCCTGACCGCTTCCGCCGCAGGTGGGGCATGTTTTCTTGCCGGATCCCGGTTCGGAACCGGAACCATGACATCTGGAACAAAGATCGGATTTGGTGATCCGGATTTTTTTGTCCGCACCTAAAACGGCATCAATAAAATCGATTTCCAATTCAAACCGCAAGTCGGAACCTTTTGTATTCCGGCGGGTGCGTCTGCCGCCGCCAAGCATATCTTCAAAGGAAAAACCGCCTCCGCCTCCGGCATTGCCGAAGATCTGACTGAACAAGTCACGCGGATCACTGAATCCGCCGAAACCACCGCCAAATCCACCGCCGGGTCCGCCGCCGCCACCTGCCGATGCACGTTCGAACATATCCGATCCAAACTGATCATACTGGGAGCGTTTTTGCGGATCGCTCAATACTTCATATGCGCGGGAAATCTCTTTAAATTTTTCGCCGGCAGCAGCATCGTCCGGATTTTTATCCGGGTGATATTTCACGGCAAGTTTGCGGTATGCTTTTTTTATCTCATCCGCCGATGCCGTTTTGCCGACGCCTAATACTTCGTAATAATCTTTTGCCATAAAACGTCCTCCTCAAAAAAGGAATCCCGTCATGCCTTTGCATCCTCTGCAGGAGCTTCTTCTTTTGCAGCAGGACCGGAACTGACGACGACCATTGCCGGTTTCAACAGGCGGTCACCCATACGGCAGCCGGAACACCATTGACGGATCACCGTACCGGCAGGAACCGTTTCGGATGCTTCTTCCGCCATTGCTTCATGGAAATTGGGGTCGAATACCGCACCCTGTGCATTGATCAGGGTCACACCGACATCCGCAAAGGCTTTATCAAATTCCGCTTGAATCATATTCATTCCCTGTGTGATCGTTGCGACATTCACATTATCACCGGAACAGGCATTGACAGCCATGGTAAAGTGGTCAAAGACCTGAAGGAACGGGAGCATGGTATCCTGAATTGCCCGGTTGCGCAACGCTTCCAATTCTTTGGAGAAACGTTTCCGCTGATTTTCTGTTTCTGCAAGAGCCAGCAAACGGAGTTTTTCCATATCTGCCAATTTTTTTTCTGTCTCTTCCAGTTTCTTTGCCAAGTCTTCTACAGAATCCCACTGCAATTCTTTTTCTTTATTTTCTTCTTCCGGAACGGCTGTTTCCGCCGCAGTTTCTGTTGCGTTTTCTTTTTCCGCTTCCATTTCAGGGGTAATGACTTCTTGTTCCTGTGCGTTTTCTTTGTTTTCCATGGTAAGTTCACTCTTTCTATTTAATTTTCATTTTTATTTCATACAATCAATAAGCAAGTTTCGCGCCAACTCGTTTTTACGGCTTTTTTCTGCATAAGATGGGACAATCTGTCACTCGCGAACTGTGCCGTTCCCTTCACCGGGGGCAGGATTACTCAGAAATTCCCGGAACAAGGCGGCACGCCCGGCAGCTCTTTCTTCCGGCGATAATTCCCGTCCGGCACGGTAAGCCAAATGCGCCGGAAGAGAAAGCAATAACATCCGGTTCAATTCTTTGACCGGGATATCGGGGAAAAATCCGCAATCACACCCCAAACGGAGCAAAGAAAGCAAATTCAATGCTTCTGAAGATGCGATTTGATAACAATATTTCAGATTACCATAAGCTCTTGCACAACAATCAGAAAGCCGGATCAGATTATCTCCGGAAAGCAATTCTTCCCGCGCGTTCCGTTCTTCCTGTTCAATATCAGCAACAACGGCAAGCAGACGCCGGATGATGTCTTCTTCCGATTCCCCCAATGTGGATTGATTGGAGATTTGATACAGATTACCAATGATATCCGTCCCCTCCCCATTCAAACCGCGGGCAGTCATCCCCATATTGGCAAAAGCCGTTTTCAAAGTTTTCAACCGGTCAAGAATACGCAATGCAGGCAAATGCATCATAACAGACGCACGGATTCCCGTCCCGAGGTTGCTGGGACAACTGGTAATATATCCCCGCTCCGGCAGATAAGAAAAGTTCAGTATTTTCTGCAAACGGCTCTCGAACTCAGAAAGTTCTGTCCATGACGCCATAAGGTTGCCATCACTCCGGCAATATTGCATACGGAAATGGTCTTCTTCATTGATCATGACCGATAAACGGGGGTCGGATGCCAGAACAAGAAAACGTCCCGGCTCACGGGTCAGAAATTCACGGCTGATCAATTTCCGTTCAAACAACAAGGCGACGGAAAGATCATTCAAGGGTTCCATAGCCAACCGTAACCAATCTCCATTTTCGGTTGCTTCCATTGCATCAAAAAACGCATTGGCTACTTCGCCGCGTACCGTAGGGGATGCATTAAGGGGAAACGGAAAACCGTGCAGATTCCGGGCAAGACGGATCCGGCTGCTGATAACAATATCACCTTTCCCCGGATGCTGCGGCAGCCATGCCGGAACCCGTTCCATCACTTGCCGGATCAAAGGGTCCGTATTCATCATACCTTTACGCCTTTCTCTGCAAGGAGTTGTTCCAGTTCAGCAATTTTATCCCGCACCCTGGCGGCAATCTCATATTCTTCCCGGCGTATACAGCCCTGTAAATCGTTCCGCAATTGTTTCAATTCCCGGATCAGAGCAAGATCCTGTTCCACTTGATCCGATACCGTGTTTCCATCTTCCATTCCCGGCGGCGTTTTTCCTTTATGAACAATACCCCGGTGCATAGATGGTAATTTCGCATCAATTTCAGCACCGAAAACGGTATAACAACGTTCGCAGCCGAAACGCCCGGTCTTCTGCCATTGCTCCAATGACCAGGAACAGAACGGGCAAACGGTATTGTGTTCCGGCTTATCAGCCGCAGATGTACCATGTGCGTTCTCCGCCTCCGGACCTCCATTCTGAATCATCCCCATCATATCTTTGATGAGGGAATTCAGATCAGTTCCATGGAGAAACGGCTCCAGCATGGCTTTTTTATCAGCACAGGAAGCACACAGATGCAACGTATTTTTCTTCCCGCCGACAATTTCCTGAACATGCACTGTTGCAGGATTTTTTTTACATATCTGACAAATCATTTTTGAACCTCAATAGCGTACTCCCCATACTTTATCATTCTTCACGGAAAATGCAAGAAGAAAATGTGTTTTTTTCTGTTTATTTTCTTGACTTCAACCTTTGAGGTACTATATTAGAGGGAAACAGGAAAGTTATTACATCAGGAAAGTTATTACATCAGGATTTTTTATTTATGGACTTCTCAAAAAATTATGATATCGCTGTCGTCGGTGCGGGAATCGCCGGTGTCGCCGCCGCCGTTCAAGCCGCAAGAGAAGGAAAAAAAGTCGTCCTCATCGAAAAAACAATTTTCCCCGGCGGACTTGCCACCACCGGTCTGGTTTATGTTTATCTGCCGATCTGTGACGGTAACGGACGGCAGGTCTCGTTCGGTATTACAGAAGAATTGCTGAAACTCAGTATCAAATACGGGCCCGGCAATATTCCCGAACATTGGAAAGATAATGTCAATGCTTCAGAACCCGCCCGTTACCGTTGTATTTTCTCCCCCGCCGCTTACATTCTGGCGTTGGATGAGTATTTACGGGAAAATCAGGTGGATGTCTGGTATGATACTCTTGTTTGTGACACCGAAGTTGAGAACGACCGCATGACTGCCGTTTTTGTGGAAAATGAATCCGGCAGAGGTAAAATCAATGCAAAATGTTTTGTGGATGCCTCCGGAACTGCCATCCTTGCCCGACGCGCCAATATCCCCTGTCATACCGCAACAAACTTCCTTGCCTGGTGGGAGATCCGTCACGATTCCAGAGTGGAACACAGCGATCTGGGCGCACCGGTCCGTCTCAATATGGGCGGTATCCCATGGGATGAATCAAAAGCGCCGGAAGGTACGCTTTTCCGTGGAATCAGCGGCAAATCGGTCACCGAATTTGTCACACGCGGCAGACAGAAAATTCTGGAATATTACAAAGAACAATATTCCGACACCGTTACAAGAGAAAATTTCTATTCTCTCAATCTCCCTGCCATGCCGCAATTCCGGAAAATTTATTCCATCGATGCGCGTTATGTCCTCCGGGATAACGAAAATAATAAACACTTCCCCGATTCCATCGGACTTGCTCCCGATTGGAGAAAATCCGGTCCCGTTTGGGAAATCCCCTACGACTCCCTGATCCCGACTTCCGGACCCAAAGGTTTTATTGCCGCTGGACGTTGTACCGGTGCCGATGGCGATGCCTGGGAAGTCACCCGCGTTATTCCCGTTGCCGGTATGACCGGACAGGTCGCCGGGCTTGCCGCATCCATGGCAATCGATGCCGGAATCTCTCCATCCGAACTGGATGTGCAAACGCTTCAGGCAAAGCTCCGTACATTAGGCTTCCCTCTCTATTTGCCGGAAGTCGGACTGGAATATGATAAATGAGCAAAGACAAACTGAATGATTTTGAACGCCGTCTGCTGGAACATGTCCGAACGGACGGAGACGTTATACGTTACCGCCGGACCGCAATAAAAAACAGTATTTTTTATTCCATTCTATTTGCAATGGCGGTCAAGATGATGGATGGGAAAGCGTTTGACACAAAAATGTGTTCCATGATCGCCGGAATTCTTGCGGTCTATTCCCTGTTGTCCTGTATGGCAGTTGTAAATTTTCAACGGGCATTGAACGCTTACCGTTCCATACTTGAAAAACTTTCCGGAACTCCCGTTGAGGAATGTCCGGAAAAACAATCAAAGATAAATATGATTTTGCTGACGGTATTTTTCTGGTGTATTCTTCTCGCAATTATCCTTTTGGATTTGAGCGGCAAACAATATTATCTGGCGGGCGGCTTTGCCTTTTTCATGCTGCTGTCTGCAGGAATCAAATACCGTTACGCCGGAATTGTGATCGATTACAAACACAGGTGTGCGAAATTGACAAAGTAAAAAAACTCCCGGTTCATTCGTCTTTACGGAATGTCCGGGAGTTCAGTTTTTTTATGATCGGATCAATAGAAATCCCAATGATCCGTGCGGAACGGTGAGGCTGGAAGACCGGCACTGTTATACAGCGTGCTGATCAATGCATCCGACCAGCCGTAACGGACGGAGTACGGTGTTTTGACATCTTTACAACGGACCAGAATGGAATCGCCGCAAATTTCCACAGACGTTGCCGGATAAAAGACCCGTTGCGGACCGGCAACATAAAAACTCTGGGGAAGGTCTTCTTTGATCGTCATACCATCAGCATAATCAAAATAAATCCGGATACCATCCCCTTCCACTTCCGATCTGCGGTAAAGTGGTCCGAACGGGACGATCGTTTTCTGCCCGTATACGTGATAAAGCGCATTGTCCGCCATCCGTTTTCCAACAGATTTTTTATCATGCGGGTGAATATCCAGCAGATTACCGACATCGATCGCAGTACACATGGTAACCCGCGGCAATTTTTCGCAAACTTTCCGCTGTGCATCCCGGAGGACCGCCCATCTGGACGCCGCATCATAAGCCGGGGCTCCCAGAGGTGAATAATTCGCCAACTGCACTTGAATGAACGGGAAATCGCCCTGTCCCCAATGATACCGCCAGTCACGGATCATGGTGCAAAGTTTTTCTTCATACGCCAGAGATTCTGAAACAGAAGCAGCATTGCTTTCTCCCTGATACCAAATCGCACCGCGAATCCCATAGGGGATCAAGGGACGCAACATACTGTTGAAAAGAATACTGGGCGTATTGGCATATCCGGGTCCGGGCAGTGCGGCAGGACAGAGGACACCTAAATTATATTCAGGTTCCGCTTTCCATATTCCGGCAAAAAAGATTTTATCATCTTCTCCTTCCGGCTGAATAAAATAATCCTCTTTTCCACCGCCCAATGCACCATCATGCATAAAGGAATAAGCACGGACAGCCACCACATTTCTGCCTTCTTTGACCAGTTCCGCCGGGATTCGGTAATGGCGCGGCGTATCCCAGAAAGTGATTTCGCCCTCTTTCCCCATGCCGCCGACTTTGACACCATTGAAATACGTGGTATCATGCTTATCGATCCCGCCCAGATTCAAAATAAGATCTTTTTTGCGCCAGGAAGCGGGAATATTGATTTCCTGTCGTGCCCAGAGCGCACCGTTACCAGAAATTTTCTGCATAATCCAACTGCCGGGGACAGCCATACTTTTCCACGCTGAATCATCAAAAGCCGGATCTGCCCACCCCATATCAAATCCTTTATTACCGGGGTCAAAATACGCTTCATAAGAAGTTGGCGTTACTGAATATACCGGCCAATCGGTCTTAAAAAATACATCATCCATATCCGGAACAATCGGTGTCGTTTCCGGATTGGAAAGCAATCCGGCACGGCTGGTCCAGGCTTCGGCAATGGTTCCACCCCAGGCAGTTATGATCAACCCAACCGTGACTTTCTGATTTTCCTGTACATACCGGGCAAACCAGGCGGCAACAGCAGATGCCCACGGTGCCGTTTCCGGACTCATGTATTTCCATTCACCGGAACAGGTATCTTCTTCCATGCCGCTTGCCTCTTTTTGGACCGTAAAAAAGCGGATCGCAGCAGGATCGGTGATCGTGTTACAATATTCTTCTTTCTGTTCCAGATTCACATTGGCAGTAGGATCTGCTTTTTGCGCCAATGTACTGGTCCAGCCGGAAATAAGTTGGTATTCCATATTGGACTGACCGGAGGCGACCCAGACTTCCCCGATCATAAGGTCATTGATCGTAACTGTTTCCTGATTTTCAACATCTGTAATAACCATACTGTATGGACCGCCCGCAGGCAGCGGCGGGAGCCGGAACTTGAAAGCTCCGGAGGCATTTACTTTTGCCAGGAATTCCATCCCTGCGAATTGGACTTGAAGTCGGTGTCCCGGTACGGCATTTCCCCAAACCGGATTCCACTGGCGTTGCTGCAATACAGCATGATCTTGAAATAATGAATGTAAAGAAATCATAAAAAAAACTCCATATCTTAAAAACAGACTGAAACGCAAATATAACATTGAAAAGTTCAAATTCAAGTCTTTTACTGTATTTTCGCATTTTTTTAAATAAAAAAATGTTTCCCGCCTTGCAAAATGACAATTCCGGGAGTACATTTACACTCTGTTTTCTTTTTAAATTAAAGGTAATTTCAAAAGTCCGGCAAAATTTGACTGAAAAATAATTGTTGATGAGATGGAAATGGTAGTTTGAGTGTGGCGTTGCCTTACGGCTATGCCGTGACAAGGTGTGGAAAATAACCATCCACCTTCGCCAAGGCTACGGCGGACAAGCCGCAAACGCTCCGTTTTCAGATCGCAACAAGAGTTTTCAGGCATTTTTGAAGACTTTTGAAATTGCCTCATTAATATGGTGATTTTTATGACTTTCAAAACTGGACTGATTTTATGTTTTCTGCTGATGATTTCATCTGCCGGATGGAGTCAGATCCTTATTTTTGACTACAAAAACGCCATTACTTCCCCCATTTATCAGGGAAATCGTGCCATCGATAAGTTATGCAAAATCGCGGATATCTGTATTCCCGCACATCCGGCTAACAACAAATCCTGGAACGTGATCGCCACTCTGGATGAACAGGCAGGCCGTTCTGAATTTTCCGCATTTCTCAACCGGATGACCAATCAACTGCATATTTTCTACCCTGCCAATTTCTATGAATGGCATAACGATCCCGTCAGTATGCGTCGCCTTGCCGCCTGGGTTTTTCTTGCTAAATTGGGGCAGGATCCGTTGCTGGAAAATCAAATTTGCGGACATTGGATCATTCGCGCGGCGGCACGGAAAACAATGCAGACATTAAACCGGCCGTTCGTCCCCTTTGTGCAGGAATATCCTATCACTTACGTTCTGGCGGCAAACGGAATCTTTCCGGATAAAAATCTGCCGGTGAATAATGACCCGCCCGGCACCCCGGACTCACTCCGGCAACTGAATGATGAATATGCGGAAATGCTTCTGGATTTTATCGAAAAAGCCGGACTCTTCCGCAATAAAAACAATCTTGCCGCGCATTTACTGCTCTCTGCCCTCAATGAACAAAGTATTGATTTGCTTACAGAATTGCCGGCGGATACTCTTGGAGCAGACCCGATGTCATGGTTCAAACAGAACATGGCAAAAAAATTATTAGTCTTTTATGCCCCCGTTTCTGCCGGAAATTTTGAGTCTCAATATTGGGAAATCACAGAACTGCACTGGAAGGATAAAAAAGGAAAAATACGGAAAAACACCCTTTCTTCCATTCATTCCTGTTTACAGGAAAAAGCACGGTTCTTACCCGCATTACGGCGGATGCAGGAGCAATTATGGAATTTAGGTAAACAGGCACACCCCGGTATTCAAAGTGCAATGGCAGCATTGAGACTGGAAATATCCGCCGTCATCCGCGGCACTTCCGACGGCAAAAAATTGGCAGATCTGGAAAAAGTGCTGCTCGAAAAGAATCAGGAAATTATGACGATTGAACAATATACCGAACAGGCACAAAAACAATTTGTACAGCCCGGTGCCAGATTGAAACATCTGCTTCAGGCAGTCCGTTCTTTCCGGCAACATGAAAATATATACCCGGGCGCAAAAGAAGTGCTTGATAAATGGGACGATTACCAATGAAAAAGATAAAATAAACTTCCCATCAAATCTTTATCACAACATGTACGCTGCTGGCGGCAGCTCTTTTTGCCATACTGATCTGGTTTGCTCTTGACCGCTTTTTCAGCCGGATGGCAATGGATTATTTTTACCCGTGGAACAAGTTGATTCTGGCAACAGAAAGTTCTATGGCGCGGACAGGACTTGCCATCTCAAAAAGCAAACTGGAACTGGTTGGTATGGTGGATACCCTGCAACAGGAAAATGCTAAACTTTCCTCACAACCTGCCGCCTAGGCCGCAATGAAACTGGAAAATAAACAATTACGTGCCTTGCTGAATCTGGTTCCCCCATCAAACAGACAAAGTGTTTACGCGCAAATCATGCTGCGGGATCCCGTCACGTGGAATGAACAATTCGTTATTGACAAAGGCGAATCACACGGAATCCAAGTCGGGGATCCGGTAATCGTTCCCGCGGATAATGGAACAACAGCCGCTCTTGCCGGCAGAATTATCGCGGTCAGCCGTCATACCGCAACGGTTGCAACGTTACGGAATAAAAAATGTACGTTCAGTATCCTGCTGACAGAATCCGGACAATATGGTTTTCTCAATGGTGCCGGGGGGATGACGAATCCCGTTATTACCTCTCTGCCGGTAGAGGGTCAGTATGGTGTCGGAGAAATCGTTATGACAGGCGGTTTATCCAATCAGATTCCGCCCGGTTTGTTCGTCGGGATCCTTCTGGCTGTGGATGATGAGGGCAAAGCCACCACAATCCGGAACGGGCTTTATGCCGAAGCAAAATTGAAACCGGCGGCAGAAACCGGAAATTTACGTTTTGTAACCGTTTTGACCCGCACCGTTACCGGGAGTAAAAAATAATGATCGCCTGTTTTATTCTGGTATCCATGTTTTTAACGGTAGTGGAGATCTCTCTGCGCTCAAGAGGTTTGATCCTTCCATTGCTGCCATGCTGGATTTTTTATCTTTCCGTCGTGTACGGTTGGAAAAAAACGACCGGGATTGCTCTATTGCTCGGGGTGACTATGGACTTACTCTGCGGCTGTTCGTTCCCCATCCACATTTTCACGTACAATGCGGTACAGATTCCGGCAAATATCTGGTTGAAACGGGTGGAATCCGATTCCTTTGCCTCTCTCCTTTTTCCCGGAGCCATACTGCCGTTGATTGTATATATTCCACAAACATTGTTGACGACCTGGCAGAATTTTATATATTTTCTGCCGTATCTGGTCTCCATTTGTCTGGTTACAGCACTGTTACTGCCTGTCATGATCCTGCTTCTGGATTCATTGGCAAATCTCCTTTCTTTCCCTCTTTATGCCAATGTTAAATTACAAATGAAACGGGGTGACTATTTATGATAAATCTGGAATTGTTGACATCTCCGCGACTCCGGCTCGGCGTGATTCTCTCCGTGATCTGTTTATTTTACTGTATCATTATCATTCAATTATGGAATATGCAAGTAATCCGGCAGGAAGAATATCAGGACCGAACCAGGCGGCAAAGTCTGCGGACGATCCGTATTCCGCCGATCCGCGGGCGTATTCTTGCCAGAAATGGTGAAATTCTCGCAACAAACCGTGTTTCTTACAATGCAAAACTCCACCTTGCCGAATTACGGGGAAAAACAATCAAAGAAACCATTCACATCATTCAGGCGACAATCTCGGAAACCGCTGCCAGAATCGGCAGAGATCACAAAATCACGGAAGAAAAAATACGCCGCCATATGAATTATTATACCGGGATCCCCATGGAATTATTCCGGGATCTTACCACGAAGGAACTGGCTGCTTTACGGGAAACACATCCGCTGATCGAAGGATTGGAAATCACGGCGGAACCGATCCGCTCTTATCCACAGGGCATTATGGCGGCACATCTGCTCGGTTACGTATCTCCCGGTGACCCGAATAAAGCAAGCGACCGCAGCAATTTCTTTTACTACATCCCGGATGCAAAAGGAAAAACCGGACTGGAATTGAAATATGATGATAAGCTCCGGGGTACGCCGGGACGGCAGCTTGCCATGGTCAACAGTGCCGGATATGTTCATGAATATCTCCAGACAGAATCGGCAGTGAATGGTCAGACCTTGCGCTTGACTCTGGATTTTCAAGCGCAATTGTGTGCAGAACAATTGCTGCAGGATAAGACCGGCTCCATCGTGTTGCTGAATGCCAATAATGGGGAAATCCTTGCCATGGCATCCTCTCCCGCCTATTCACCGGAAGCGTTCATACCTAAAATTTCCGCACGGGATTACCGACTCCTTGCCAATAATCCCGCACGGCCATTTGTCAACCGTTCCACCACCGGCACCTATATGCCCGGCTCTATCATCAAACCGCTGACAGCACTCGCCGCCATCGAAAACGGAATGGATCCGGATCAGAATTTTGAATGTGACGGTTCCGTCCCTTACGGATACAGTAAATCCATCAAATGTATGTTCAATGCCGTCCACGGTCACATCTCTTTTATCGAAGCATTGAAACGGTCTTGTAACGGATATTTTGTAGATGCCGGGGTCCATTGCGGGATCGAAGCACTCTCCAAACTCTTTGCCTCTGCCGGGATCGGTTCCCGGACCGGATTTGAACTCCCGGAACGGAAAGGGATTCTGCCGAAACCATCCGACCGGTGGACAGAATCGGAAACCGCATATGTCTCTTTCGGTCAGGGAAAAATTGAAATCACACCTTTACAGGCTGCCGTTTATACTGCCGCGATCGCAAACGGCGGGACCCGATGGAAACCGATCCTGGTCAAAAGTATTCTGGATACCTCCGGCAAACATAGTGAACCGGTCACCGTCTATGATGCAATGCCGGAAAAACGTGGAACTCTGGCAGCAAGTCAACAGGCTCTGTCACTCGTCAGAGAAGGGATGTACCAAGTCGTTCACGGCAATGGCGGCAGCGGAAGACTGGCAAGAAATCCAGCCGTTTCTCTCAGCGGAAAAACAGGAACAGCGGACATTGTAACGAAGCAGGGAAAATCAAAAAATACGTGGTTTATAGGCTTCGGTACCGACCCGGAAAACGGCGTCTTGTATGCTATCGCCATTGTGATCGAAGGCGGGGAATCCGGTGGAAAAACAGCCGCACCCATTGCCGGGGAATTTTTCAAAAATTATATTGCGGCACGCAAAAAATAAAACTCAATGAGGTAATTTCAAAAGTCCGGCAAAATTTGACTGAAAAAGGATTGTTGAAGAGATGGAAATGGTAGTTTGTTCCGGCGTCGCCATACGGCTATGCCGCGACAAGGCGTGGGAAATAACCATCCACCTTCGCCAAGGCTACG
>JAFVSW010000342.1 GCA_017503545.1 Lentisphaeria bacterium | reverse complement strand
GGGCATGATTCTGTTTACAGGCACTCCGTTTGTAATACATGGAATCATGCAATTAAAAAAACAACAACAGCAACAAAAGTAAAAAAAAGGAGGGGGTAATTATGGGATTACACAAACGACTGGCAGAAGGTCATGGGGAACATGACGATATTTATGCCTCACTGGAATTGGAAAAACCGGCGGAGAAATATGTATTTCCGCAAAAAGAACAGAACGGAGCCAATGTACTGCAATTGGTCAGGGATGAATTGATGCTTGACGGAAATGCAAGATTGAATCTGGCAACGTTCTGTTCCACCTATGAAGATCCGAATGTGCATATGCTGATGGATGAATGTATCAGTAAAAACATGATCGACAAAGATGAATACCCGCAGACCGCAGAACTGGAACGCCGTTGCGTTCATATGCTGGCAGATCTGTGGCATGCGCCGGATCATCAAACCGCAGCCGGGTGTTCCACCACCGGATCCAGCGAAGCCGCCATGCTGGGCGGTCTTGCCATGAAATACCGTTGGCTCGACCGGATGAAAAAGCATGGAAAAACACCGGGTAAACCGAATTTGATCACCGGACCGGTTCAGGTATGCTGGCATAAATTCGCCCGGTATTGGGATGTGGAGTTGCGGGAGATACCCATGACAAAGGACAGTACCATATCCACACCGGAAGCCGTGATTGCACGCTGTGATGAAAACACGATCGGTGTCGTTCAAACCTTGGGAACGACTTTTACTCTGGAATACGAACATGTGGCAAAAACAGCGGAAGCGTTGGATGAATTGGAAAAGAAAACATCTTTGGATATTCCCATCCATGTGGATGGTGCCAGCGGCGGTTTCCTTGCGCCGTTTGCAAAACCGGATCTGATTTGGGATTTCCGTTTGAACCGGGTCCATTCCATTAATTCATCCGGTCACAAATTCGGCCTTGCGCCGCTGGGTGCCGGATGGATTCTGTGGCGGGATATGGAAGCATTGCCGGAAAAATTGATTTTTTATGTCAATTATCTGGGTGGCAATATGCCCACTTTTGCGTTGAACTTCTCCCGTCCCGGCGGGCAGATCGCCGCTCAATATTATTATTTTCTGCGGCTTGGCAAAGAAGGATATGCCCGTATTCAGAAAGCATGTTATGATGCAGGTCTTTTCTTCGCAGAAAAATTGAAAAAGTTCAATCTCTTCGATATCATTTCCTGCGGAAAGGATTATATCGGCGTCCCCGGTGTCTGTTGGAAACTCAAAAAAGATGCCAATGTGAATTTTGACCTTTACGATCTTGCGGACCGGTTACGGTATCGGGGCTGGCTTGTCCCCGCCTATTCTCTGCCGCCGGATTGCGAAGATGTGGTGATCCAACGGATCCTGGTCCGACACGGCGTTTCCAAAGATCTGCTGGAACAATTGCTGGTGGATATGGATGCCGCGATCCGGCATTTACAACAGGAACCGCCCTGCAAAAAATGCCATAAAAATGCGGCGTTTCATCATTAATCATCAATAAACAGACAGGGGGGGTGCTGTTATGATACGGTATCCCCCTGTCATAACCAAAAAGGTACTTCAGAAGCGATATGAAAATCTGGAATTTATTGCTTTTTGTTTTTATAACATACGGTTGCTTTGCCGCAGATAACGGTCAAACGGCAACTCAAACGGTCAGATTGGTGCAGGATGATGCACAGGACTACATGGTCTCCCGGATCTTTCTGCTGAAACACATTCAGGCAAATGATATTGCCCCGTTCGTCCTGGGAATGGTCAAACGCTACAACATGAATTCATCCGTCAGCAACATTCAATATCAGCAGGCAAATCAGGAAATCCTGACCGTCACATGTCCGGAAAAAATGATGCCGTGGGTGACAGATTTTATTCAGAAGGCAGACCGTCCTGTAAAAATCGCCGGAAAAACGCCGGACGACATTATCCGGGGGACAGGTATCACCCGTGCTGTGTATACACCGAAATACCGATCCGGTCAAATCCTGGTTAATATTATTGTCAATGCCGTGATCAATGTGGGACCGTACGGGTCCGTTTACGGCTGGGATGCCAATTCCAATCAGATTTATTGGAAAGATAACATATCCAATACGGAATTTGTTAATGAATTTTTAAGCTGGCTGGACCGCCCACCGCCGCAGATCCGTATGATATTTACCGTGTATGAAGTACGGGAAAGTACCTTGCGGGATATGGGAATCGATTATCTGGCATGGAAAAACGGACCGGGTTTGGATCTGTTCCAAATCGGTTACCGGGTATTCGATCTGTCATCCGGCGGCAGTGCGGCTCTCCAATCAATGAACGGTCATCTTGGCGGCTTCTTTGTTGCGCCGCAATTTGATGCCAGTTTCATACGTGTATTGGAACAGAACGGTGTTGCCAATATCACAAATACAGCCCATCTGACCGTATCCAATTCCGATTCCAAAGATTATGAGATTATGTTCAATCCGGAATTGCAAAACCTGCTGAAAGGGGAAAACGATCAGAACAGCGTGGGACTCAGTACCGTTTCTCAAATTCAGGATACACAACAGATTTATTTGAATATCAGTAAGCCGGTCGCCTGTATTCATCGTGGTCCAGTAGAAACGGATTTTTCTCTCCCTGCCTACAAATCGGGGGAAATCGCAGGAATAAACGGGACCGTCTTTTACGGCTATCAACTCACTTGTGCCAATATAACCGAACGGAATAATTACGGCGCGGAACTGGTGGAAACAACCAATATTCAAGGAAATGTCACCATGGAATTGAACAAAGAAACACTTCTGGCTCAATGGAACCGGACAACGGATGTCACACAAACAATCGGGATGCCGTTTCTTTCTTCCATTCCGGTATTGAAATATCTGTTCGGAACAACGGTCACATCCAAAGAAAATATCAAACTGTATTTGACTGTCAAGGCGGAAATCCCGGATATTATGAAAGATCCGCTCTCCGCCGGGTTGCTGAAAAAATTGAAATAACAGATTGGAGGGCGCATGAAACAATATTTTACTTTCTTCTGTATCATCCTGATGACCGGTCTGACTGCCGCCGATATCCCGGGGATCCCCAGAGATTCCAATATCAATAACAGCAGTTGGTATGACAGTACCCGGGTTCATGCACAATTGCTGGTGGATGTCAAAGAACAAACCCGGGTCGTCCATTTTATCCGGGACAATAATGATCCGCGTGTAATCACAAAAGCCTATCTGATCCGACATGTGGATGCCTACGAAATCCGGGATTATCTCCGGCAGATCGTACAATCCAAACGGGTCGGCAACACATCCATGCAGCAGCAATTTCCCAGTAATACAACCACGACACCGGTCACGGCAACCGTATCTTCCCCCATGATAACGGAACCAGTCAATGCCCAGCCGACGTATACACCGCCAGCACAATTGGGCAGTAATACCGCCGTGGAATGTCTGAAATATGTGGACGGCACCGGATTGCTGATCGTCAGCGCGGAGGAATACCGTTTTGACTCCAATAAAAACGGTATGGGCATTGATGAGATCGTCAAATTTCTGGATAAACCGCAAATGGGTTTTACATCCGGTTCGCAAACGTATTTTTATATTCCAAAATTTGTACCGGCACGAAATCTGATGCCGTTGATCCAGAATGTGGGTATGAATATCTCCGATGTCACAGAATTATGGCAGGGCAGCGATTTGGTGGCATATGACCCCGATCTGAACTGGCTGATCTTTGATGTTGCCAATTATTCCATGAAAAATATTGATTCCATGCTCGCAAAGTATGATGTCCCGATCCCGCAAGTCCGGTTAAAAATCAAACTTTGTGAAATCGATATCGAAAATGACCGGAAACTCGGACTGGATTTTCAAGCATGGAAAAATAACGGCGGGCTGGATTTCTTTTCCGCCGGAGGAAGATTCAGGGATAACTGGGCAGCCGCATACGGCGGGACCATGCTGAATACCGGATCGGAACGGACAAGATTCTTTAATTTCAATCCGAAATGGAATACACGTTATATCGATTTTTTATTCAGCAGCGGAAAAGCCAAAGTCATCCATACCGCGGAAATGGTCTTGCGCAACAATACATCCGCCACGCTTGACCGGACAACTCAAGTTTTTTATATGGATACGCAGACACCGGCAAATAATACTGTATCGGATCCCGCACGTATGCCATATAAATTGCTTTCCACATTGATCGACCGTTTTATAACAACTGCGGATGATATCCCTGTATACAAAGACAATCAAGTGAATGTGGCAAAGGTTTCCGGTTTCGGTTTTACAATGAAAGTGAATCAAGTTTCTGTCAATCAGAAAGAAACACGTTTTACCATATCCGCAGCCAACAGCAGCCTGCTCGGTTTTCAATCCACGGGTGTACCGAGAATTTCTTCCGGCAATGTGGTAACTCTTGATATCAGTTTGCCTCATGGGGCAAATTCCTTTGTTATCGGCGGATTGAAAAAACAGGAAACCGTTACATCAAAAACCGGACTTCCCTGGCTGGTCAATATTCCTTATGTCGGATACCTTTTCGGTACAGAATCAAAATCGGTCAAAACCACCGAACTGTTCATCATGGGCGAATGTATGCTGGATATTCCGCAAAACAAAGAGCCAAAACGGAAAGCAAAAACAAAAGAACGGAAAAAAGGATAAAATTTACGATTTTCTTTCATTTTATGTTTGATTTTTCAGCATGTACATGATATAGTCCGGTATGTTTAACACTATAACGCAAGGAGGCTCTATGAAACTCTCAGCAAAAATCCTGTTGTCCGCTGCCGTTTTTCTTTCTGCGGGAATGGTCATTGCCGCACCGGGCAAAGGTCCGGGCAACCACCATCAAGCACCGCGCCGCCACACAACATCCACCCGTCATTATCAGATCATGGATAATTACCGGGAAGCTCAGCGTCTGGCACAGAAAACCCGTAAACCCATCATGATCATTTTCAGCGGTTCCGATTGGTGCGGATGGTGTGTCAAACTGGATAAAGAAGTCTTCTCCCAACCCACATTCAAAAACTGGGCAAAAGACAATATCATTGTGTATCTGGCTGACTTCCCGCGGAGAAACTACCTGTCTGCGGAAAAGGCAAAACAAAATAATCTTTTGTTGAAAGAATATGGCGTCAGAGGGTTTCCCACGGTTCTTATCGTAAATGGAAACGGTAAAATTCTGGGAAAAACCGGATACCGTCCCGGCGGACCTCAGAAATATGTGGATCACTTGAAAAAAATAATCCGCTGAAATATCTTTTCAAGCCATCAAAAAAAACGCCTTGCTTCATTCAGGAAGTCAAGGCGTCTTTTTTGTATCTTGCGGACAGCAGATCAGATCTTATTGAATTTGATCTTCATACGGTAAACAATGCTTTCACCGGGTTCCAACATTTTACCATGACCGTTTGCCCGGTCAAATTCGCATCCGGCAAGTGAACTGTTTGTCGGTTCCATGCCAAGCAGATACGCATTTTTAGAAGGCTTTTTCCATTCCATCAGACAAGGCAAAGTGGCAGTATCATAAGAGAATGTCAATGCAATTCCAAGGACCGGGTTCTGTACTGTGATTTCCGCCCATCCGTCAGCCCCGGCTGGAATATTATGCCGATAACAATATTCTGCAAAATCAGCCAAAGGAGCCGGATATTTTGCCCAATTTGCCACATCGGCTTTTGCGGCATCGTCTCTGCCGATCACTTCATGTTCTTTTGCGGCGAACTGAATATCTTCTGAAATAAAAGGATATCCCAGATTGCAATGATAAAGGATCTCTGTAAATTCCGCCTTTTCACCACGATTCGTCACAATGTCAGTAATACCGATCTCATTACAGCCGTATGCCGTTTCTATGGTGCGTTCCAATGTCAAATTGCAATCAAAAATGGCGCCTTCATACAGCGTTCCGGAAATTTTGATTTCGCCGCCCTTGCTGTCGATGCAAAGTTGTTCCGCTGCTTCCCGGGAAATTTCACCATGAAGCGGCTGAGTTCCACTGGGGGTTCCCACATTCCGTAAACCGCAAGTTGTCATCAAACCGCCGGTCCAATTGCGTAAAAAGTGATCGGCTGCCACGTTACGATGATTGGCTGTCCGGTAAGCAATGGGAATCCCGTTGAAATGACATTCCACCAAATTCATACCGCGGTCCGGGGTAACGGTAAAAGATAAACCGGAACCGTTATTGACATCGATCACTCTCTGACCTCTTGCGGAACCTTCTTCAAGCGAAGCAAGTCTGGCATAGCAGATCTGACTTTCTGTTGCGATATACGCTCTGAGTTCTTCAAATTTCTGATTCATAAAACATACTCCTGTTAGTGTAATTTTGAGATACAGTAACATCATATTTTCCAATTTCAAGTTTGCAAAACAAAATTTTTGCTGTATATTGTGTAAAATAATCTCAAGGAGCAATACAAAATTATGAAATATTTTGAAATACCCGACTACGGTATCATTGATGCACACATGCATCCTTATCTTGCGAAACACAGAAATTTTCCTTTTGCCATCCCGGAAACCTATGAGGAATATTTTGCAGAACAAAAACGTGCCGGAATCACACTCTCATGCGGCGCATTCAATATCATCAATGACGGTACGGATTTTTCTGTAATCGAAGAATGTAACGCCAATGTGCTTCAGGTCCAAAAGGAATACCCGGACTCCTTTCTGCCGGGCGTCAATGTCCACCCGCACTTCCCCGAAGAATCCTGTAAACAGGTGCAGAAATTTTATGATCTCGGATTCCGCTGGGTCGGAGAACTTGCCTGGTATGTCATGGGCTATAAAGCCTATTCCACACCCGGTATGTTCCAAATTCTTGAACTTGCACAGGATCTCGGTATGGTATTGAATATCCACCCTTCCAATCTGGAAGACGAAGCCGAACTTGCGGCTAAATTCCCCCGTCTGCCGATCGTAATCGCCCACCCGGAAAGCAACGGGATCATGGCAAATTATCAGTTGGCACAGAAATATCCGAACATTTATCTGGATCTTTCCGGCAGCGGCTTGTTCCGTTGGGGTATGCTGCGGAAAGGAATCGATATGCTGGGAGCGGACCGGATTTTATTCGGAACGGATTTCCCCGTCGTCAGTGCCGGGATGACGGTCGGCGGTGTTTTATTTGAGCATATCAATCCGGATGAACAACGAATGATCTTCCGGGAGAACTTCCTGCGATTGACCGGATATACGTTGTAATGACATCCGGATTATTTCCCGGATGCCTTGTGCATCATATCCATAAATTCTTCCCGGGAAAGTTCGCTGATATGTTTCCCCTTGCGGTCAAGTTCTTCGTTGAACTTGATCGCGGTTTCCGTCATGCGGTCATGGGTTTCTTCCGAACCTCCGGCAAGAACAAAATTTTCGCCTTTGGTAATCCGTTTTTCGCCGTCCGTGGCATCCAATCCGACACCGACCAGCATACCGTTATTATTCCGCATATTACTTTTCATATCAACTCTCCATTCTCAATATAAATCTCGCGGGAAAACGCTTCCATTTTCAACAGCGTACCGCGAAATGCAATCTGTTCATTCCGTTTCTGTTTCAATTCCGCCGACAACTCTGCCGGGAATGCAACATGGGCTTTGACTTTCTGTTTCAGGGAACCGTTCCCTGTAATTTCACACAACAGTAAGGTTGCTTTGACACCCTTCCGGTTGCCGAATGCAAAATCAAATGTAAAATCATAACTGGACAATACGGTTCCTTTCCATTCCACCGCTTTCCCTTTGACTGCGGCAAAGGCATCGTTCTCTGCTTTCCCGGGGATAGATTTACGGAATAATGTATTGCAGAATTCCTGTTGTTCCAATGATAATTCCGGCACGGTTGCCGCTTCCGGCGTTTTTACCGGAGAAACAACAGGCGCAGGTGCTGCGGCTGGCGCAGCGGAAAATACCGGCTTCGGCTTGGCAACTTCCGGCATCGGAGATTTGTTTGCAACTTCCGGTTTGGTGACTTGAGGCATAGGGGAAACGGGAACCGGCTTGATCTGCGGAACTTCCGGCATCGGGGGAACAGGTTCTGTTTTGCTTTTTACGGGTTCGTCCTCCTTCATGCGGATCGGGGGAACAGATTCTTCCGGCTCATCGGCGAGCGCGATACCGGCTTCCGGCACAGCGAACAACACTGCGGCATCCAGCAATAACACTTCCACCATAGGCACATCCGGAAAGTTCTGATTATTGTCAAAAACCGCATTGATTCCGGTATCTGTGATCTGAAACGAAAGCAGATAATTGGTCATACTGTCGATAACATCAACACGATCATTTTCCGCAAGATATTTTTTATACCACCGTAAATCGGCACAAGTTCCGCCGAGGTGCGGAGCGGAAAAACCACTGTCCTGAATCATGGGATATTTCCGGAAAAATTTGGAAAGCTCTCCATAACGGGTATAGACGATTTGCAATTCTTTGTTCAATGATTCCGGAAACTGTATGCGGCATGATACATTTGCCGCATTGGGATGAGCCAGAAACAAACTGAATTTCAAACCATTGCTTTCGCCCTCTATGGATGGGGATTTCCCCGGTGCCGGACGCTGATAACGGCTTTTCAACGCACCGGCGGCAGCCATCCATTTTTCATTGGATGCACTGTGAATCGCCTGTTGTAAAATATCCCCCAGTGTGCCACCCTTACCGGAAGGATGGGAAGACGGAGCCGCTTTCTGAGCAATACTGCGTATGACAAGAAAAAGGATGACAACAACAACAATCGGGAGTAAACCACTCATGATAATGACCTCATTAATTAGCAATTTTTTCTGCGTTATGCGGGTACTATACATGCAGTTGAAAGATTTTGCAAACGGAAAAAACAGGCTATATCCGGCATTTCAGCAGAAAAACAGGTATTTTTTCTAAAAAAATGCAGTTTTTTACTGGTAAAGTTGAAAAAACGGGCTATGTTACCATTCTATAATAGTATTATAACCGCAAGGAGTCGTTATGAAAACCATATTATTGAACGATAAGAACTATAATTCCGAATTGCAAACGTTGTGTAAACGCCCCGCATGTCCTGCCCATATTGAAGCGGCTGTCGCTGAAATCGTACAACAGGTCAAAGAACGCGGCGATGCTGCCGTTTGTGAATTCGTTAAACGATTTGACAATGTGGATATGACTCCGGACCGGTATCTTGTCACCCCCGAAGAAATCGCAGAAGCAAAAAAACTGGTCACCGCAAGTCAGAAACAGGCAATCAAACTTGCATTGAAAAATATCCGCACGTTTGCAAAAATGACAATCCCGAAATCCTGGAAAAAACAGGTGCGCCCCGGTGTCACTCTCGGGGAAATGTATCAACCCATGGAACGCGCCGCCTGTTACATTCCCGGCGGAACCGCCCCGCTTGTTTCCACCGCAGTCCATACGGTCGGTATTGCGAAAGCTGCCGGTGTAAAATCTGTCGTGGCAATGACTCCGCCGATGAAAAACGGAAAAGTCAACCCTTGCACACTTTACGCACTGGATCTTGCCGGAGCAACCGAAATTTATAAACTTGGTGGAGCATATGCTGTCGCAGCATTGGCATTCGGAACAGAAACGATTCAGAAAGCAGAAATCATTGCCGGACCCGGTAACGCATATGTTGCAGCTGCAAAAAAATTGATCTACGGTCAAAGTGCCGTTGATATGGTTGCGGGCCCCTCCGAAATTATGATTCTTGCCGATGGAAAAGGAAACATTTCCTTCACTGCGGCGGATGTCCTTTCTCAGGCAGAACACGGCAGCGGACTGGAACATGCAGTTCTGGTTTCTCCGGATAAAAAATTCCTGACTGATGTGGAAAAAGAAATCTACCGTCAGGCGGAATCTCTGACCCGTCAGGGGCCTCTCCGCAAAGTGTTGGAAAACGGCGTATTCCTGATTCAGGTAAAAGACATGAAAGCCGCTGCCGGATTTGCCGGTGATTATGCGCCGGAACATTTGGAAATCCATTGCGAAAATCCGGAAGCCATTGCAAAACAAGTCCGTTCTGCCGGAGCAATCTTCCTGGGACAATGGACACCGGAACCCGTCGGCGACTTTACTGCCGGCCCGAGCCATGTATTGCCCACAGGTGGAACCGCAAAATATTTCCACGGTTTGACCAGTATGGATTTTATGCGCCGCAGCAGTATTGTAAAATATACCGAAGCGGCAATTCTGAAAGAAGTCAGTGCCATGGAACGGATTGCTGACATGGAAGGTTTGGACGCCCACAAACGCAGTGCTTCCATCCGCCGTACAAAATAAGGATTTTGCAGATCATGAGCAAATTGGAATACATTTCTTACTTCCGCCCGGAAATCGACAACATGGGCGGTTATACACCGGGTGAACAGCCGAAAATGGCAAATCTCCTGAAACTCAATACAAACGAAAGTCCGTTTCCGCCCTCCCCCAGTGTCGCGGAAACATTGAAAAATTTTGATTGCGAAAAATTACGGCTTTATCCCGATCCCACAGCAGATGAAGTACGGGAAATCATTGCCGGTATGTTCGGACTTACCAAGGATTATGTAATCGCCGGTAATGGTTCCGATGATATTCTGACCATTTCCATGCGCTGTTTTGCTTCTGCCGATAAACCGGCAGCCTGTCTCTGGCCCTCCTATTCCCTGTATCCGACTCTTGCCGGTTTGCAGGGGGCAGAATGTATCAAGATCAATCTGACCGAAAACTTTGAATTGCCGGTGGATTTGCTGGCACAGGCAAAAAATGCAAATATTCTGTTCATCGCCCGTCCGAATGCACCGATCGGCAACAGTTTTCCCCGCGCACTTATGGCTGAAATCTGCCGGGAGTTCAAGGGAATCGTTCTGATCGATGAAGCATATGTGGATTTCGCAACGGACAGCTGTGTGGATTTTGTAAAAGAATTCCCCAACGTGATTATCAGCCGTACATTCTCCAAGAGCCGCAACCTTGCCGGTTTGCGTTTCGGCTTTGCATTGGCGAATCCGAAAATCATTGAGGGAATGATGAAAATGAAAGATTCCTACAACGTTCCCATGCTGACTCAGGCTGTTGCCGCTGCTACACTCCGGGATCCGGCGTATTTTGCAGATTGTGTGGCAAAGATCCGTCTGGCAAGAGAAATGCTCCTGCTTGGATTGTATGACCTGGGATTCAAAGTCGTTGAATCGGAAACAAACTTTCTCTTTGCATCCCCCCCGGATGGCGATGGCGAACGGTACTTCCGTGCATTGCGCGAACAGGGAATCATTGTCCGTTACTTCCCCGGTCCTGCAACCGGAAAATGGGTTCGGATCACGATTGGTGATACACAATCAGTCGCCCGGATTTTCCTTGCAACACGTGAGATTTACAAAGAATACGGACAGGACGTTTACGAACTTTAACAGGTCAAAATGGAGGTTGACAACATGGCAAATGAATTTGTCATCGACACAAAAGATTTGACAAAACAATATGGTGTCCTCTTTTGGAAAAAGAAGGTGCCCGCTCTGGATAAATTGACGATCCAGATCCCCCGCGGATCCGTGTTCGGCTTTCTCGGTCCCAATGGTGCGGGCAAGACAACAACAATCAAGATGTTGATGGATTTGATCCAGCCGACATCCGGCAGTGCAACCGTACTCGGTGCGCCGGTTTGGGACATCAATATGAAAAAGCGGATCGGTTTTCTCCCTGACACCCCCGCGTTCAATGGATTGATGAAGGCATCCGAATTTCTTCATGTCTGTGCAAAATTATTCCATCTTCCCCGCAAAGTCCGCTACGAACGTGTGGCAGAAGTGTTGGAAATCGTACACATGACGGATCATGCAAAAGAAAAACTTGCCGGTTTTTCCCGCGGAATGCTCCAACGTATCGGGGTGGCTCAAGCTTTGTTGAATAAACCGGAACTGCTGATTCTGGATGAACCGTTGCTCGGGTTGGACCCGTATGGCAGACAGGATTTGAAAAATATCATTCTTGATCAGAATAAAAGTGGTACGACGATCTTCTTCAGCAGTCACATTCTTGCTGACGTGCAGGAAATTTGTGACCGTGTTGCGATTTTGAATAAAGGACATCTGCTTTGTACCGGAAAAATCAATGATCTGCTGCACACGGAAAATCTTGTCATACGCATCAAAGATGGCAATGATCTTGTTGCAGGCTTGATGAATGACGCAAAAGAATGTCTGAAAAAAGATGGCAATACCTGGGAATTGACTTTTGATTGCAGTCAGCCCGGCGTTACCGATAAACTCAAAAAATTCGGTGAAGAACACAAAGAAAAAGCGGAGTTGGTGGAACAGGCGGAATCATTGGAAGACTTTTTCTTCCGTACCATCGAAACCAATAACAAAAAACGTATGGAAGAAGAAGGGGGCTCTGCACAATGAAAGAAATTCTGACAATCGCAGAAAGTACCTGGAAGGGTATTTTGAAAATGAAAGTGGTATACTTTCTGGTCATTTGCGTCTGGATTCTTATCGGCAGCATGTACCGGTACAATGAAATCTCCCTTGACCGTCATCGTGAATTGATGTTGGATATGGCATTGTTCCTTAATCAAATCGCCGGAATCCTTGCCGTCCTTTCTCTGACCTTTGACATTCCCCGCGAATTGCGCGAAGGGATTGCTGCCACCTTCCTGACAAAATCATTAGGCAGAACAAAATATCTGTTGGGCAAAACCCTTGGGATATATGTAGTTGCTCTGGTTGTCAACAGTCTGGTTGCTGCCGGTTCCTACTTTATTTATCAATATTGTTTTGATCTGTCTATTCTGCAAAACTTTATCAAGATTGAACTTTTGATCATGCTGGGCGTGATCCCCATGGCAGCAATTTGTGTCTTTTGTGCAATCGCATTGCCCGAAATGGCGGCACCGATCATTGCTCTTTTGGGAATCTGGTTTGCTACACTGACACGTCATATCCCCGTGCCGGTACTCAGCGGTGGTCTACTCCCCGATTTGGAATTGTTCAATCTGAAAGAACATATTATTTATCCGGTGGATATTCCATGGGGATATGTCGCCGGTACGACAATCTGGGGAATCGCCTATGCCGCATTTCTCCTGATGCTTTCCGGTATCATTTTCCGGTTCAAAGATATTAAATAAGCAGGAGGCGCGCTCTTAACATGAAAAAAGAAATACTCATTCAGTTTTGTGTCATGATGGCGGCATTGATTGTTGCCGCCTCCCTTGCTCCGGTACTGCAGAAATCACAGCGGTACCTCAACCCGGATAAAGAACGGTTGCTGACCGCACCCGTCGGCGGAATGCACAAAGTCATTTCCGACTGGGAATGGATGCGTTTTATCAACTATCTGGGCAAATTGCAAACGGTGGACGAAAGCAATGTAAAAGAAGTTACAGAACGTCTGGAACGTTTGGTCGGACTTGACCCGAAATATGAACGGCTCTATCTGGATGGTTTGTCTCTCATTCAACACGCAGACCCGAAAAAAACGGTTTCCATTCTGGAAGATGCCTGCAAACTGGATTATCTTAGAGATAACTGGAAAATTCCGTTTTATACCGGCTTTGTATATTCCAGAGATACTTATGATATCAAAAATCAGAATGGACCTCCCCTGTTGGCTGCGGATCATAAAAAAGCCGCAAAATATTTCAAAATGGCACTCGAACGTTACCCGGGGAATGAACCTCTGAACTATCTGGTCAACAATTATGTCCGTTCCATGGCAAAAATGGAGATGGTGGGAACTGCACCGGATCGGGAATATCTGGCACGCCTGCGTTTTCTTTATCGCGAATGGCGCATTCTGCATTCCAAAGATAAAGCACTTATTGATGTAAAAAGACAAAGTTCAAAAGTGTTGATCACAAATCTGGAAGAACGGTTATTGAAAGCCATTCAGGAAGCACGTAATCCCGTGGATATTTACGACCACCGTTTTGAACCCGGAAAAGAACTCCGGGAGTTGATCGAACAAGTCAAAAAAGAAGTCTTTTTTGATCGTGCCCTCTGTATCAATTGCTGTTATCCGGCTTCCGGCGGGGACAAATATTGTACCCATTGCGGAACTCAGCTGGAATTCATACATGGTATTTGCTGCAAGTGCAATGCAAAACTCAATCCCGGGGTGTCTTATTGCCAGGATTGCGGAACAAAAGTCGCTCCCGTATTGATCGCTGCACCAAAAGCAAAAAAGAAAAAGTAACGTTCAGCCGGAGAAATAACGATGAGAAAACCGGACAGTTTTTGGCTAATCCTTATCTGCGCTGTATTGCTTGCAGTCTATTTCCTTTCTGAAGCAATTCTCAGACAGGCTACGGTTGCCCGGATCAATCCCGATGCCGTAGATGTGAATGCAATGCTTGCCGATCTTCCTCCGCAATTGCAAACGCGGATCCAGGACCGGATCACATACACGCAACTCCGTACAAATCTCAAAAAAGCTGTTACCCCGGCAGAAATCCTTAATGCGTTACTGGCTCTTGCGGCGTTTGAAAAAAATCCGGCGGAACAGGAAAAATTGTATACCCGGATCTTTCAGGAATATGCAAAAGAACCCGGCGCATATCCCGCATACATCTATTTCATGTTCAATAAGGAGGAACGGCTCAACCGGGTCAGCGTGGCAGATTTTCATGCCTATCAGAAAAAACTGCCCATTGCGGAATTGTTTTATTCCTGGGGCGCGGCATACAATAAACTCCGGGAACTTACCGGTGAAGGAGAAGGCAGCCACAAAGTTCGTTTGGAATTTCTCCGTCCGCTCAACGAATATAAACAGCTTCCTTTTGTGGAATATTATCCCCTTTATGAAGAATTGCGGCTTTGTGCATTGGAGTGCGGAGAGCCGGAAACAGCACAAAGGGCGGCAAAACTGTCAGAACAGGTCTCCTTCCAACGCAGTTTTTCGGAATACATGATGCAAATGGAAGAGGAATACCGTTACCGTACGAATCTTCAAACGAAAAAAGCCGGACAATAAACTGGAGAAAAAAATGTTAGCGATTGCCGAATTAACCATCAAAAAAATGCGTCAGGTTGCATTTTTTCTTCTCTTTCTTTTTGCCATTCTCATTGGATACTGTGTCGCCGATATGGATACGATTGCAACACAGATCACCGGGGAGTCCATACTCTCTCATCTGATCAATGAAAAATCGGTCAATCAACCGGTATTGACCAGTACGTTTTGTGCATTTTTTGTCAGCCTTCTCTTTGCCTGTTTTTCCGGTGCGGCAGAAATCCCCCGGGAAATATCATCCGGGCAAATCCAATTATTGCTGACCAAACCCTTGTCCAGAACAGCATACATGTTCGGCAAATATCTTGGGATTCTTGTAATCTGTCTGGTCTTTTTCACGGCAACAGAAATCACGGTGTTTTTAACACAATATTTTTCTATGGGTGAGACATACAGTTTTTCATTGATTTTCCGTCAATTCCAATTGATTCTGGCATATCTGCCATTTGTTGCGATTATTGTGGCATTATCCTGTTTTGTCGGTGACATTGCGGCGATTATCATTACGGTGGTCTATATTCTCTTTTCCATGTTGTTCAATATGATCCCGATCATTATTGCCATGCTCCCGAGAGGTGTCGCCGGTGAAGTGGAAAACTACATTTATGTTTTGTATTATTTCTTCCCCAACTTTATTTTTTACTTTATTGATTATCGGGTCTGGGGATTGGTTTCCGTTTCCCTGTTGATTTATTCGCTGTCTATTGCCGGTCTGTTTCTGCTCATTGCATCCTACCGGCTCAACCACATGGATTTTTCAAAAAAGGATTGATAAAGTGCGTAAAATATGTGTTTGCGTTCTCTTGTTTTCTGCAGTTGTCCTGTATGCAGAAGTATATTCTTTATGGCCATTTGCAAAAGGCAGCAGCAGCGGCACGTTCTCCGATCCGTCGCAGGTCCTGCCGAAAAAACAATTCTGGAATGAAAATATCCTGATCAATGGTGCAAAAGTCCGTATGGATATTGCGCTGGTGGATATGGAGTATGAGGATGCCGTTAAAGTTTTACTCAAACAGTTCCCGCAAGCTCAAATCGCAAAAAATCCAACCTCAATGCTCTTGAACGTGACGCAGAAAGATGGTTCCTCCCGGCGGATTTTTCTGGTCAAAGTCAAAGGGACTCGCCCGCTTCTCCAGTATTCCATGCTTCTCCCTGCCGGACGGAGCAAAGCAACTGCCGCACAATGGCCGAAAAATATCCCCCTGCTCCCCGGTGCGAAAGACCTGAATGTCATGGTATTCCCCAAACGGAATGCCACGTATGCCAGTTGTTTTATCCCCAATGCCACACGCCCGCAACTGGTTCATGAAATGAGCAAACGGCTGCTCTCTCAGGGATGGCAGGCGGCATCGGAAGAAATTGCCAATCCGTTCAAGGCTTCCGGGGAAGTATTTCTCCGCGAAAAACCGTTGGAATTGATGCTGCTCGGCATTTCAAAAACATCACAGGATGGTACGATGTTATCTATTTACACAAGACCGGTTGAAAACAGGAACAGCCGTAAATGATTTTTACGATCAATGATTTGCAAGTGCCGGTAAAACATGCTCCGGCCAATATTGATTCCCATCTGCTGCCATATATCATCCGGTATACTGGAGTAAAGGAAAATGATATCCTCTCCTGGCGTATCGTCAGGCGTGGCGTGGATGCCAGAAACCTGCGCGGGCAAGGCGTTTGTCTTACCTACCGGATCGATCTGGAAGTCCGTAACGGTGCGTTGCTCCGCTGTAAACATACCCCCAGTCAACCACGGGAACGGTATAATCCGGTAACAACATCCCGCATGCGCAATCCCATTGTTGTCGGTTCCGGTCCGGCGGGATTGTTTGCCGCATACATTTATGCACTCGCCGGGTGTAATCCCATTGTTCTGGAACGGGGATACGATGTGGACCGCAGAAAAAACGATATTGACCAATTTTTCCGCACAAGACAACTGAATGAAGAAAGTAATTTTCTTTATGGAGAAGGCGGTGCCGGAACCTGGTCGGATGGAAAACTTTTCACAAGAATCAATGATCCGCGTGTTGATTTTGTATTGAAAACATTTGCCGAATGTGGCGCACCGCAGGAAATATGCTATCTCAGTCACCCGCATATCGGTTCCGATCTGCTGCCGGGTGTCATACGGAATTTACGCAAGAAAATTTGTGATCTCGGCGGCAGTTTTCTCTGGGGAAAACAGGTTGCTTCCATTCTGATCCGGAACAACCGTTGTGCCGGAGTGATTCTCAATACAGGAGAAACGTTGGAAGCGCCGGCGGTCATGATCGCAACCGGACACAGTGCCAGAGATCTGATTCTGCAAATGATTGATCAGAATATCGGGTACTCCATGAAAGGCTTCCAAATCGGAGTCCGCATTGAACATCCGCAACAATTGATCAATCAAAGACAATATGGTGCGGCGGATTCTTTTCCCTGTCTCGGTTCGGCAGATTATTCGGTTTCTGCGGTTCCGGCAGACAAAAAAGGCGGCGGTGTCGCCAGTTTCTGTATGTGTCCCGGCGGTGAGGTAATTCCCGCAACTGCGGAAACGGATCATTTGCGGACAAATGGTATGAGTTGTTATGCACGGAACAGTGATTTTGCCAATTCCGCCCTTGTTACCAGTTTTGCACCGGGAACATTCGAGACCCCGCAGGATGCGTTTGATTTCCTCAAAGCAATTGAAAAAAAGATCTTTGAAGCCGGTGGTAAAGATTATACGTTCCCCGTCCAAACCGCACGGGATTTTCTCCGTAATACCGGTTCCAATACCGCATCGAAATGGGATACCTCCTGTCGGCTCGGTATTACATCGGCCAGATTGGATAAAATTTTGCCGTCGCCTTTGGTCAAAGCATTGCAATTCGCCCTGCCCCGATTTGATGACCGGATTCACGGCTTTATTGAAGACGGGTTATTGATCGGTGCGGAAACCAGTGTCTCCAGTCCGGTCCGCTTCCTCCGGGATGAAACAACTCTTGCCAGTACCCTGCCCGGTTTATGGATCGCCGGTGAAGGTGCGGGGTGTGCCGGAGGGATCACCTCTGCTGCCGTGGATGGCATCCGTCTTGCAGAAAAAAGTATATAAAAAAAGTCTGTACAAAAACTGCACAGACTTGTTGTTATTTCTGAATTGATCACGAACCACTAGCCACTAGCCACTAGCCACTGACCACTAGACACTAACCACTAGCCGCGGATCACCAATCCTCTTCGGCGACAGGCACAGGTGCATGCTCGGCAAGGGAACGTTTCACATCCAGGATCCGTTGATTGTCACTGCCGCGGAATTTCAAAAGAATATCCCGCCGTTCCAACACAAACTTACCATCGACGATCACATCCGCCAATTCCAGCAAATCATGGATTCCCGGATCCGGACTGTCCGCCAGATATTCAAAGCGGAAACCGGTATATACAATAATATCGTATCCGTCACGCTTCAACATCCGGGCAAGTTCCGCAAGCGGACCTGCCTGACAAAACGGCTCGCCGCCACTGAATGTCACACCGGTCTGCAAGGGATTACTGCGGATTTCCCGGTAAATATCCTCAACAGTCCGGTTGACTCCGGCACCGAAACGGTGGGTCTGGGGATTATGACATCCGACACAGTGATGAGGACACCCCTGCACGAACAGCACATACCGCAAACCCGGTCCGTTTGTAATTGAATCCTGTTCCGTTCCGGCTACATTAATCAGCTTGGGCAGAACCATGTTTTACCCGATCATGCTCTTCCGCACGTTTGGCATCATTGAACCGTTCCAAAGTACCGACAAGATAACCGGTGATACGGCGGATACGTTCAAATTTGGGTTCATGTTCTGTTTCACGACGGCCGCATTTCGGGCAGACATCACCGATAATACCATTGTATCCGCAAACCGGGTCACGGTCAACCGGATGGTTGATGGAGCCATAACCGATACCGGCATCGTGCATACAGCGGACGACTGCTTCAAATGCTTTCAGGTTATGCGCAGTATCTCCATCCAATTCCACATAGGAGATGTGACCGGCATTGGTCAGAGCGTGATACGGAGCTTCTTTCTTGATCTTATCAAAAGCACTGATCTTGTAATACACAAGAATATGGAAACTGTTGGTGTAGTATTCTTTGTCTGTGACACCTTTGATCAAGCCGTATCTTTCTTTATCCATACGGATGAAACGACCGGAAAGTCCTTCCGCCGGTGTTGCGAGCAATGTGTAATTCATGCCGGTCTTGAGTGACAAGTCATCCACAAATTTACGCATTTTGCCAACGATTTCCAGACCTTTTGCCTGCATTTCTTCGTTTTCACCATGGTGTTTGCCATAAAGTGCAACCAATGTTTCTGCAAGACCGATAAAGCCGATGGAAAGAGTACCATGTTTCAAAACTTCACGCAGATCTTCTTCCGGTTTGAGTTTTTCAGAATCGATCCATACACCCTGCCCCATGAGGAACGGGAAGTTGCGCAAATGTTTCTTCGCCTGAATTTCAAAACGGTCAGAAAGCTGCTGTGCAACCAGCTGCATCATTTCAAACAGTTTGTCATAGAACGCCTTTTCATCGCCCTTCGCTTCAATCGCAATACGCGGCAGGTTGATGGAGGTGAAGGAAAGGTTACCGCGTCCCGGTGCAATTTCACGGCTGCGGTCATGTACGTTACCCATCACACGGGTACGGCAACCCATGTATGCGATTTCGGTTTCAGGATGACCCGGCTTGTAATACTGCAGGTTGTACGGCGCATCCAGGAACGAGAAGTTCGGGAACAAACGTTTTGCACTGACACGACATGCCAATTTGAACAAATCATAGTTCGGATCGTCCGGATTGTAGTTGATCCCTTCCTTGATACGGAAAATCTGAATCGGGAAAATCGGTGTTTCGCCATGACCCAAACCGGCTTCCGTCGCCAGCATCACGTTCTTCATGATCATTCTGCCTTCCGGAGAGGTATCGGTACCATAGTTGACAGAACTGAACGGTGTCTGCGCTCCGGCACGGCTGTGCATGGTATTCAGGTTGTGAATCAATGCTTCCATTGCCTGATAAGTGCAGCGGTCAGTTTCGCTTTCCGTATATTTCTTGGCAAATGCCTGCACGCGTTTCGCGATGTCATGACCGAACCGTTCTGTCAAAGCAGCAAGTTCTGCTATTTCATACTGTTCATTGCCGCCGAGCTGGGGACCGCGGAAGACTTTTGCTTCGATTTCTGCAATCATCTTCTTGGCATATCCCTGTTCCAGTTCAATATCATCACACAAAATACGCAAGGCTTTTTCCAGGTTCACACCGTAAAGTTTACGGTAAGTCTTGGCAACCCCGGGAGCCAATCCGTAGTCGAAGTTGGAAATGGACTGACCGCCGTGCTGGTCATTCTGGTTGGACTGAATGGCGATACATGCCAAAGCGCAATAGCTCTGGATATCGTTCGGTTCACGGAGAAAACCATGACCGGTGGAGAAGCCGCCTTTGAACAATTTAATCAAATCGATCTGGCAGCAAGTGGTTGTCAGCGCATAGAAATCGAAGTCATGAATGTGAATCCAGCCATTACGATATGCGTCAGATTGTTCCTGAGACAGCAAATATTTATCATAATAATCTTTTGCACCTTCAGAACCGTATTTCAGCATCGTGCCCATTGCGGTATCACCGTCAATATTGGCGTTATCGCGTTTCATATCACTCTTGCTGGCATCGATCACGGTCAATTCGTCAAAAATACGCATCAATCCGGTTTTCATTTCACGGTTGCGGGTACGGGATGCACGGTAAAGAATGTAGTTTTTGGCAACGTCTTCGAATCCGTTCTGCATCAGGGTCACTTCCACCGCATCCTGAATGTCTTCCACGCGCGGCGTGGTTCCCGGTTCTTTCCGTTCCAATTCTTCAGCAACACGGCGTGCCACATTGCTGGCATCGGACTCAGTACCGTGATCGGTTGCAATCATGGCCTTCCTGATTGCGTCAATAATCTTGCTTTCGTTGTATGGGACAATACGCCCATCCCTTTTGATGATGTTCTTCAACATTTTTTTTCTCCGGCTGTACTTGCGTTGTTTACGTTTTGAATTACTATAAGTTGTATCGCAAGGGTAAATATACAACAGGATATTGTGTTTTCAAGTCGTTTTTTTCATATAATTTTTCAATCTGGAATAAGCCATTGACTGTATATGACTTATGATTTTTAAAAACTTTGTAACTTGCATTTTTACATTCCAATTTTTTGTTTTCAATACCACTTTATATTGTGAATCAATGCAAATATATCCACAAAATCTTGTATTTTCCATCAAAACCACACCCGAATCCACAATATATCGGCTGCAACAGGCAATAAACACAAGATTTCCGCAGATAAAAAAACGCCGCTGCCACAAAGGACAACGGCGTTTGTCAAGACAAAATCAACGTGTTTTTACACTCATTTCGCTTGGATCTTTGCCCAGGAATCCTTCAACGGTACAGTGCGGTTGAAGACCACTTTTTCGCCCGGAACATGATCTTTCGGTTCCGCACAGAAATATCCGACACGTTCAAATTGAACACGTGTACCCGGCGCAACTTGTGCCAGTGAGGGTTCTACAAAACATTCCACAACTTTCTTGGAGTCCGGATTCAAATAATCCAGATAGTTTTCCCCTTCCGGCAAACCACCCACATCTTCTACCGTAAACAGACGATCATAAAGGCGGGCTTCCGCTTTTACTGCATGGGGAACAGAAACCCAATGGATCGTACCTTTGACTTTGCGGCCATCCGGAGCATTGCCGCCACGTGTTTCCGGGTCATAAGTACAATGGACTTCGATCACATTGCCGGCTTCGTCTTTGACAACTGAGGTGCATGTGACAAAATATGCACAACGCAAACGCACTTCCTTGCCCGGTGCAAGACGGAAATATTTCTTCGGCGGATCTTCCATAAAGTCATCCTGTTCAATATACAATTCTTTAGAGAACGGGACCTTACGTGTTCCGGCATTCGGATCTTCCGGATTGTTGATTACATCCATTTCTTCGGTCTGACCTTCCGGATAATTGTCGATGATCAGTTTCAACGGATTCATCACTGCCATCGCACGGGCGGAAGTCTTGTTGAGATTGTCGCGAATGCAATATTCCAGCAAAGCAATATCCGTCAGAGAATTGAACTTCGTCACGCCGATCGTTTCACAGAATTCACGAATCGCTTCTGCAGGAACACCGCGACGGCGGAAAGCACAAACGGTAGGCATACGGGGGTCATCCCAACCTTCTACATAATTACCTTTAACAAGTTCCAGCAATTTGCGTTTGCTCATAACCGTGTAAGACAGATTCAAACGGGCAAATTCATACTGGTGCGGCTTGTAAGGGGTCGGGAGATTTTCAATAAACCAGTCATACAGCGGACGATGGATTTCAAATTCCAAGGTACAAATGGAATGAGTGATCCCTTCAATAGCATCTTCCAGCGGATGTGCAAAGTCGTACAACGGATACACACACCATTTGCTGCCGGTGTTATGGTGATCGGTATGACGGATACGGTAAATCGCGGGATCACGCATGTGCATGTTAGGACTTGCCATATCAATTTTTGCACGGAGAACTTTGGATCCATCCGGGAATTCCCCGTTTTTCATACGCATGAAAAGATCCAGGTTTTCTTCCACAGAACGGGAACGGTACGGACTGG
>JAFVSW010000341.1 GCA_017503545.1 Lentisphaeria bacterium | reverse complement strand
TCCACTTCAAATCGAACATTGAAAAGATGGTTGGTGATGGGAATTTTGGCTTCTTCATTGAAATGGTCAGCCGTCTGATAATCCATAATGGCTTCCATTTCCTTCAATGCTCCGGCATCCTTTGCCATTTTGAATATGCCGTCAAAAATGGATATTCCTGTTTCCCTTTTGATTTCTGTAAGTTTTTCTTCCATATTTTTTCTCCTGTTTTATAGTTAAACTGCTGCTTTTTCCGCCCATGCAAAAAGGTCATCTTCATCAGTTCGCGGATAAAGTATCTGCCGCAATGACCGTTTTTCACGGAAGAGAAATCCGCTTTCCTGTTCCACTTTGAGATAGCGTTCCGCAAGATCCGGACGGTTCATTGCGCCGTTCCGCAAATCCTGATCGCAGGCAAAAATACACAATGCACAGGAAAGCCGTTCATTCCCATATTCAGTATATGCCGGGTGCGCCGGAATGCCGCTCTTTTTGATGGCATCCCAGATTTGTGCCTCTTTCCAATCCAGTAACGGTCGGTAACGGAAAACCTGCCTTTTTCCGGCTGTCAATGTTTTGTGAACTTCAAATTCCGCAAGTTTTGATCGTTTGGGACTTTCTTCCCGCCGTTCTCCGGTAACGCAGAGCACCTTTGACTCCTGCCGGAAAGGATTGTATTTCCGGATCAGTTTGTCAATAGCTCCCGTTTTGATAGAGGTACAGAAGCGACACCGCATTGACGGAAAATACTGCCGTTTTTCGATGTATTCCGGAATCGTTACTTTGGGCGTAACGATTTCCAGCGGAATTTCCAGTCTGTGGCATAGATCCTGCACAACACTCCGGGTACAACTCCATTCAGCTCCGGTATCAGAGTGAACGGCTCGCAATCTTCCGCAGACGCCTTGTCTGCCGGTAAGGTCAACCATTTGCAAAGCGAGCGTTTGGCTGTCTTTGCCTCCGGAGAGGTTCAGCCAGATCTGATCAAATTGACTTAAATCAATATCCATAGCATCACCTCTGATTGCATTGATTGACGATATTGGAAATTTCCGCATCCAGCATACTGGCATATTCAATGCCGCCACTTGAGCCGTGTCCCCGCAGGAACTTCCGGAGTCGCCGGATTGCCCGTTCAGTTGCGTTGAACTCGCCACATATCGGGAAGAGATGGGATTCGTCATGCTCCCGGAAAAGTTTGTTGATTTCGCGGATAGTCATATCGGTAACATCTTTATCGTAAAACAAATATGCCATATTGCACCTCTTATGCTGCCGGAAGCGGCAGATATTCCACAAATTCGGCATGGTAATGTTTCAGCATAAAACGCCGGACGTTTTGCTTCACATATTCGGGAATCCAGGACATTGCCGGAATCGGATCAAACCAGAATATTCCTGCTTGCATAATAATTACGCTCCAGCGGTTCCGCTGAAACCAACGCAGTACACGCTTGGCGATTTTACTGTTTTTGCGGCGTAATTCAGAGAGAAAGAACATTGTAACATTGATTTTCATCTAATCCTCCTTTCGGGTTGTTCGCACAAAAAATCCGCAAATGGCATTAGAGAGGCTTGTCCTCTGCCACTTGCGGATCACACAACCCGGAAAGAGAGATTAAAAAAGTTATTGCCGAACAGTTTTAAATAAAAATTCTCTGGTGTCGTGTGAAGGAAGGATGATTTTTTGCGTATTTGCGACCGGTTCAAAGAACTCCGGGGGATTGATATATGTGATTTTGCTTTCCGGAAATTCCGGAGCGTATTCAGCGGCATTGCCGAAAAGGAATATCTTTTCAGTTTTAATTTTTACCAATTCGGGCTGTAACGGGATTTGATAACCTGCTTTGCAATACGGCAACAGTGATTTTATATTCCATTCTTCATCATAAAGCACCAATGGTGCATCAGAGGAAGTATAAACAATGTCGCTCTTTACTTTCGGCGTGTCAGCTTTCCATAGGCAAAACGGCAGGATAACGCACAATATTGCACATCCGGCGGCGAACCCCAAGCGTTTCAGATTGATTTTGTCCCACAGCAAATAGAGTGTCAGGGCAAGGAAAAGCAATAACATCAGCCACGATAAAACAAAATTCAGCAGCGACAGCTCTCCAAAATTCTGAAAATCAGAAAGCAGATCCCAGTCAAATATGCTGGCACTGGTTGATGAAATGCAAAGTCCCGCAACAGCACACCATGTCCGTGGCTTTTTGACTCCGGTAAACAAGGCGTAAAAGATGAATGAAAACCAGAAAAATCCGGCAATCATGCCGATTTCTGCCAACAAAGTCAAATGAGAATTGACCAGTGTCCGACATTGGATATTTTCAAGCATAAAGTTTGAAACGATCATTCCGGAGTTGCTCAAACCAACGCCCAGCGGATTTGCCGCATAAAGTTTCAATCCGGCAAGCCAGATTTCGGG
>JAFVSW010000048.1 GCA_017503545.1 Lentisphaeria bacterium | reverse complement strand
AAATGCAATTCCGCTATTCCTCTTCCATTTCCGCCATGTTTGGTAATGTCTGGCAGGGGAGAACGGAACCGAATGCAGCAATGCTGCGCAATCTATATGCGCCATCTTACCACGGGAAACCCCATATCCTGGAAGTGGAATTCCAATAACAAGGTGGGACGAAAGTCATTCCGGATCAGCGGAGCCGTTCCAGAATTTCAGGAATGACTGTATATGTGCATTGTCACTTGATATGGATTACAGTCACATCCTGCGGAAGTACGGTCACAGTCATAGCGGACGGATCTTTGATGATTCCGGAGCTGCCCCAAATCCTGGCAGTTTGCCCCGGCTTCAGTTCCAGGTTCTTCAAAATGCCGGTTTTTGCCTTGTCTTGACTTTCATTGAAAATCAGGACAAGCCGTTCCCGATTCTTCATCAAAACCAGCATAGACGGATATTGGAACGTATCGGAAACAGCCAGATTATCAGCCCGTTTTCCATTGTAAAACAGATCTTCAAATTCCGCTATGATTTGTGTTGCAATGCCAGCGTAATACAATGCGCCGGCACTGAAAAATGCCGCACTTTCACAGATTGCACCGTTATGACTGATTGCGGCTGCGCGGATTAGAACTTGTTTGACCTCTTTGGGGTGGAAATAACAGCCATCCGATGAATAAAAATTACCGTTCCGGGTATAGGTGACGAACTGGCCCATAGACTGATGTTTTCCGGTGATTTTGATGCCTCTTTTTTTGGAAGAATCCATTTCTGCCTGAGTCGCATCGCCGCAGAAGGAAGCACATCCGGGCAGCGGGATACATACCATATCGTAGCTGCCGCGGGCTTGTTGATAGGCTTGGGCGTCATGTGCCTGATGATAATAAAAAAGTTTTGCTCCTGCTTGATGTGCTGCTTCATACGCCATTTTCAGCAGCTGTCCTTTCTGTTTGCTGCGCCACCACAGATTCCATTGTTCTTCGTATCTGGTAACGATCACCTCATCCGTCAGCTGCTCTGACGCCGGAATTTTGAACATGTTCCGGAAATCTTCCTTGCAGATGTTGCAAAAACACCAGGCATGACGCCATTGATAAAGGGATGGGAAATTCTCATCATTCAGGAAAATATAGTTGCAGGCAGGATCTGTTTTTAACGCATTCTGATAATCTTTCAGAATTGCCTCTTTGACTTGACTCCGGTATTTCCCCGTAGCATTGGTTAAACAGAATTCGCCATAGAATCCATTGGCGTAAGAACCGGAATCTTTGTAATACCGGGACTGAAGATCCGGTGTCTGTTCCACCAGCTTCCGGAGATTGCCTTTTCTACCCGCACCCCATTGAGGGATATTGTAACGGATCCAAACGAAATTATTGGTCTTTTTCTTTGTGATTATCTGATTTCTGCAAATGGTATCCCGGTCGCCGGACTTTATTTTTCCACCTTCGGTATAGGCTTGTTGAAGGATGAATGAATTCAATCCGGCTTTGCAGGAATCGTCCGCCATCGCCTGCCATTGGTCATAGGATACTTTGCCATACATAAAAGGATCATACTGGGGAAACATGACATTCGTCAGCTTTCCACCCTTGATTTCCGGAAGCGGGACAACGCTGACCGTATTGACCATATCCGTGGTATTGCCGTTGACAATGCGCCGGAAACGGAATTCTGTTTTTTCGCCCGGTTTGAATGGATATTCATTGCGGAACGCCAAGTAATGAATATAATATTTTTCCCGCGTATTCCGTTTTTCCGGCAGATTCCAGATATAGGTGAAACGGATATATTTTTTTCCGTTCAAAATAATCTTTTCGGTTTTGATATTTTTTGTCCAGAAATGGTAGCCGTTCCGTATGGGGCTGATGTCGTTGACCCGGACAAAACCTTCCGGCACTTCCACCTCCAACTGATAGTGACATGCCCCGTTTTGCAGAGGATTAAACAGCCGATGAATGAAAAACATGGTTTCGCCGGGCGATACACCCCATTCTTTTACGCCGGGAAAAATAAATTGTTGCGGATGATTGCAATATTCCCGGTTCCAAATCAAATTCTGGGTGAATTCGGCATTTTTCGCTTTGCCCGGCCAGAGATATCCATTTTTCGCTTCAATCAAAACCGTTTTTCCGGAAACAATTGCATTTACAGCATTTGACGTTTCCGGACTGCCGTTCAAATCCAGACGGATTCCCGGATCTGCGCCGGTCGCCCGCGCCTTGATTTTGAGGGCGTTGACTCCGGTATGAAAGGCAAGCATATATTTCCCGTTTTCCGGAGTGACGGTATATCCGTTCAAGGACAGGGAGGTGATTTCGGCATTCCGGCAATGGATTTTGAAATCCTGTTTGGGTGCTGAGGTTTGTAAAATATGAATCTGTTTCAACCATTCCATATACAAATCATCGATTTCATCGGAAATCGTCTCCGGATCGCGTTTCATCAACCGGGCGATTTTGTCGACCGTTTCATCCGCCTTATTCCAGCCCGGCATATTTCCGAAAATCTGTTTTTGGAGAAGATATTCGCTTTTCTTTCTTGCAAGAGGCAGAATCCTGCCGCGCATGTACCAATGACGGGGCTTCCGGTTGAGCCGGAATTCATCTTTCTGCAAATTGCCGGGTGCCGCATTAAAAATCAAAATCCCGAAACTGTGAGCCCCCTGCGTTGCGGAGAGCCGGCGGCTCCACTGGGATCTTTTTTGCGTGACCGGGCCATTGGCGATATCCCGCCGGACATTGAAAAATATCTGTTTATCCTTCGGAGAAAATCCAAGCACATGGAACGGAATCCGGGATTCGATATACCAGTGTTTGTCGTCGTATGACCAGGCAGTTTCCCAGGAAACCGGTTCATCCACACTCTTTTCGATCTTCCCCGACAGGATGTTTCTGAAAGCACGGTGGATCCCGCCTGCGCCGAACATCACAAAGATATAAGGACTGTCCTGATAGCCGCCTTTCCGATTGAAAGTCTTGGAAAAAATGAAATTGATCCGGTCCGTTTCCGGCCAACCATCTTTTTTGGTGGGAGCGGATTTGATCCGTTCCGGAGTCGGTTCCCACATGGTCGCGCCAATGTACAGAAATTGATCGTCATAAGCAATACGGAACATGGTCGGTTTGGATACACTGTTGGTTTGCCGGTTGTCGATCACAAAATATTTTGCGCGGGGGATCCGGTTCCAGAATTCCGCTTCCAGCCGTCCATCGATCACGGGTGCTTTTTTGACCGGATAAGCGAAATAAAAACGATCTTCAATACCGTTGAGTTCAGGCAAAGCCGCAGCCAAAGTCAGACTTGCAGCAGACATACACAACGTGACAATGTTTTTGAGCAGATTATATTTCATTATGAGCAGATCTTGTTTTTAGCAGGTTGTATTTCATCGCGAGCAGTTCAGTTTTAATTAGGGACGGTATGCGTTCACCACGTTGCTCCGGTTCCACGGCAGACAATTGTTACGGTTGATTCCGCTGCCATTGCTTGTGGCGTACATAAGATAATAGGCGGAAACGGTATAAGCACGACCGCTTACTGAGACCATGTTGGAGAGCGGAGTACGGGTGAATTTATTGGCGGACCACCAGTCGTTAGTCATCATACCGTTCTCACTGGAGGAGGGAGGATAGGTCTTGGAGTGTCTCACCCCGAAGTGTTTTGTTTCTGTGACCATAAAGCAGCCATCCGAATTGTGTCCGGTATCCGCAATCAACAGGTGATCATCCGGGTAGCGGACTTTATCCAGTTTCATGGCATAGGATGCATAGCCGCCGACACCATAGCCGGTCAAATAATTATTGATGCCGTAACACAACTTTGTATTCTGCATTTTCGTGATCGGGCGGGTGGACGCCGGACACAGAAAAACTTTATGCCGTACTGCTGCGCCTTTGGAATTTTGTATTTTCATTCCGCCTGCCACATAAGGATACAGCTGATTGACCCAGGTCCAGGTGAACGTGCTTGACGGATACCCCTGCGGTCCATAGCTGTTATTGTCGTTGCCGTATATATTCACACCCAACCCCATTTGGCGTAAATTATTGAGGCAGGACATTGTTTTTGCCTGGATTCGTACACCGTGCAATGCCGGAAACAGCATTCCGGCAAGAACCGCAATGATCGAGATAACAACGAGCAGTTCGATGAGGGTAAAATTTCTACTGGATGACGATTTGTTCTGTTTCATTTTTCTGTTCCTTACTTTTATAAGTTTCCGTTTCAACATGATCGGGTCTCCTGAGTTGATATTGTTATCTTTTTTTTGAAAAAATTCTGAAAAGCTTCCTGATTTTATCCGCCGGAATGTAACGTTTGAGAAAGGATCTTGCAGGGAATCAGATATTTCCCACAGACCCGTTCCGGATTTTCAATCGTCTGCAACAATACATCGACCGCTGTTTGCAGCAGTTTATCCCAATCGTATACGATCTGGATCACGCCCGGTCCCGATTCCTCCGGCATGGGATTGATCCCCAGAATCACCACATCCTCAGGCGGATGCAGTCCACGCGCCGCAAGCATCCGTGGTAAATTTTTGAACTGGATATAACGCAGGGCAATGATCCGGATACCATCCTTTCTGACCAGATGGCAAATCTTGTCTGCGATATTTTCCAGAACTTTTTCATTGTTTTCCGGATCGACGCTGATATTGTAATAATGTTTTCTCTCGATGTCGATTCCGCATTGTTTCATGGCTTTTTCCAGCTCAATCGTCCGGTCTTCTGCTTTCATGATGCTTTGCAAAAAATGTTTTTCTCTTTCCATTCCACAGAAAATTGCAACCTTTCCGTCGATCCCGGCTTCGCGGATCTGAGAAAATGCCTGCACATAAGCGGAACGTAAATCGGGATTGATGACCGAAAGTCCCACATCCTCGGGTTCTACATTGACATCGGTCAGGACGAGCGGAAGACGCGGTTTCAAATTTTCGATCAAGGTTTTGTCCAGCGTCCCCATTATAACTCCATCCACAAGGCCGTTTACGATCTGCCGACAGCGGAATCCCATTTGATGCCGGTAAATATAATTTGAACCGATGCAGTCATGTGCCATGCAAGCCTTTTCGAAGCAGTACATCCGATGGGACCCGTAATCGTTTCCATCAGACGGGAGCTTGTCATAAGGGGAATATGTCACATACATCAGAAGTCCGGTATTCTCCCTTGGCGCAGTTTCACCGGAAAAATATTTTTTTGCATAGGGATTGGGCGTATAATTCAACTCATTGACCACCTGCCAGACACGCTTAATTGTAGCATCTGAAAAATTCCCGATGCCTTTGAGTACCTGACTGGTTGTGGTAATACTTACTCCCGCCGCCTTTGCCACATCTCTAATTGTTGATCTTTTACCCATAAAAAAGTCCATTTAGTAAACAGTTTAGTAAAACATTAGATAATATAATGGCAGTAAAATAAAAGTCAAGCGGAATTTGAAAAAAAATTATCAAAAGACACTGCTGTCCGGTAAAAATTTTGAAGCAATAGAAGGTTAAAAAAGATCTCTTTGATGTGGAAATAGCAGTTTATTGGTATTCTCCGGACTCTTAAATTTACTTTGTAAGATAAACACGAAACTTTTTATTCGAAAAAAAACGCAGATTAATTGGAAAACAAGCCCTGACAAGGGCGGCAAGAGTCAGACAGCTCCGTTGGGGCTTGCTTTCCGATAAATCAAAGTACATTTGGACGTTGAGTCTTTTCTTATGTAAATTCAGGATTGTTTAATTTGAAAAGACATAAATTTTCAGCCAAGCTAAACTCAAACAAAAATCTGACAAAATCACTTTTTCAAAAATCAAAATTCTCCCGTTCAAATACGGAGAAAATGCCCGTTTTT
>JAFVSW010000340.1 GCA_017503545.1 Lentisphaeria bacterium | reverse complement strand
TTCTTGATTGTTGCAATCAATATACCCAATGACAGTTCAAAAGTGACGGAAAATTTATCCCAGTGTACGATATATATTTTTTTGTTGCACACAATTTGTGCGGCAGGTTGCCGTGCGGTTTTGCTGAAACTAGGCATTGATCATTGGGTTATCCACTATATTGTTGGAGTTTTAGCCAGCTTTGTGGCACCGTGTTTTGCAGCGTGGCTTATGAAAAAAACAAAAACGGATTTTTTGGCCGAACCGGGAAAATATCTAAAATTCAAAAATAAAAGTGACAGTATGATAGTACAATGACATTGTTACTGAAAGGAAAAGTGAACAGTAATGACCTTTACCATAGCAACAGCTACATACAATAGAGCAAATGTGCTGTACCGGGTATATGAATCTTTGTCAGCGCAAACATTTCTGGATTTTGAATGGATTATTGTAGACGACGGATCCACGGACAATACCAGGCAAGTGGTAGCATGTTGGCAGGCAGAGGCAGCTTTTCCAATTTTCTATTATTATCAAGAGAATTCCGGAAAACATATGGCACTGAACTTCGCAGTTGAGAAAGCGGAAGGAGAACTCTTTGTGATTGCGGATTCCGATGATAGTTTTCGACCGGATTCTTTGGAAGTGCTGTTAAAGCATTGGAATGGGATTGTTCCTGAGGAGCGACAATACTTCCGGGGCGTGACATGCCGGTGCTATGATCCGGAAACGGGGAAAGAGATTGGTACAACCTTTCCCGAGGGGGTTCATGATGTTCTGGGAATTGAGGCAACCTTTCAATATCACTATACTTTTGAAATGTGGGGATTTAACCGGACTGCTGTTATGAAAGAATTTCCTTTCCCCAATACTGCAGGAGAAAAATTGGCTTTTTATCCGGAGTCCGTTATTTGGAACAGAATGGGAATGAAATACAAAGTTCGGTTTGTTGACGATACCCTTAGAGCGTACTACCGGGATCAGGGCAATGCAACGATGCATAAAAAGAGAAACAGATCGAAAGAAAACATACATTTATGGATGCACTATGTCAATGAACTCGGAAAGTATTTCTGGTGTGATCCTATGAGATTCCTGAAGGCTTATGTAGGCCTGGTCATGGACGGTCTGCTGTTGGGCCGAAAAGCAGGGCAAATTTTGATAATTCCGAAAACCGCATGGGGGAAAATTATGACAATGTTGGCATTTCCAGTGGGTTTTCTTCTCTACTTACGGCGAAAATAGGAACCCAGGAGGAAAAGGATATGGATGAAAGGATATCCGTGGTGATTCCGGTATACAATACGGGAAAATTCCTAGATCGCTGCCTGGAAAGTGTTGTAAATCAAACATATTGCAGCTTGGAAATCCTCCTGATCGATGATGGTTCCACGGACGAAAGCGGCGCACTGTGCGATGCCTGGGCGAAGCGGGACAGTCGGATTCGGGTAATCCACAAACAGAACGCCGGGCTCGGCATGGCGAGAAACACCGGCATTGACAACGCAAAAGGGAAGTACATCTGCTTTTTTGACAGCGATGATTTCGTGGATACCGGGATTCTTGCCGCCGCTGTGGAAACAGCGGAAAGAGAACATGCGGATATTACCGTCTTTGGATTGGCAAGTGCCGACAAAACCGGAAATGTCAAAAGAGAGAACATCCCGGCGGGGGAGCCGTTGGTATTTTCGGGGGAT
>JAFVSW010000339.1 GCA_017503545.1 Lentisphaeria bacterium | reverse complement strand
TGAAAGTTTGATGCAAAATTCCGTTCATTACCGTTCGTTACCGTTGAAATCTGTTATTGTTGCCAATGCGGTGGTATTGCTTATCAATGTTATTTCGTTCTGGTTGAAAAAATTGATCGTCAAAAAACTTGAGCAATTTGTGGATAACGGCGGTTTTTCTGAACACCTTTACCATATCCGCAGTGAAAAACGCAAATCCGGAAAAACGGCAATACGAATTGATTGTTTTCCGTTTTTTTGATCGGAAGAACTTGAAAAAAACGCAAAAGACAGTACATTATTTTGGTAATGAAAAATAGTGTATACAGGGTGTTTTTATGTATCAGATGGATTCTGAATTGTCGTTCACCAGGTGCGGAGCCGATGGCAAATTGAAAATCCATGAAGCCGTGGCAATGATGATGGATTGCTGCCAGTTTCAGGAGTATCAGGAAGCCGGATTGTGTTCATATCTGCGGGAAAAGCAGATTGCAGTGTTTCTTTCCGGTATTCAGATCGACATTTTGCGAATGCCGGAATTCCGGGAAAAAGTTACCACGACGGTGAAAATTTACGGCTGCAAATCGATTTACGGATTACGGCGGATGACCATGCGCGATGATTCCGGCAGATTGTGTTTGATATCCAATGCGACCGGAGCATTTTTTGATTTGAATGAAAAAAAGGCGTTGAAAGTCGATCCGGAAGTTTTCGGTGTGAATTTTGATGAGGCTGAAAACATGGAGTGTCTGCCGCGCAAAATAGCGGTTCCGGCCGGAGTTTGCGGAGAAACGGTTCCGGCATTTGTGGTCAAACCGTCAGATTTGGATCCTAACGGACACCTGACCACTCCGGTTTATTTTGCCATTGCATCCAATGCATTGGGGGAAATTTTCCATTACAACCGGGTGCGGATGGAGTATAAACAACAGGCCGGAACAGGTAATTATATTCTGCCGGTAGTCTATTATGGCGAAAACAGAGCTGTTGTGGATATGAAATCCGGCAATGGTATCAGTTATGCAGTGGCGGAATTTTCCGTTGCAGAGCTCTCCGGTATCGCGGATGAATGATGACAATATTACATGGGGGATATAAAATGAATATCGATGAATTGAGTGTGAAATTCGGTGGAAATGGCATTTCTTTTGAGGAATATCACGGCTTTCCGGCGGTGCGGATGGAGAATGAGTTTTCCAGTACGCTGGTGTCGGTCTACGGCGGCCATGTGATTGAATTCAAATTACCGGATAGCGAAGATGTTTTATGGATGAGCGCGAAAAGTCTTTTTGAACAAGGTTCACCGATGCGCGGCGGAGTACCGGTTTGTTTTCCGTGGTTCGGAGCGGCTCCGGAGGGTAAAAGCGGCAGTCACGGTTGTGTCCGCAATGCGATGTGGGATGTGGCGGCCGCCGGTATCGCACCGGAAGGCGGAAATTTTGTAACGCTCTATTTTGACGGCGGTGATTTTGAATTGTATTACACCGTTACGGCGAATCATACATTGACGTTGTCGTTGGAAGTGAATAATCCGGGAGTTGCGGATTTTCATTTCGGCGGGGCACTTCACACCTATTTCAACATCAGCGATGCCGGCAATGTTGTTGTAGAGGATTTGGATGGAGTATCTTATCTGGATACGGTTGTCAATGAGAATGGTATACAGAACGGGGCATTGAAAATCGACCGTGAGATCGACCGGATGTTCCGCAGTTGCGGCAGTGTACGCATTGTGGATCCGGGATTCAAGCGGATAATCCATATTGACAAATACGGCAGTGATTCTACGGTGGTTTGGAATCCGTGGATTGACAAATCGAGGCGTATGCCGGATTTCGGGGATGAAGAGTATCATACGATGCTTTGTGTGGAAGCCGGAAAAGTTCCCCGGATCGGTGATGGCGGGACAGTTCATTCCGGGGTTCCGTTTGAGCTGCGCCAGGTTATCCGGGTTGAATTGACAGATTGATAAACCGCTGTAAAAAAGTCGAATAATTTTTATTATTCAGCTTGAAAAAAAACAGAAAAGGTATATATTAAGGCATTGACAAT
>JAFVSW010000047.1 GCA_017503545.1 Lentisphaeria bacterium | reverse complement strand
GATCATGAAAGATTTCCGCCGTTACATTGCCTTGCGTGAACAATTGCAAGCCTTGCAGAAAACCGGAGAACTTCTGCCGGATGAACTCCGTAACGATCCTCTGTTCAAAGGATTGTAAATTGATTCCTTGACGATTTATGAACTTGATTCGTGGAATCAAGTTCAAACAAGATTTGTTTTAACAGCACAAACCGTCGATAAGGCGATTTTTTTCAATCAAATTCTGCCGGACATTTGAATTTGCCTCTTGATTTTGTTATAACGCCGGTTATATTATCTGCCAACGATAATATACCGGTAATTTTTGTTATATAAAGGTCATAACTATGAGTATGATTACATTCCCCTCAAAAGAAGAAAAATTTGATTTCCGCAACCGGCTTGCGCAAGTTCATATCCCACGGAAAAATACCTCCGCCGCTCCGTTGACAGATGATGAAACTGTGATCGATCCTTCCTGGAAGATCGTTCCCCTTTCCAATGAAAAAGTGTTGACGCGTGCCGCTGCCGATCTGCAGGATTATTTCCGGGTCGGCTTTGATTTGGATTTGCCGGTTGCTGATACGGTTACAGATCATTGTATCACCATCGGGATCGCTCCGGAAGATCACGAACGCCGCTGCCGGATCACAGCCGAAAAGGATATGGTCCGCATTACCGGGGCAACCGCACGGGAAGCGGCACAGGGGTGTTACCGTCTGGAAGATGAATTGAACTTGCGGGGCGAATCTTATGTCAAACACGGATCCCGCACCTATACCCGTCTTTATTCACCGCGAATGACACATTCCGGTTGGGATTTGGAAAAGTTTCCGGATGAATACCTTGCCCGTGTTTCTCATGCCGGAATGGATGCGATCATCATCTTTATTGAAGATGTGCCGGATATCACCCGGAACGGCAAACTGGACATCAATGCGGAAGTGGAACGGGCTGCTGAATTTGGTTTGGACGTTTATCTTTATCCGTGCAGTTACGTTGCAGCGGCAAAATATCACCCCCTTGATCCCGGTGCAAAAGAACATTATGATGCGTTATACGGTGCGATCGTGAAAAATGCGCCGGGTATCCGCGGCCTGGTTTTTGTCGGCGAATCAGTTGCATTTCCTTCCCGGACAGAAGGTGTGGAAGGGTACTGGTGGGATCCGGAAAAACGGGGCAAAATCCATTACAACGGTTTCTGGCCCAGCGAAGATTGGGTGGATTGGCTGAAACTGGTGCGGGATGTGACCCGGAAGTATAAGAGCGATCTGGAACTTTATTTCTGGACTTACAACTGGTATTGGGCACCGGAGAAAGACCGATTGAAATTGCTGGAAATGATCCCCGATGATATTACGGTCCATGTCACTTTTGAAATGGGGAATGACCCCGTGGTAAAAGATGGAGTGGCGATCAAGGTGGAAGATTATTCCATTTCCGTACCGGGACCGGGAGCCGTATTCGCTTCGGAAGCCCAAGTAGTGTCCCGTCGCGGGATCAAACTCAGTTCCATGGCGAACAGCGGCGGCAGCACCTGGGACTTCGGCTGTATTCCTTATATGCCGTTCCCCTTTGCCTGGATGAAACGGTATGACAGTTTATTGAAAGCGCAGAAAGACTGGGGGCTTTCCGGTTTGATGGAATGTCATCACTACGGCTTTACTCCGTCCTTTATTTCCGAATTGGCAAAAGTTGCATTCACAGAAGAAATGACGTTGGATGAAAATTATCTGCTTGCGATTGCCGCCCGTGATTTCGGTGCGGATAATGCAAAAACTGTAGTGACGGCATGGCGGGATTGGAGTGATGCCATGTATTATCATCCTGCGCGGGAATTTGACCAGTACGGACCGTTACGTGTAGGACCGGTTTATCCTTTTGTATTCCCCGGTGAAAAATTACCGCCGCCGCTGCATCCCCGCTATGAATATCATAACGGGAAACGTCTCGGCAGCGGTTGGCCCCATGTATTCAGTGAATTCAAAATGCCGGAAGATTATGTGGCACCGTACATTGCCATGGCAGAAAAAGAATTGGCTTTGATCCATGCCGGTAATGTGAAATTACAATCCGTACTGGATTCCGTGCCGGATGTTTGTAAAGAAAGAGCATTGCGCCTGATCGCGATCGGCGAATTCATTGAACACACCATCCGTACCATGCGGAATGTGAAACGGTTCTATCAGAACGGCTTGCTTGTTCAGAACAAGGATTCCGCCATTCCGGAAAAACGTGCCGCCCTGGCACTGATGCGGGAAATTCTGGCGGATGAAGAACAGAACGTCCGGGAAACGATCCCGCTGGTGGAATACGATTCCCGTCTCGGTTGGGAACCCTCCATGCGTTATACAACGGCACCGGATAATCTGGAATGGAAATTGAATCAGCTGAAAGATGCCCTTGCCGCTGTAAATCAGCAGGAAACGCAGATTTGCGGTTAATTGGATAACAGGATTTGAAAATATGGAAAAAGTACGTATTCTTTTTATCTGTCACGGCAACATCTGCCGCAGTCCCATGGCGGAATTCGTGATGAAAGATCTGGTAGCAAAAGCCGGTCTTGAGGATCGTTTTGAAATCGCTTCCGCCGCCACCAGTACGGAAGAATTGGGAAACAGTGTATATCCTCCGGCACGACGGATCCTTGCGGAACACGGGATCGGCTGTGCCGGTAAAACCGCACGTCAGGTCACCAGCCGGGAATACGATCAATGGGATCTGCTGATTTGTATGGATCAGCGTAATATCCGGAATCTGATGCGGATCCTTGGGGATGACCCGGAACAGAAATGCCGTCTTCTTCTGGATTATGCCGACCGCCCCGGGCAGGAAGTGGATGATCCCTGGTACAGCGGCGATTTCCGCACGACATGGGATGATGTTTATTCCGGTTGCTGCGGGATATTGGAACAATATCAGAACGGGGATCTGTTATGACAGAACCGGATCACAATGAATTGGATCTTTCTCAATTTCAATGTCTCTGCTGCGGAACATGCTGCCGGTGGGAAGGTCCGGTCCGCGTAACGGATGAGGAATTGAAACAGATTGCAGAATATCTTGGGATTCCCTTACAGGAATTTATTGATAAACATACGGTATTGACACCGGACCGCCGTTCTCTTTCCCTGATGGAAAAGGAAGACGGTTCCTGCCGGTATTATGATGCGGACACACGGTATTGTCAAATCCAGTCTGTCAAGCCGAAGCAATGTCGTGATTTTCCCTTTCATTGGAAGTTCAAAGGATGGGAAAAATTATGTGCCGGCGGAGCCAGGCTGGTGGAATTGCAAAAGAAAAAGAAAAATAACAATCAAAAATCCGAACAGGAGATATGAAAATGGAACAACTTGATTACAAAATTGAATTTCTTTCCGAACTTGATCAGACAATGCAACCGGCATGTTTTTATAAAGCCGCCGGTGATGAACCCCGCCCGTTGGTTGTGGCACTTCATACCTGGAGTTTCGGCTATGATTCCGACTGGACTTCTTATTTGATCCGTTGCAAAAAATTGAACTGGCATTTGATTTATCCCCATTTCCGCGGACCGAACTGGACCCCGGATGCGCTGGGATCGGATCTGGTCGTTTCCGATTTGAAATCCTGTGTCGATTATGTAAAAAGTGTGTGCAAGGTGGATACAGACCGGATTTATCTGGTCGGCGGATCCGGCGGCGGACATGCTTCTTTGCTGCTGGCTGCCCGTGCTTCCGGATTGTGGACGGCTGTTTCTTCCTGGTGTCCCATTTCCAATGTGGGCAAATGGCATCAGCAATGTTTTGAAAAACAGCGTCATTACTGGAAACATATCGAAGATGTTTGCGGCGGCAATCCGGGAACGGATGAGGCTGTGGCAAAGGATGCGGCACACCGTTCTCCGGTCACATACCTTGCCGATGCAAAAAATAAAACGATCGTTGATATCGGAACGGGGATCCATGACGGCCATACCGGCTCCGTGCCTATCAGTCAGGCGTTTGATGCGTTCAATCTTCTTGCGGATGAAGCGGACCGTTTTTCCAGCGAAGATATTGCTTACATGGTGGAAACAGAAAAGATTCCGGAACACTTGCAATTCCATGGGGATGATGCGGCGTATGGTCCGTACAAAGTCTTGTTGCGCCGTGTTTCCGGTAATACCCGGATCACCATTTTTGAAGGCAGTCATGACATCCTTTACGGCCCGGCTTTCGGTTTTCTGCAGCAGCAGGTGCGCGGTCAGGCTCCGGTATGGAATTCCGGCACAGTTTATGATGGCGAAAGTAACAACGAATTGACAAAATAACTGAATTCAACCATCCTGATTGCAATGCAGACTGACCAGTGCATCGATCCATTGGATCAGTCTGCCGTAATAGGAGGTATTGAACGGCGGCGGTTCGGAAGTGATTCCCAATGCAAAGTCGAAAATGGAATCCAGTGTTTTCTGTTTTTCCGGCGGGACAGAGACGAAACCGTTTTCATGGAGAAAAACCAGTTTGACATAGGGCATGAACCCGGTCATATCCGTTTTTGTTGCAGCACATCGCGCGAGAATGACGGATAATGCCTGATACGTCCGTGGTAATTCCACCATAAACCGGGAATTCCGCAGTAAAAATGCGGCAAGGGAACACACAGCCATATAATTACGGGTATTTTCCACCAGAGAATCATGGATCCGGACAATATCAATGGTACGCGGTGTGCATAATGTGGAACCGTCCTTCGGCGGTTTGAAATCCACTGCCAATTCCCGGAACAATCCAACCGATGGAAATTGTTTTTTGCCGGTTTTCTTAACGCCGGGCAGAAAGAGATCCAATCTGCCGTATTCCGGGGAAAGGGATGCGGCAATGACTGTGTTTTCCCGGAATGGAGTCAAACGCAAAAGAATACAATTGGATTCCGGCATGAGAAAAACACTTTATATTATTTTTCACCATTCAGTTTCCGGTGTTGTTCTGCCCGCCATTTTTTTGCCGCTGATTTGAGAAGATTGGACGTGTCTCTCTGACGTGCATAATCAACAGGCAATGTTCCGGCATGATCTTTTGCCGTCGGATTGGCACCGGCATCCAAAAGGATCTTGATGATTTCTGTATTATCGGCCTGTGCCGCCCAGAAAATGGGGGTCTTGCCATCATTGATCACACCATTTGCGGCGAGGATCTTATACCAGCCTTCCACCGTGGCGAACCGCAGTGTTTTATAAACCACAGAGAGGTCATAATTGACCGGCAGTTTTTTCTTCAGGATTTCTTTTACCATATCGGCATTGCCGGAGGAAATGGCATGACGCATCGCTGCCAATCCCATCAACATAAATTTACTTTTCTTGTCAAAATCAGGAAGTAAAGCAAGCAAATGCAGTGCCGCAGCCTGATTTTTCTGAATAATTGCCTGGAATAAAGGAATATGACCGTTTTCATCCGCCTGGGTATGGTCTGCACCATGATTCAGCAGGGTTTGAACGATCCGTTTTGCATATTTCGGAGCCATAGCCGCAAACATCAACGGGGTGCGCCCGTGTACATCCTGTGATAACGGATTTGCTTTGTGTTTCAACAGCAATTCCACATTGGCGGCTTCCCCGATCCGTGCGGCTTCCATCAAAGGCGTTTTGTTCTGCACTTGATCGCCGCCCGGCAAATCCGGAGAAACACCGGCTTGCAGAAGAACTAACAATGCCGTGCTGTCCGGCAAAACTGCAGCATGATGAAGTGCGGTATAACCTATCCGATCCTGTAATGCCGGATCCGCTCCGTGTTTCAATAAGTCACTGATTTGTAATTTATTACCGCGTTCAATGGCATAAATCAAAGGTGTTTTTCCGGATTCATCCACAAAATTCAGATCTGATGTTTTGGCAAGTGCCGCCTTGAAATCCGTCCGGCGCGGATCCCGGATCGTTTCAATCAAATCCAACTGGGTTTTATCTCCCACAGGCAATGTGGAAGAACAGGCGGATGTCAAACAGAATATAGCCGTCAGAATACTGCAAACAAGACACATCCGTAAAAAGTCACACCGGCGGCCGGAAAAGCGTATGAACGCAGCAGGGGATTTTTTATTGAAGTGTCTCATCATGTTCAGCATCCTTTCTTTTTATTCAGTCTGGCACCGCGGAGTTGACCGCATGCCGCTTGAGAGCCGGACCCTTTTTCCACACGGACTGTTACCGGGACCCGGCGGGTTTTCAACATATTTTCAAAGGCTTTGATCGTTTCTCTGGAAGGACGTTCAAATGCGCCATTGGCTTTGTTGTAAGGGATCAGATTGACTTTTGCCCGTGCGCCGAGTGCCAGTTCTGCCAATGCCTGTGCCTGACGGACGGAATCGTTGATTCCCGCAAGCAGAACATATTCCAGCGTCAGAAGACGACCGGTCACTTCCCTGTGTTTTTCACATACAGACAGGATTTCCCGGATCGGTTTGCGGAATTTATCGGGGATAAGCAAAGCACGGGTCTTGTCATCCGGCGCATGAAGGGAAATTGCCAGATTCCATTGCTTGCCATGCTCGATCAAGGCACGGATACCCGGTGTCCACCCGCTGGTGGAAATGGTGATACGGCGTTGTGCCAAACCAACCCCATCCGGTGCGCAAATAATATCAAGGGCAGCGATCAGGTTCTGCGCATTGAGCATTGGTTCGCCAACCCCCATAATTACCACATTATCCGGCATTCCACCGATCACACCGCAAAGAGCAAAAAATTCTTCCACGATCTCCCCGGCGGCAAGATTCCGCACCAGACCATTTGCACCGCTGGAGCAGAATGCACAGCGGACCGGGCAGCCGACTTGTGTGCTGAGACAGAAAGTGGTGCGTCCGTCTTCGGCAGGGATCGTTGCACATTCCACTTCCTCGCCGTCATGCAGAGAGAGCAAATATTTGCAGGACCCGTCATCGGCGGGGTATGTTTCAGTAATTTTGACTGCATTGCAAATAAATTCCTGCTCCAGAGATTTCCGCAACGCAGTGGAAAGATTGGTCATCTTAGCCGGATCTGCAATCCGGCGGCGGTGAACCCATTCCAGAATTTGTTTTGCCCGGAATGCACTTTCGCCGGATTTTTTCACAAATTCTTCGATTGCAGCCGGGGCGGCGGAGGCAAGAAATTGTTTCTTCTCAATCGTCTCCGTAGTCATCATATTCATCCTTTCTGAGCTGACCTTTGTACAAATAAAGGTGCTTGTCTTTGTATTCCATATCATACAACCGGCTCCAACCGCGTTCGGAGGACGACGGTACACCGGTTGAAAGTACATAAACAAATTCTTCATTTTGCTGAAAATTCATTTTGATATCCACACTTTTTACCGGTATACTCATGTAATAACATTCCCCATACAAGCCGGAAATGGCTGAATCTTTATACAAAACCTTCTTCTGCAGTTTCTTGAAATCCGCTTCGTTATCCAGAATCCGGCGGATTTGATTGCCGAAATCCCGTTTCTCGTGGGATGCAGTCCGGACCGGATAGACCGTTGACCAGAAAAGCAGCATCGTACCACAGAAAAACAATGCTGTAACCAGCCAGATACGAATATAATAACGGGTGAAATACAACCCGATGGAAATCAATACCGCTGCCGCAACGATCTGCCCCAGCAGCAGATAAACAGGCTGTAAAATTTCACGGTAAGCAACGGCATTGAACAACGGTTGCAAATACAACAATAACGATTCCGGACAGAACAGAAATCCGCACGCAACAGCACTCAATACCAACAGCGTCCACCCATAAATACGCATAACTTTCAGGATCTTCCAGCCATACCGGCGGACAACGATCCAATAATCGATTCCCGCCATCGTCGCGATCAACGGCAACAGATAAAGCATTTCCCGGCTGGCACCCGGTTTCAACCACAATATTACTGCTGTCACAGAGAAAAGAACCCGGTTGTATTTTTCAAACAACGGATTGCGTCCCAAGGGGATCAATGCCGCACAGAACGGAGCCCAGAGGAGCAATGACCAGGGCAGGAAACGAACGATCAGCATAAACGGGTAAGTCGCTAAATGTTTCAGCCATCCGGAAAAACTGAATGATTCCACAGCAGGTGCCGGTTTCTGCAAATTCCATTGCGGTGCATAATAGAGAAGCAGGGTTACAACAATGATGAAGAGCGCGGCATATAACCCGCTGTAACGCAATTTTGTCCAGATATTCAACGGTCTCTGCTGAACAAGCAGCGGCGCAAAAAACAGAAACAGTCCGGTCGGTCCGGCAGAATAATACGCCAATGCGCCGAATATCCCCGCAGATAACCAGGCATAATTCCAATTGCCCTTCGATAATGTGAATTCAAACCATAACAGCCAACCGCCGTAAAGAATCAAAGCAGTCAACATGGTGGGATAGCCCTCAATCGACTTTTCACCGCAAAGAATGGTCGTAAACATGGCAACGGCACCCGCGGCTCCGGCTTGTACGCCGCCGGCACGGTAACAGGCAAAACAGACGATCAACGTCAGAAGAAACAACGACAGAACAGACACAGCCCGCAACGAGAATTCCATACTGAATCCGGAGCATTGGGATACCGCTTTGACCAGCATAGGATACAGCGGATATACGCTGGCATCGAATTGACCATGCGGCATCATGACAGGCGGAAATTCCATGGAATCGGCGGCAATACAAGCGTATTTCCCCTCATTCCAGAATAACTCCCGTTCTCCGATATGCCACAATGGATATGCCAACAGGAATATGAGTGTTATAAACAGAATCAGCGTACTTTTGCGCGGTTCCTGTTCTCCATAAATGCCCATGATTTCTGTTCCTTGTTCTGAGATACTGTTATACATCCGGTAAAATACACCGCAGAACGCATTTCGTCAAGTAAAAATCATGGTTTTATAACGTTTTTTTACCGAATTTCAGTACTTGTTATCCCACCGGATGGCATCGCGGTTTTGCCGGATCCCAGCTCCCGGGTCAACCACCGCGTATTCCGTACTGTAAATAACGCATAAATCGGGATCCATACTAACAGAACGGCATTGTACACGGAATACACCAATGCCCATACCGCATTCAGAGGAGAAATACGGACCGCATAAATCATTGCCGGGATCAAAGCACTGATAAAACCGATCCCCGTACTGTAATACAGGGAATGCCAAACTTCCGTAAGAGACATGGTCATACACATCCGGAACAGAACCGGAAGCGCAATTATCGGGAAAACTGTTGACAGAATTTGGAAAATAAGATGGAAGACGAATCCCCAATATTTCAACCGGAACGGCTGAAATACTTTTGCCCCGTGACAGGCGATCAGGTAATTTTCCCGCACATCACTGCGCAGCCAGCGGAGAAGCATTTTACAGAACCGTACATAAGTATCCGGTATACACGTAAAAGCAACTGCATTATGCTGAAACACAATCCGGTATCCATGCTGAAGGATCATTGTCGCGATGGCGCGGTCTTCCCCGATTGTTGCTGGAGTCCCCAGAAATCTCTGGTGCAGCCATTGATCCAGAAACGGCAGAATCAGACTTTTCCGGTATGCGCTCAATGCCCCGGGAGTACACATGACACAGCCCAATATACTTTGTGCCGAACGGATGATCTCAAAGCCGAACATGAATCCCACATCCATCATCCGCGGTATCATGCCGCCTTCCAGATTTTTGATCCGGATATTACCTGCAACCGCTCCAATATCATTCCCCTGAAATGCGGAAACCATATTCCGTAAACTTTCCGGTGTGACAATGGAATCGCTGTCGACGGTCACGATAATATCATGTTCCGCCCGTAGGATCCCGCAATACAATGCGTGTTTTTTACCGCCGTTCTTCTGCAGATCGATCACTTGCAATCTGCCGGAGGATTTTTCTTCTGCGGAACGGATCCAGAAAAGCGTATCATCCTGTGATCCATCATTGATCGCAATGATCTGCAATTTGTCCGCCGGATAATCCGAATCAAAAAGACTGAACAGGGTTTCGGCCACATGTTTCCCCTCATTATAGGCAGGCACAAGCACGGTGCAGCCGGGAAGTTGTTCATCGGATAACGTAACTGCCGGTTTGTATAAATATGCACAAATCGCCCCGAACAGCATATATGCCAGTACAAAGAAGGATACAACCAGAAAGAACAGACTTTGCCAGCTGCTGTTGCCGTACAGTGTGTTGTTCTTTATATCGCAAAGGAAACAAATAAAAACGGCAATGAACAAACTCCACAAAAGGGAAGTGATGATTTTATTTTTTACAGACGTTTTCAGCATTTCAATTCCATACTCCATGTTATGCGGTAAGGTAGCATGGAAATTTCACCGGAAGATAGTCAGAAAATACACTTTTCAGTTATCTTCGGATATTATAACTGAATTTTGTGCTTAAAATGAAAAATGCCATCCTTTATTTTTTTTCCCCGTGAACTTGCTTTTTTTTGTAAATTGAAATATATTACTCACCGGAATAATAACAAAGGTTGCGGATTTATGCGGATTCTGGTAATTGAGGATGATAAAAAAACAGCAGATTTCCTTCTGACTGCGTTAAAGGAGGCCGGGTATGTTACCTTATATGCCCCCGATGGCAGCAGTGGTTTGATGCTGGCTAAAACAGAAAAATTTGATCTGGGGATCGTGGATGTCATGCTGCCCCTGATTGATGGTTTTACTGTTATTGAAAATATCCGGCGGGCACATATCACAGTCCCTTTGATCATTTTGAGCGCACGTGCTTCGGTCGAAGATAAAGTGCGCGGACTTCATGCCGGAGGCGACCTTTATCTGGCGAAACCGTTTTCTGTTACCGAATTACTTGCCTATATTCAGGCTCAGTTACGGCGGTCTTCCCTGAACAGTGCCGAACCGACAACATTGACGGTTGCCGATTTGACGATCAATCTGTTGACGCGGAAGGTAGTACGTGGTGCAGAACGGATCGACTTGCCGCCCCGGGAATTCGATTTATTGGAATATCTGATGCGGAATGCCGGACGTGTCGTAACAAAAACGATGATCATGGAGCATGTCTGGGAGTATAATTTTGACCCGCAGACGAATGTCGTGGAAACACGGATTTATAAACTGCGGGAAAAAGTGGACGTCCCTTTTGAACGCAAATTGATCCATACGGTCCGCGGAGTCGGTTATGTTCTGGAATGAAATGCTCCATCCGTCTCTGAAATTACGGATCGCATTCAGTTATGCACTTTTGTTTCTGATTTCGTGTTCCGGCATTATTTTATTGATTTTTTTCTTTATGCACTGTTTGTTTTACCGGGGAATGGAAAAACATCTGGAGCAAATTGCGGAACACAGCAAGAAAGTTCATATCATTGGCACTAAATTGCAAATGTATAATGAAATCCTTGCGCCGGAGGCTTACCCGGAAGATGATTTCAATGTCTTAAAACAGCAATTTCATGATCTCCAAATCGTTTACGTCGGAAGCCGGCATATCCCGTCAGCCAATACTGATGATAAAAAAATTCTTACCGCATTTGCAATTCACGACGGCAAATATTACGAAATGCGCGTGCAGAAAAAAGAAAAATCCGTGTACTCAAAATGGATCAATACGGAGAATAACCGGTTCCGTTTGAAAACATATTTTTCCCGACTTCTTGTTTCTTCCGGACAGGAAAATCTGTTTATCGCTTTTTATGATCCCAATGGAAAGATTTTATTGCAATTCGGAAATAATATCCTCTCCGATACTCAATATAAACAATTGTGTTCCAGTAAAAAACTTACTGTATTCAGTCATTTCGCATATAAAAAATTTACTTTGTCTGACGGCAATTTTCTCCTCATCGGAGTCAATATCCGTAATTTTCAACAATGGAATACCATTGTGTCTGCCGCAGGTGTCGTTTTACTGCTGATCATTGCCGCCGCCGGTGCCGTTTCCGCATGGGTCCTGACCGGAAGATTTATTCGCGGTATCACAAGAACGACCCTTGCCATGCATAAGATCCGGTCCGGAAATTACGGGTACAGAGTACGTGCCCTTCATTCGGAAGATAAGGAGATCCGCGAACTGGTTCAAACTTTTAATGACATGAACGAAAAAACAGAAAATCTGCTCCAGGAATTAAAAATGGTTACCGATAATGTCGCTCATGATTTACGTACTCCTCTTACCAGAATTTCCGGAATCATCGAACTGCTGCTTACCGATCGCAATCTGCCGGATCATGTTCAGACGGATTGTGTTTCCATTGCGGAAGAAGTCAACCGGCTGAAAAATGTCGTTACCACGATCATGGATATTTCCCGTACCAATTCCCGACCCGGCGAGATCCGGAAAGAACAAATTGATTTTGTCGCATTTCTACGGGATTTCTGTGAGTTTTTTGAACCTGTCTTTGAAGAAAAAAATTTGAAACTGTATTTATCTCTGCCGGATAACAGCAGATATATTCATGCCGATAAAAATCTGTTGCAGCGACTTCTTTCCAATTTGATGGAAAATGCCCTCAAATTTACGGAAAAAGGGTTTGTTTCTGTTTCATTGAACTCTGATGAAAAACAACTTTTTTTGCGGATCGCGGATTCCGGTTGCGGTATCGCAGAAAAAGATTTGACGCAGATTTTTAAACGCTTTTACCGCAGCGATGCCAGTCGGCATTTACAAGGCAATGGACTTGGTTTGGCTCTGGTGGACGCAATCGTCAAGGCGCATCAATGGAAAATAAATGTAACATCACGTGTCAGTGAAGGAACGGTTTTTCTGATCACGATCGATTTGCCCGATACAACATTACAGGTTACAGCGGAATAAATTTGTATTTCCACATCAGAAACACTACGACTTGTGAAAAAATGATCAGCATGACCGGTATGAAAAATTTCGGTTTCGCAACTTTGTGACGGCATAAGATCATGGCTGCCAATCCGAATACTGCTCCACCCATCAGACACGCCAGAAGCAATACTTTTTCCGGGATTCGCCATTTCTGACGCAATGCCGCTGCTTTATCCACGAAAAATAATAATGCAGTGAACAGTCCCACACCAAGAAAACAGTACAGCGGCTCAAAAAAACAATACAATCCCGGACTTAAGATCAAAAGTAATACAACGATTTTATACATCATCAACTGTCTGCAATATAAAAAACGGGGAAAAAGCCTTTACAAAGAAAGGTTTTTTCCCCGTGTTCTGTCGTTTATTCAACAGATTATTTTACTCTGGCACCGAATTTGACAGTGATAGAGGTCTTACCAAGCTGGTAGGCCTTCCAGTTCAATTCAGCAACCGCAGGTTTCTTTGCAAAGTGTTCCTGAATTGCTTCATAGGCAACACGATCCATGTCGGCTTTTTCTTCGCCTTCCAGGAAACATTCTTCCATCATGGCGGCGATCGCACCGAGGATCACAGAGTTTGCCACGCGCTGGTCGCCCAATGTGTTTGCCAGGTCGGAAGCTGCCAAACCATAAACTGTTTGACCCGGTTTGACTGTCGGCTGTTTGATCGTGGATGTATCATACAGCAGAACACCTTCTTCACTCAATTCACCCAGGAATTTATCCATGGAGGGCTGATTGAGGCAAATCATCAGATTGCAGTTGTGATCCGCCTGGGGAGAACCCACATGACCTTTGCTGAACACGATGGAACAGTTGGCTGTACCACCGCGCATTTCCGGTCCGTAAGAAGGCAGCCAGGAAACATTGAAGTTTCTCAGTTTGCCCATCGTGGCAAGAATGTAACCAAGAGAAAGCACACCCTGACCACCAAAGCCGGAGATCTTGATGCGGCGTTCTTCATCAAAGACAGATGCCTGAGGACGATAGGAATCGTCCACTGCACGTTCTGTTTCTTCCGGGAACAGCAATTCTTTGACTTTCGCCGGTTCAAAAATCGGAGTTGCACGCTGGATCGGTTCACGGTCCGCGGCTTCGTCTTTGTATACGCCGAGCGGGAAGAATTTGGTCATCTGTTCATCGATGAATTCATTCATCTGTTTGGCTTTCATCTTCAGGTTGATCGGGCAGCCGGAGAGAACTTCCACAAAGGAGAAACCTTTTTTATCGACCTGATTCTGAATGGCTTTGCGGACCGCTTTGCGGGCTGCCATGATGTTTTTCATGGAGCTGAGTGCGCAACGTTCCACATATACCGGGGCCTGGAACTGAGAAATCATTTCCGCAACACGGATCGGATAACCCGTTTCAGCAACGTTTCTGCCGCAGGGAGATGTCTGGGTCTTCTGCCCCGGAAGACTTGTCGGTGCCATCTGACCGCCGGTCATACCGTAAATTGCGTTGTTGACAAAGAAGACACACATGTTTTCGCCACGGTTTGCAGCCTGAAGAATCTGGTTGAAACCAATGGATGCCAGGTCACCGTCACCCTGATAACCGATCACCACGTTTTCCGGATCGGCGCGGGTGATGGCAGTTGCCACTGCGGGGGCACGGCCATGCGCACATTCAATGCTGTGAAAATCAAAATAGTAATAAGCAAACACAGAACAACCCACCGGGCAGACCAGAACTGCACGATCTTTCAAACCGAGATCGGCAACCGCTTCAGCAATGAGTTTGTGCAGAACACCATGTCCGCAACCCGGACAGTAGTGCATATTGGTTTTGATCGGACCGGGACGGCGGTCAAAACGTTCAAAAAATCCTTGCGGACGGGAATATTTTACAATTTCTTTCATTTTGCACCTCCATCCAGAATCGCTTTCGCTCTTTCCACGATTTCTTCCACGCTGGGAACAAATCCGCCCATACGGTTGATCAAATGGACCGGTTTCTGACAGTTGATGGCAAGTTTTACATCGTCGATCATCTGACCATTGCTCATTTCCACCGCACAGAAGGCTTTTGCACCGTTATCCAATGCCTTGTTCAAGGCTTTATCCGGGAACGGGAACAAGGTCTGCGGACGGATCAAGCCCACTTTGTAACCTGCTGCACGCAGTTCATCCACGGCAGTACGGGTCATACGGGAGGAAATACCATAGGCAACAAAGACAAATTCCGCATCGTCCATGCAATATTCTTCCGCACGCTGTTCTTTCGCACGGATTTCATCATATTTCTTGTTCAAACGGATGTTCAGTGCTTCCAGATCTTCCAAATCCATATAGATGGAGCTGACACAGTTCGGAGTTTTGTTTTCCCGTGCCAAAGCCCATTCCTGCGGCGCGCGACGTTCACGGGGTTCCGGCAATTCCAGTTTTTCCATCATCTGACCGATCACACCGTCTGCAAGCACGTAAACCGGCGTACGGTATTCATCTGCCAAATCAAATGCCAACATGGTCAGATCGCACATTTCCTGTACAGAACCCGGCGCAAGAACAATACATTTGTATCCGCCGTGTCCGCCGCCTTTGGTGATCTGATTGTAGTCAGACTGTTCCGGCGCAATGTTGCCCAGACCGGGACCACCGCGCATAACGTCGATGATAACTGCCGGCAATTCCGCACCGGCAATATAGGAAACACCTTCCTGTTTCAAACTGATACCGAGACCGGAAGAAGCAGTCATTGCGCGTCTGCCGGCAGCGGCTGCTCCATATACCATGTTGATGGATGCAATTTCACATTCTGCCTGGATGAATACGCGACCGAGAAGGGGGAACATCCGTGCAGACGCGTGTGCGATTTCACTGGCAGGAGTGATCGGATAACCGAAATAACATTCGCAACCGGCGAGCAATGCGCCGTAAACGACAGCTTCGTTACCCTTGAGCAGGATTTTATTCGTCTTGGCCATAGATCAATCCTCCACGATTTCTACAATGGTGATAGCACCGGGTTCCGGACAGGTGTAGAAACATCCGCCGCAGCCGATACAGCCACTGCCTGTATACTGTACATAGGGAAAACTCATCTGATTGAGTTCTGTTCCCATCTTCAAAACGCCTTTGGGACAAGCCACAACACAACGTTCACAACCTTTGCATTCTTCGCTGCGGATATCGCAGCGGAATACTTTACGTTTTGTTTCCATTTCGGTTACACTACTCCTTTCAATCATTCTGACCGGATGTCAGAGTTTCTGAAAAATGACTACATTCATATAATATATCACACCTTTTGAAAATAATCAAATTTTTTATTTTCTTTCTCTTGAATTATTTTAAATTGCGTGTAAAGTATGCTTATATTCCTCATACATACGGAGAGATGGCTGAGTGGCCGAAGGCGGCGGTCTCGAAAACCGTTAACGGGGTATTTCCCGTTCGGGGGTTCGAATCCCCCTCTCTCCGCCAGTTTTACGCTCAAATTTTAACAAAATGTCCCCACTTTTCCCCACTTG
>JAFVSW010000338.1 GCA_017503545.1 Lentisphaeria bacterium | reverse complement strand
GATTCATCTCAGCTTATTCGGACGTTGAGTTCTTTTCTTGTATAAATCCGAGGGTATTTAAAATCGAAAAGGCATAAACTTCAGAGAATATTAAACTCAAATAAGATTTGATTTTATGGAACAAAACGTCGAAGAGGCAAAAAATATATAACGTCAAAATTTGCATGATTTTATTTAATTCTGCATCTTGCAAACTGTTTTTTATGTGATATATTACAAGAAGATACAACTTTTTCAATCGATGTAAAAAAACACAAGGTAATTACTATGACAACTGTTCCAGTCTCTTTTATCCTTGACGATGGCGGACCCGTCAATATGTATCATTTTCATGATCTGGCTACATGGCATGAATTGATCATTCCTCCGGCATTTCTCAGAGAATTTTCCAAAGTTTGCAAACGTAATAACATCATGGGAAAATTTTCTGTTGTTCCCATGCCTGCCGGATTGGGCAGACTGGATGGCAAGGTCACGCAGGTCCCGACTCCGATCGTCAAACAATATATCAAACTCATCAAAGAGCAGATCGAGCCGGTATTTTCCATCACACCGGAAATCCTGACCCATTATCTTGCTTACAAAAAGCCCGTTCTGGAAAATCTTTACATTTCAAGCTGCACAGAAGATGAAATTACGGAATATATCAGTCTGGCGTTGGAAATCCTCAAAAATACCGGATTGAATCCAACCGGTGTCACCTCTCCCTGGGATGCCGGTATGAGAAATGAAGATCATTATGCACGGGGGATCGGCAGGGCATTCCGCAAGATTATGAATGTGGATGAATGTTTTTATTTTCTCCACAGCAGCGGAGATGATCTGGTAAAACCGGTTGTCATGTTCGATACGCCGGAAACCGGAAAAGTTATTTCTGTTCCCAATAATATCCATGATGCTTTCTGGCCGACACAGAATCCGGTCACAGCCCGTCAGGCACGGCAGAATGTCAAAAAGAATATTGATGAAATCCTGAGTCCGGATGGTAAAACCGGGTTGATGCGGGAGTTTTTTGAACAGGGATTGCCTATCGTCTTTATCAGCCATTGGCAGAGTTTGTATTCCGATGGACGCTGTATCGGTCTGGAAGGGTTGGATGCTTTGACGCAGCGGATGAATAAAGTTTTCGGCAAACAGATCGAATGGATGCCGATGATGGAACTGGCAAAAAATCATGCGGGTAAAAGAAAATGACAGACGGTAAATCTTTTTGCGATGTAATGCAAATCACCGGCGTGGATGCAATCAATCTGCAGGAACGTTGGGAATCATTAACTGATGATTGGACGGCGGACACGCTCCCCTTCTTTCTGGATGAAGCCTTTTTCACTTCCGTTTTTCCTCATTTGCGTACCCCGTTTTCTCTGGATGATGCGCTGCCATATGTCCGGGAAGTTCTGCGGATCGCTAAAGAACATCCGGAAGTCGCTTTATTGGGACATATTCTCTGCAAAAGCAATTTTGAATTGAAAATACCTGTGAATTGCAAACATCCGAAAGGGCATCTCCCGTTCCTCGGACCGGAATATTCCGGCATGTTTTCCCTGATGATTGCCGCAGGGATTTACCCCTATTTGAAAAAAGCTCATGATGTCTTGCATATTTCGGAAAAATATACGCTCGATACCCTGTCCTGGATCGGCGGGACAACCCTTGCATATGCAGAAGCCAATAACGGTATTCCCGGGCGTGAAGCCGGATTCGGTTGGATGTCACATTATGTTACCCCCAGTTTGTTCCGGATCGGCAGACTGGAATATTGGATGCACACCATTCCCGACTGGCTGCCGTTGATCTATACCAACGATCAGGGCGACTTGAAAGTCCTTTGTCGTGACGGATGGAAATTCCGTGCGGATGGGCGTCTTGCTGATCCGGATGATGAAGTGGTGAATACGGCATACATTCATGATACCGCGGAAACCATTACCGGGATCCGCTGCAATGCCGCTGCGCTTCCGGATTTTGTGCATCCGGTAACATTGAAAAAAAGCGAATGGCATTGTGCTGTTTCCCCGTGGGATCTCTGCCCGTCACTCCACATTCCAGCGTGCGGCAGACTGTCGTTTGAAGATGTTGTATCATCCATGAAAGAAGCGGTTGGATTTTTCAACACATATTTCAACAAGCATGTGCCGTTGTTCTGTTGTAATTCCTGGATCCTGAATCCGGGATGGGAAATCATTGCGCCGGATTCCAATATGGTACGGTTCCGGAAAGAATGTTATGCCACACCGACTGCATCTTTCGGAAGACGTACCGGAATGAGTTTCCTGTTCGGCAGAGGGGATGTCCCGCCGGACGAACTCCCGATCCATAACCGGGCACAGCAGATGTTTGTAGAAGGTTACCGCCGGAATTTAACCGGTGCCGGATCGATTTTTGTTATGACTTCCGATTTGGATAAATTGGGGAATGAATATTACCGCAGGGAATATAAATTTTCCTGAAGAAACAAATTCAAAACAAACGGAATCACGCCCCGGTCACACTTCCAGGTACTGGGGTTGTTTTTTTAATTCGGATGGCGTCAAACCGGATCGCCGTTTAATGAAACGGGAAAAGTCGGACGTATTGAAAAAGCCGCAACTGTCTGCAATCTCTTTAATGCTTTCCGTGCCGCTTTTCAATTTTGCCACAGCCATAGTAAACCGTTTCTGCAACACAAATTCGTGCAGCGGGACACCGGTGATCTCCACAAAACGCCGCCGGAGATGATAATAAGAAATTTTGTATTCTTTTGCCAGACTTTCAAAATCCAAATCCCCGCCCGGCGCATCAGAAATCAGCTGAATGACTTTGCCGATCAATTCGTGAATGGGAGATTGCAGGTCGGCAAGGTAAAGTGCATCATAAAGCGCAGCAATGAATTCCTCAACATAAGCAGTAAGACGATAATTTCTCGACGGCAGCACGGTATTGAAAAGTTGAAACATTTTTTGATGGATCAACATCAATTCCGAATAATTTTTTAACGGAAAGGTATCTGCCACCGTCTCCGAATATTTCATAAGGCTCGTTGTCAAACGCTCCGCACGGGGGCCGCTCACCACAAACCACCGGTTATCCCGCTGCGTACCGTCAACCGTCATCCACGCGCCACCGCATTTGCTGGGATGGATCAAATACACAAACGGCATTTTCAAGGTGATATCGTACTCTGTAGTCTTACGCCGCAAATAACCATCTCCCAGCATGAAGCCGACGCCGTAAAATTCATGCGGTCCCAAAGAACTGCCATTGGTACGGCTTTTATGACTGCCGACATACGTTACGTTCAAATCATCAAAATAATTCATGACATTTGCTTAATTTTGCATTAAAATACCTAATTTTACATCTTGTAAAACATTGATTCTGTATTATAATATATTTCAGAAAGTAGAGAAAGTCAAACCAAAAATGTCATTTTTTGCATAATTAACATTCAAATGAGAAGGAGAATGAACATGAACACAAAGTTTCTTTTGGCGTTCGCGGCAGTAACATCATTGGTCACTCTGTACGGCAGACCGATGGGTAAACTACCCTGGTTGGCGAATGTAAATGACCGCTTTACTTTTGCCGCTCAGGCTCAAAAAGCTCCGGTGATCGATGGTAAATTGGAAAAGGAATTCTGGGATAATGTCCCGAAAGCAAAATTTTTTCAGGTGAAAAAATCACAAACCAACAGTGTGACAAAGCAGACCGGATTCCAGTTCGCTTATGACGAGAAATATCTGTACATCGGTGCCACCATGTGGGAATCAGAAACCAGCAAGATCAAAGAAGGTTCCCGTGTGCAGGATGGATGGCCCATCACGGACCGGATCAATTTTATTTTCTCTCATGAATACAACCGGAAGGGAACGTATCAGGACAGTCCTTACATTTTTCTGATGTTCGGTGCCGGTGGTATTCATCGCGGATTCTACAATGAACTCCCCGGCAAGGTCGAAAAACCGTTGAAAGATGAAAGCAGCGAATGGGTCACCGCTTATTCCAAAGACAATACCAGATGGTATATTGAAAGCCGTATCCCGCTGAAACTGCTGAATCTTACAGCCCCGAAAAAAGGTAATAAAATCTACCTCAATGTCCGTCGCGACTTGATGACCGGTCCGGCTTCGGAAAAACAATCCTGCTGGAATCCTTTTGCCTCACCGGCATTGGATGCACACAGTTTCGGTACACTTTATTTTGCAGGACGAATCGGCAAAAGCAAAGGCTTCAATGACCGCATCAACGGCAAGCCGAGACACTGGTTCCAGAGTCGTTATCTGAAAACATTGGTGAATAAAAAAGGCGAATACATCAGTGCGAAACAGAAATACAGCAATCTGGCGGGCTGGAAAGAAGCGGAAGATTTGATCAACAAATTCAAAACCGTTTTTGATGCCGAATTCAAAAAAGATCCGTGGACCATTTCCGATCAGTTTGAAGATTTTTTGATGCAATGGAAACATATCCTCAACAAACTGGAAAACTCTGCTCCGGCAACCTCGTTCAAAATCAATACGAAAGATGCAAAAATCACATCTGTAAAATTGAACGGGATCGAAATCAGGGAGGCAAAGGGCGCATACCCTTTTGCCTTTGTTTCCGGGGTTAATGCAATCGAAATCACAGCGGAAGCAACCGGCGCGGCTCCGGGTGTGAAATTTGATTTGCAGAATTCTCCGGAAACGGCATCTGTTTTTTCTGCCGCCGCACCCGGAAGCGGGGATAAAGCCTTCAAAAGTGCATCGGTCAAAAACGGTTATCTCTGGTCCGGCGATTTGAAAAAAGTCGTATTCCGTCAGAACCTGATTTGGAGTCGTGACTACGGGAATCACCCGATGGCATTTCTTGTGCCTCACGTGAAAGTCTGGGGTGTTTCGCCCGGCGAAACCATGAACTTTGTTCACGCTGTTTTCAATCCGCTGGCGAATGGAAAATGCGATTATAAACTCATTATTGAGATCCCGGAAGGTTTTACCCGCATTGATGATAACGGGGATGCCCCCAGATACAACCATTTCTTCACAAAAAAAATCAAAGAAGAAAAAATCACTTACAAAGGCAAAAAATACGTCCGTTATACTTACGACTGGCAGGTTCCGGCAAAACTGGTGCGGAATATGTCTGCCTATTATCACCTGATCAGTTTCCGTCATAATGGATACAAGTTTGCCAAAGGGGAAAAGGTCGATTTCCGTTTCCGTCGTATTGTGAATAATGATACCACTGATATCGTCAATGTGATCAAAGTGGCGGAACTGCCCCCGATCAACGGCAGAATGTTGAAAAAGATCCTGTTTCCCCAGTATGACCCGTTCATGGGTGCAAGAGTATCTCTGGATCAGGTCCGACTTACCACGGATGACGGATTCAAAGCCGGTTTGAATTCTTATATTGTCGGTGGAGATTACCGGTGGACAATCGGCACACCGTATGCTGCCCGTCAGGCAAAGATAAAAAGTTACTACAACCGTAAGGGAGCAGTCAACTTCACATCTGCTTACTTCAACGTACCCATGTGGGGCGCAGGTAAACAGACCTATCTTCATGATTTCCTGCTGAAACATCCGGAACTCAAGGCGAAATACTACCAAAACACGGGGGCGTATGTCAAAGATTTCCATAATGAATTCTGCCCGACAAAAGTCATCAATAAATACCGGAAAGAATTCAAGGAAGCCTTGAAAAAGGATTATCAGCATGTCGCAAAAACCGGACTTGGCAATTATTTCTTCATCAACGATGAAAACTACCCGGAATCGGTAAAACACAATTGGACACACAGTTATTGTTTCTGCGACGATTGCAAAGCCGGATTCCGCGCCATGTTCAAGATCCCGGCAACCGAAAAACTGGATGATGATGTCATTGTCACAAAATATGCTGCCCAGTGGGGACAGTGGTGGCGCAGAATGCAGAAAAAACATCTTCTGACCATTGCGTATGAAGCAATCAAAGAAATCGGCGGCAAACTCTGGTATTATCACAACACTGCCGACCATCTGACATACAAGGAATCCAAAGGCTTGTATGATATGCTTTCCATTCCGCTCCCCGGTCAGACATACCCCGGCGGCGCACATCAGGCAGCCATGGATACGGCAAAACAGCAGGGTGAAAAAATCACCGGTTTCCACAGCACTATGGGACAATATCACACGTATTGGCTCGGTAAAGCATTTTACTCCAGCGACAGTTTCTTCTACTATCCAAAAGAACAGAAACTTGTCATGGTCCGTATGGCTGCCATCACCCACAAAGGCGGCTTGCTGGAAAGTGCCGCTTATTGCAGTGCCGGGACATTCTACTATATGGGCGAAGCGACCCGTTTGATCGCGGCATACGAAGATCTTTTCCACGATGGTGTCCGCGCGGATAATCTTGCCACATCCGATACATTCAAATATCCCAATCTGCTTGTGCTGAAAAAGGGTGATGAACGTCTTGTTCTCATCTTCAACGAAAGTCAGGATAAAGCAATGACAGGTGTATTAAGGAACCTGAAATTGAAACCGGGTCAGAAAGCCACTGTCTGGGAATCCAAGCAAGTCTATCCCAACGCATCCAATATGCGGATCACGGTTCAGCCGCAGGATGTTGTTGCCGTACATATCAAGTAAGAAAACCATAATCCGGTAAAGGCAGAAATTTCATTTCGAATCTGCCTTTACCCTACAACTTAACCGGAGGTACTGCTATGAATGTTTGGAAACAAGCAACAAAAAAACAATGGGGATTTACGCTGATCGAATTGCTGGTAGTGATTGCCATCATTGCCATTCTTGCGGCGATGCTGCTTCCGGCGTTGGGTAAGACCAAAGAAACAGCAAAAGGTGCGATTTGCAAAAATAATCTGAAGAATATCGGACTGGCACAAAATGCGTACACGATCGACTTCGACAGCAGTATTGTGGTGCACTATGACACCTCAGCCGCAAACAGAGAGGCACGCAATTACTTTTACTGGTTTGTTCTCCTTTCCAAATTCAAATACGGTGTTGAGTTTGATAAAGACAAATTCGGGGAAGGTATCCCCCATGGGACCATGATGTGCCCCGCCGAACGCCGTTGGTACAAGGTCGATTGGAACAACAACACAAACTCTGCCTTCGGGTTAACACACTATATTGGCAACGGAATGTTGATCGCATGGTATAAGGATACGGGAACCGCACTTGCGCGCAGTGATTTTATACCACGCAAAACAACTTTCGTAAAAACTGCAAGTCTGGCGATTTTTGCCGGGGATAAACAATGGGATGCGGTGTTGAACAATTGCACCCCCATGTTCCGGTTCCGACACGGAGCAAAACCGGATTATCGTGTTCCGTCAGTCGGTAAATCTGAAACCGATTGGAATTTAAGAGCCGGCAAAGCCAATATTCTTTATTTTGACGGACATGTTCAAGGAAAAGAATTTCTGGAATTAAAAAATCAAGGTCCCGGTGGCTGGCATGGAGCCGTGCAAAAAGCCGGATTACGGGTGGATTGATTTTGTATTGTTTTCAGAATGTGTTCTCAATCATACGGATAGACTTTAAGGGCATTTTGACGTGAGAAGATCGATAAAACTGATATGGTCCCGCCAATAAAAAAGTCTCAAGAGGTAATTTCAAAAGTCCGGCAAAATTTGACTGAAAAAGGATTGTTGAAGAGATGGAAATGGTAGTTTGTGGGTGGCTACCCAGTGGGTAACCACCTCAAACGCTCCGTTTTCAGATCTCAACAAGAGTTTTCAGACATTTTTGAAGACTTTTGAAATTGCCTCTCAAATAAAAGCTCATGACCTCATTTGGTATTTTTTGTAAAAAAAGATAACTGTTTGAATTGAAATTAAAGTTCCGGAGATATAAATTACAGTGAACGGCATAAGCATATCAGGTAAGTATAACATCTATGAGGTGGAATCATGACTCAGCAATCTTACATCGCAAAAACATTAAAAGATTGTACTATAAACGGTAAAAATTATGAATGTGGGATTGCTTACACGTACAGTATCTATGTTGCCAAGCCTTTAGAAAATCCTCAACCTCCCGCTCTTTATGTGCTGTTGGAATACGATCCGGAAAAGATGATTCCCATGCTGACTGCATTTATGGAGGAAGGATTGATCCCTTACGGTATGATCCTTTTTCTTATTTCCGGCACATTGCATCCTACTTTACCGGGCGGAAAAGAACGGGGTACGCGTGCCATGGATTTCGATCAATACAGTGCCGATTATGCAAATTTTCTGGTGGAAGAACTGATTCCGGATGCATGCCGGATTGCAAATGAATCGATTTCTGAAAAACCGGATCTGCACTTTATCGCAGGTCATTCCTCCGGCGGCTTGGCGGCTTGGAATGCCGTCTGGTTCCGCAATGATTATTTCCGCCGTGCCTTCTTGTCCAGCCCTACATTTTCTGCCATTCGTGGTGGCGAAGAAGCCATGGTCATAGCTCGCAAAGCGGAAACAAGACCTGTCAGACTTTATATCACCACCGGCACAAATGAACCGGATTATTATTTCGGCAGTTCACTTTATGCCGCACAGAATGCTGCCAGTGCATTGGAATTTGCGGGGTATGATTTCCGGTTTGAGCAATTCAACGGGGAAGGTCATTGTTGTCATAAAGATGATGTGGTATTGTGGCGGCGAATGATGCAATTCCTCTGGGCAAATTGGAAAACGATCCCGGTACTTCCGCTTGCACAGCAGATCCGGATCCGCAATCTTGTGGCAGAGGACAGCCAATGGCAGGAATATACAGGACCTTTTCCGGAAAAACAAAAAATCTCAGCTCTGGGCGGGGTGTATACATTCGAAGACGGCAGGATCTTTTTCGAAAAAGAAGAAAAAAAGACGGTTGTTGCCGACTGCTTTACATCAATTTCCGCCATCGGACTTTCTTCGGACAAATGGAGATTATATATTGCAGATGAAAACCGCCGGTTTATTTTTGCAATGTCTATTCTGCCCGATGGTTCTCTTACACAGCTCAATAAACTTGCACCGCTCCATTTGAAACATGATTTGACAAAAATCGGCGCATCTGATATGGCTGTTCTTGCGGACGACCGTATTCTTGCCGCAACAGAATTGGGAATCCAGGGTGTTGTATCGTTCGGAATCACCGATTTGATTTTGCCGTTGCCCGGAGATCTTCCGGCAGAAAAGGTGGCCGTTTGCGGGAAAGTCATGTACGTCGCATCCGGAGACAAAATCTTTTATCGTGAACTGAAGATTGCCGGAATTGATTACAATGCCCCGGCATCGGCTCCTTGCTCCCCGGGGTATGGTGATGGATTCTGGTATGAAAGATCCCATTACACCTGTTACTGATCAAAAATGTCTGAAAGATCTTTTTGAGAGCCGGAAACCAGTTTCCGTTCCTTTTTCGTAAAGCAGCAGAAAGAAAATAAAAATATAATCATTATCACTCCTGTCCGGTAAAAATTTTGAAGCAAAGAAGGTTAAAAAAGATCTCTTTGATGTGGAAATAGCAGTTTATTGGTATTCACCGGACTCTTAAATTTACTTTGTAAGATAAACACGAAACTTTTTATTCGAAAAAAACGCAGATTAACCAGAAAACAAGCCCCGGATGGGGCGGCAAGAGTCAGACAGCCCAGGGTGAAGCGCAGCGTAACCCTGGGGATAAGACGTCGAACGACATTGACCAAAGACCGGCATTGACGGATATGGCGTTCCGGCACGGAATGACATATTCGCCAATGCAATGATGTTCCGGGAATGTCATTGCCACCACGATGCCGTCCGTTTCTACCAAAACGCCGTCATCGCGGTGGCTGTCATGGAGAATGTGGTTCGATGCGTTAATCCCAGGGTTACGCTCTGCTCCACCCTGGCTTGTCACGGCGTAATGAAATAAAGACGGAGCTGCCTGACTCTTGCCGCCCTGACAGGGCTTGTTTTACGGCAAACCTGTGTTTTATCCGGATATTGAGTTTTGTATCAATATTCTTTTGAAATATTTTATGGGATATCTGTGGTTTCAACTTGAAAAACACATTTCCGGATGTATTGTATGTGCACACAAATAATCCTGTCATTTGAGGTGTCTGAAATGAAAAAATCCCTTGTAACTTCCCTGTTCTTTTCCTTCGCTTTCCTGCTTTCTGCCGCTCCGCTCCCCGATCAATGGGATGCGTGGTATTGGAAGACCGATGATAAACAATTTTTGAAATGTCCGACGCCTCATGTCCGGGAATTTAAAGCATTGAAAGATGTCAAACGCGTTACGTTGCAAATGCCGCAGGCGGGATTTGATTTCAATAAACTGGCACAAGGCTGGGATGCAGCCCTTGTCCGTGGTTATATCCACTCGAAAAAAGCAGAAACCATGTGGCTTGGTGTCGGCTGCCGGATCTTTTCTGTTGCAGTCAACGGCAAAATCGTTTACGATATCCGCTACAAGGGATTGGGGAATGATTATGAGCCGGTGACAGTAAACGATCACACGATTGCTCTGCCATTAATCGCCGGGAAAAATGAAATTTCCATTGCCACCAAACGTACTAATTTTCTTCTGGATTATTGTTACGGCGCAAATCGCAAAATCGAGTGGCGGCTGGTCTTGAAAGAACAGAAAGATTATCAGCCGGTCAAAGCAGAATTGGCATATCCGGAAATGGTTTTGCGCCCCGGAAATAACAGTGTCATGTTCAGTTTTATTACGAAACAGCCGGTTCCCGCAGGGATCGATTATCGTGTGAAGGGGACAAAAAACTGGAAACGGGAATGGGATTTGGCAGGTGATTTTGTCTTGCGGGAAAAAAGCCGTCTCCACCGTATTCTTCTTTCGGATCTTCCTTCCGGAAAAGATTTGGAATACCGGATCGTGCTGCTGGAGCCGCCAGCCGGACTGGATGGAATGCGTCGTGCATTATGGACCAAACGGCAATACCGGGAAGTTTTTCAGCCGGTAAAAACGTTGCGTAATCCGGACCGGAAAGAATTTTCATTTTTTGTGCTGGGAGATACACAGTTGTCCCTCTCTACCACCTGTCAGACCGTTGCTGCACGTGCCGGATTTATGAGAAAAATGCGTGCGCTTCCGGAATATAAAAAATCAGATTTTATCGTTCATGTCGGGGATGCGGACAGTTACGCCCATGATATCGAACGTGATCTGTTGAAAAAATTCTTTCTTGATTTTGTACCGGGGCAAGGCGAAGCGATCCGCCCGTGGGTGTGGGTGCATGGCAATCATGAAGTCAACGGACTTGCGTCAGAAGACTGGTATGATCATTTCCTGATGCCGGGAGAAAAATCGTATTACAGTTTCCGGTTGGGCGATGTGCTGTTCATTGTGTTGGATTGCGGGGATTATCCGCCGAAAGACGCGGGGTTGAGTTCTTACAACGGTCCTGTTATTATTCCCGGAATCTTGTACGAAAAACAGAAAAAATGGCTGGAAAAATTACAGAAAACAGAAGCGTTCCGGACCGCAAAATTCCGGATCGTTCTGGCTCACCCGGAACCGCAAATCGATGCCGGTTATCTGGAAGATAAAATGCGCGAAATCACCGCACCTCTGCTCCGGAACGATTCCGATGACAGCCGGATCCATCTCTGGATTGCCGGTCACGTACACCGTTATTGGCGGGCGGCAAAAGGGACATCCGAGTTGATTGCCAGAACACCGCGCAAAAAGACGGCATTGAAAAAATCTCCGGTCAATTGGGTTTCCGTGGATGGTCCGAAAGGGAATTCCTCCAATCCGAATTTCAGCTACTTGCATGTGAAAGTCACGGCGGATAAAATTACCGTGAAAGCGGTGGATGAAAACGGGAAAAAGATGGATGAATTTCAGATTGATCAAAAAGGTCAGTTCCGGGAACTGTACCGTGGGGAAGAATTGAAAGCCTTCCCGTTTGGCAAATAAGATTTTGCCTGACTTTTGAAATTACCTCCATAAAAATTTGAATTTTTAATATTTTGCGGTATATTTCAAGCAATATAAAAAATATCAACAAGGAGATGTTGAATTATGTTTAAGATCGGTATTGTCGGATGCGGTTTGCAGGCTGCAACTATCGCAAGTTATTTGAGCGTATTCGGGGATGAATACGAGGTCAAAGCGGTCATGGATCTGAATGAAGATGCTGCAAAAAGCAGAATGGCAGAAAAACAAGTTGTCATCAGCAAAGATTGCAAATTCTTTACCGATATTGACTCCTTTATTGCTTCCAAACCGGAACTGGATGGTATCATCATCGGAACTTATTGCACATTCCATACGGAAATGGCTTGCAAATTGGAACCGCTGCATATCCCGCTTTATATCGAAAAACCGGTTTCTATTTCTCTTGAACAGATTCGCCAATTGGAAAAAACATTCCGTAATTCTCCCACTCCGGCGCAGGTCTCCCTCCCCATGCGCTTGTGTCCTCTGACACAACGGGCAAAAGAAATCATTGATTCCGGAAGACTGGGTAAAATCTATCAGACCGTCGGCTATGAAGACACCCCGGGGCGTATTTATTTTTCCACCTGGTTCCGTGATCAGGAGAAGACCGGCGGTATGTTTATGCAGAAAGCGGTACATGATATCGACTATCAGATCTATCTGAGCGGGATTGAACCGGAAACTGTTTGCGCCATGCGTGGAAAAGTCTACCATGTGGGCGATAAGGATTATGAACTGTCCTGCGATCAATGCCTGGATGCCCATACCTGCGAATTCGGTCCGGAATATTATTTCGATAAACGCGGCGCTTACCCGTCCTTCGATGAAGCAAAGAAACAAATGAGCGGCACTTATACGCCGGATGGAAAATTCCTCCGGAAAAGATATTGTGCCATCTCCAAGGATATCGCCATCGAAGATATCGGCGAATGTATCATCCGCGGAAAAGACGGCACACACATGGTTCATACACAAAACTTTATTGCTAATGCCGCGGCAGCAAGACGCGGTGCCCGTTTTGTCGGTAATTTCGGATCCCTTGAAATCGATTTCAATAACCATGAATTGCATTTTTATTCTTCTGTGGATAACAGTGTGGAACATTATACCGTCAAACAGGGGCTGCTCAGCCATTACGGCGGAGACCGCCAGTTGATCAAAAACTTCATCAACACGATGAAAACCGGCGAACGCAGTTGTACGGACCTGATCACCGGTGACGGTATTCTGAGTACATTGACCTGTCTCTGTGCAAAAGAATCTGCCGATACCGGTAAATTCATCAAGATCGAACTCTAATATACAAAATTTCAGGTTCATTGTGGAAAAGCGGAAAACATACCAGCGTCTCCCGCAAAGAGATATGGATATTGCCCTGCAGGAACTTCTGAAACGGTTCCTGCAGGATTATTCCAACGGCATTTTTCAGGTCGGGCAGATTCTGCCCAGCCCCCGGACACTTGCCCGGGAATATAATGTCACCTTTTCCACAGCCAGAAATCTCTATACCAAATTAGCGCAGAAAGGGCTGGTAAAAAGTATCCCGCGGAAAGGGACCATGCTCTGCTGTGTGCCGGAACCGGATACTTTGGCAACAAAAGATTTACTCCGGAATGGTTTGACAACGATCGGCGTTCTCGATTATGTCAATCCGAATGCTATTTTGAATCTTACGATGACACAGCTTCATACCATTGATGAGCTTTGCAATCAGAACAAGATCCTCTCCCGTTTTTATAATCTGCATAAGCAATTTGATCAGATTCTGACGACAGATCCGATTGATATTACAAATGAAGATATTTCCGCGCTGAAAAAACAACATTCCGTCGGTTATATCTTTCTCAGTTCGCAGCAAATCAGCCATAAAGAGAACTGGAAACAACTGAAAAAACTCAATGCCCCGGTCGTTATCGTCAACGCCGAGCCGCTGATTCCGGGATTTTGTACAATCGTCAGTGATGAAATCAAATCCGGTACGATCGCAACAGAGTATCAACTGAAACTCAAACATCAGAAAATCGCATTCCTCGGCTACGATTTCCCCGCCGATTGGCAGGACCAACGGATCAGCGGATACCGTCTTGCCATGGAAAAACAGAACTTGCGCCCAATCGAACGCTGGAGTCATTTTTTCCCTTACCATAATCCGGAAAATATCATGGATGATAGCAAAGAAGCAGTCTTCCAGGAAGCGGAAAAAATCATGAAAACATGCACCGCTGCGGTCTGCGCTTCTGATGCCCTTGCGGTATTGATGCTTCAATATGCCTACGAACATAAAATCAAGCCAATCTCGCTTGTTTCATTCGATAATGACTGGCGGTTCCGTTCCTGGGAATTGACGTCGGTCCAATATCCGTTTTCAGAAATCGCAACTGCCGCATTCCAACAAATTCTGATGATGCAAAAGAAGAACGATAATGAACCGGTCCATCAAAAAATCCCGGGTGTTCTTTATAAACGTCTTTCCACAAATAAATGGGAAGACGGAAAGTAAAAAAATCATAAAGTATCAATCACAATCATTTGTTTTCGCTACATTTAAGTATAATCTGATATTAACTGAACAAAAAAATCGCATTTTTTTATAAAAATCACTTGTAAAAATAATATTGCAGCGTTATATTAGGCTGAAAAAACTCTATTTTGGCACAATTTACGCTTATTTTGTGCACAAAGTATCAAAATGCGTATTTCAAATAATAATTCAGGAGATCAAAAAAATGACATTGCAGGAGAAAAAAAAGATTTTTCATGATTGGGCGTACGGACTTTTCATTCATTATGGCGTTTATTCCGTATACGGCAACGGCGAATGGAAAATGTTTCTGGAACGACTGGATCCCAAAGAATATTTTGAAAAAGCATTGCCTCATTTCCATCCCACATACGAAATGGGCCATTACTGGGCAGAATTGGCAAAGCGGTTTGCCATGCGTTATGCCGTATTGACAACCCGTCATCATGAAGGTTATTTTATCGGTGACGATGTTATTCGCGGTTTTGTGGATGGCTGCCGGGAATATGATCTGGGCATCGGACTCTATTATTCCGTCGCCGACTGGTCGGATCCCGATTATTGCGGCGGTCCTGCCAATGCGGAAAACTGGGAACGGTTCGTACAGAAAACACACCGTCAAATCCGCCAGATCATGACTGATTACGGTCAGATCGATTATCTTTTCTATGATGCCTGCCCTCCCGGCGATCTCTGGCGTCTGATGGAACTCCATAAAGAAATCCGCGCCATGCAGCCCGGACTTCTCGTCAGCCGTTGCAACGGCCCGGATAACGATTTGAAATCCTGCGAACGTCATACCTCCGGCTCTCCCGATGATATTTGGGAGACATGCGATTCTCTGAACGGAGCGTGGAGTTACAACCCTCATGATACGGATTGGAGAACACCGAAAAATGTGGTCAAACTGCTGTCCACCAACCGTCATAACGGCGGCAATCTTCTGTTGAGCATCGGTCCGAAAGCGGACGGCAGTTTTCAGCCGGAAGTCTTTGAAGTTCTTGATAAAGTCGGCGATTGGGTCAGAGCGAATGAAGAAGCCCTGTTTGATGTGGAACCGCACCCGTTCAGCTATCACGACCGTGAAATTTCCACCTCCAAAGGGAACAATGCCTATTTCCGGCTGGAACGGAATTACGGACCGGAAAAACGCATTGTGGGGATCGGGAACAAAGTCAACCGTGTCACCTGGCTTGTTTCCGGGGAAGAAATCCGTTTTGAACAGGTTAAAGATGTGGTGACGTTGTTTGATATGCCAATCGAAAAGCCGGACGATCTGCCGTTGATGATCAAATTTGAGCTGGATGGCGAACCGGTCGGGATCCCCAACCCCATGCAGCCGAATATGAAAGTCAAGTTCGAAGGAGAATAAGGGAACGTTACGTTTAAAACATAAACCAAAAGGAAAGGTAAAAATATGAAACGGAAAGAATTCACATTGATCGAACTGCTTGTCGTGATCGCCATTATCGCCATTCTTGCGGCAATGCTGCTGCCCGCGTTGGGAAAAGTAAAGGATACCGGACGCGCCATCTCCTGTACCAACAATCTGAAGCAGATCGGGCTCGCTTTCAAGTTGTATTTTGAAGATAATAATGATATGTGGTATCAGGCACATATCCCGTATAATAACACGACATACACCTGGATGCGGATAACATCTCCTTATCTGGGATTTGACTTTCAGGATTACCGGAGCAAAGGACGCAAAGTCACACCGTATTTCTGCCCCGCAGATGCCAACCCGAAAATGAACAGTTATACCTTGAACAGCACCAATAATGTGTTAGCGAAAAGCCTGTATGCTGGACTGGATTTCTCCCCCGTTTCCAAAGCAAAATATCCTTCCAAACTTTGCCATGTGATAGACGGAAAAGGAAATCGCAATAACGCAACAGATAACGTCGGACTTTACACGTATTCCTACCTTTATGCCCAGGGTGCCACCGGCGATGTATTGGCAAGACAAGCCAGCCGTCATTCCAAAGCCGCAAATGTGTTGTATGCGGATCTGCATGTGGCTCCCATACGCCAACAGGAACTTGCCGGTTACTGTCAGAATTACTACGGCAGTAAATTCTATCAGCACCGCTCGTCACGTGACTTCAATAATTGATCAAAATCAAACAGTAACGAAAAGGATTTCAGAACGATGGAAAGATGGACCTGTTCGCAGGCTAACGAATGGTATGCTAAACAACCATGGTTCCGGGGCTGCAATTATGTGCCGTCCGACTGTGCAAACCGGATCGATATGTGGCAATCCTATCAATGGGAACAACATTTTGAAACCATGGCACGGGAATTCGCCCTCATGGAGTCAATCGGATTCAATTCGATCCGCGTGATCCTGGAATTCATCGTCTGGGAAGAGGAACATGATTCCTTTATGGAGCGGTTCGAGCGGTTCATTACACTGGCGGACACCCATAAAATCAAGGTGATGATTTGTTTCGGAAATGACTGCACGCTTCCGAAAAATTCTTATTACCGTCCGCAGCATTTGGGAAAACAGGAATACGACTGGGGCTATCACGGCGGCAGAAAATATTCACAGCATGGCAGTTTCCCCAATGAAGTCGGCAGCAGCATTCTGGATGAGCCGGAGAAAGCGGAACGATTCTTCGGGATGGTTCGTGAAATCATTATGAAATACCGTACCGATTCCCGAATTTGTATATGGGACCTGATCAATGAACCCGGCAATAACAATCGCGGTGCTATTTCCGTACCGCATGTGCAGAGATTTTTCGATACCGCACGTGCCTGTGATCCGGTTCAGCCTCTGACAGCGGGCATTTGGCATCTTAAAGCGGAAAGCCGGAATCCGGCGGAAAATTTATGTCTGGAACTTTCCGATGTGATCTCTTATCACAATTACGGATGTTATGAAAACAATGTGGTGCAAATCAACGAACTCCGGAAATTTAACCGTCCCCTGCTGAACACAGAATGGCTCAACCGGATCACGCACAATACGATACAGGAATGTTTTCCGCTTTTCTTCCTGGAAAAAGTTTCCTGTTGGAATTGGGGATTTGTCGCCGGTCTGAATCAGACTTATGAGCCTACGGAAGTGTTATGGAAAGCGGAAGAACGCGGGGAAGCCGGCCAGTTGGATTTTACAAAATGGCAGCATGACCTGTTCCGCCCGAGCCTGCGTCCGTATGACCCGAAAGAAATCAAAATCATCCGTCGTTTCTGTGAACTTGCGGATCGTAATTTAATCAAGGAGAATGAAGAATGATGAAATGGAAAATGTATTGTGCATCCGCCATGCTGTTGCTGGCGATGGCGGTATTTGCCGGATCCTTTCCGGTTGTAAAAGATGGCAGAAGCGTGTGTAAATTCACGGTTGGCAACGGCAAGTATGATTCCTTTGCCAGACAGGAATTTCTGGATTTGATGAAATTTGTTACCGGTGCCGTTGAAAATTCCGCCGCCGGGACATGTAACGTTTATATCGGTTCCTGTAAAGAAACGATCGCCGCACTGGGAAAAGACCGGATCGCAAAACTGCGGACAGATGAAACTCTGGTTGTCGGCAAGGATAACAACCTGTATCTGATCGGTGGCGGTGAACTCGGTACGCTTTATGCCGTTTATGATTTCTGGGAAAAATACGGAAAATACCGGATCTATGGGGAATACAAAGGCGCGGAAACCTGTCAGAAAACTGCCAATGTCATCTGGGATGGCAAGGAAATTTCCACTTATCCGGCATTTGATGGCTTCCGTACCCGTTACGGCGGAAGACCTTCTACCAATACCGCAAAATTTATGCTCCGGAACCGGAACAATGAAATGCATTCCGCAAATACAAAGTTGAATCCGTTGTACTGGGGGAAATATTCCCGTCAATTCGGCGCACAGCACGGATTGATGCTTTGGGTCCCGGCTCAGAAACCGTTGAATCTGACCCATTGGCTTGTGCTGAATTATAAGGGGAACAAAATCAAACTGACTCCCTGGGAACCGATGTTCAAAAAGCATCCGGAATATTTTTCCATGAATAATAAAGGCGTAAGAATTCCCAACGGTCAGCTCTGTTTCAGCAATCAGGAATTGAGAAAACTGTTGACAAAACGGTTCCGCCAGGTTGCCTCCCTCTGTGGAAAAGGCGTCTATATGGTAGGCAGTAATGATACCCACAACGTCCGGTACTGTTTCTGCAAAGGCTGTCAGAAATTGATGAATAAATATCAATGCAACGGCGGTCCGCTGTGGGATTACATGCTGGAATTGTGCGAACAGATTAAAGACATGCCCGGTGTTTATGTTACAACATTGATTTACAAAGGCTGGGAGCAGACGGAACAAGCCCCCGTCGGTATCAAATTCCCCGCGAACTTTATTGCCGATGCCGCATTGTTGAATGCAGATCGGGTCCCCTCCCTGAAGCCGAAATACAAAATGCCCGATGGTAAAATTTTTGATCCTTATGAAAACCTGAAAAAGTGGTGCAAAATCTGTGATCATGTATCCTACTGGTATTACAGCAACAACATTCCGGCACAGGGCTATCAGCGGATTCAGAAAGAATTCAAAGAACTGCGTGCTGCCGGGGTGAAAAGTGTGGGATCATGCGGTGTCGGCGGCGGAATCGAATTTTCTGACATCAATCACTACATGTTCTTCCAGCTTGCCCGGAATCCGGAAATGGATGCAGAAGCCGCCGTCAAAGAGGTCGTAGCGCACAAATATGGTGCCACCGCCGAAAAAATGTATCAATACATCACAGAAGCGCAGAAGATCCATTTTGATTTGTTGCCGAAATATAAATCTCTGTGCGGAACAGAAGATACGTATGACCGGTATGGGTTCATCTCCGGCGAACAGCTCGCCGCATGGCAGAAACAGTTCGATGAAATGACCGAATTGGTCAAAAACGATCCCCGTACCGCAAGAAATGTGCGGATCGCCCGTATCGGACTGGATTGCTGGACCATTGTATATGCCGCAAGAATCCGCAAAGCATGTCCAGATTATAAATTCGATGCAAAAGCCGTGCTGAAACGCAGTTTGGCAGCCTGTACGGAAGCCGAAAAAGCCGGTATGATCATGAAAAATCAGAATCTGGCAAGAAAATCCCTGGAATCCCTGGAATATTATGCCGAACTGAAAGATACTTCCCTGCCGAAAGAATTGACATCTTACGATCCGTTGAAAGTCCATCTCTATCTGCCGGAACGCCCCATGCCTTACGCACAGAAAACTCACGCACTTTATCCGGATGAAAAAGCCGCTGCCGGGGTTGCCATGCAGTATATTTTCAAGCCGAATAAAAACGGCAGAATTTCTGTAGAGTATCACGATTATGGCATCAGACAATGGCTGCCGCTCAATAAGAAGGGGATCGACTCCCGTCTTTTGAATGCAGAAAAATATACCATGGTCAAATTGGGCAGAGCCCGTCTCCCCCGTTTGAGTATGCTTGTATTGGCAAATGGTTGGGGATCTTCTCTTGATATCCGCAGTCTGGGACGTTTTTATGATCCCTCTTATCACGAACGGATCTTTGAATATTGGGCATCCTGCCGTCTGCTCGATGCACCCGCGGGAAAGAAACATCTGCTTGTTGACCGGGTCTATCTGGTGGAAATCGGTATGCCTCATGAATTGGAACAGGCGGAACGGAACAGGATCAACACGCTTGCCATTCCGCCGGAACTGGCATCGGTTCCGAAAGAAAACATAATGCAATGGGTTCCCGTACAAGACACAAAGGGAACCGTTGCAGATCCGGATGCGGTTTCCGGTTTTGCAAGAAAACGTGTTTTTACCGGAAAAGTACCCACTGTTCTCGGGGTCAATTACCGTATGCCGCGGGAAGCAAACAAATGGGGCAGAGGCAATAAAATCGTGCTGAATACACTCACGCCCGGGAAATATCAACTTGTCAAATACGGAACCAATAAAGTATTCAAAGATATCCAGGTTGTCCTCAACGGCGATTGGGGCGGTCCTCTGGATTTTCGTGGAACCGGTGCATTTGTACCAGTCGAAGGAGAACGGTATACCCTGTATTTCAGTGTAAAAGTCGATGGTCCCAAATTCTTCAAAGATTCAAAATCCAAAGAAAATTACGTTGCCGTTGACCGTCTGATTTTTGTAAAAGAAAAATAACAGCTTTCAGGAATCGGGAGCGTATCACGTATGAAATTTGAAACTGCATTTCCTGTTTGGTATCGGGCATTCACACACGGCGAAATCGCAATGCTCATGGAACAGACCGGCGGCATTTGCGATCTGGCAATAGTGGATGTGGCTTATAAAAACGGGATCCCGTACCCCGATAATGCCTATTGGCCTATCTTTACCAGAAACGGCGGAAGCAGCGGAAACCGCCCCCTGATGGGGTCCGGGATCCGACTGCTCAATCTCTCCCCGGATGGCACGGTGGATCATGTCATTCCCAAATCCCCGGATGTGCACCCATGGGGGTTCAAAGGTGGAAATATGACCGCATTTCTGGATACAAAACGTGTTTTTCTCCAAGTCAAAAAAACATCAGATTCACAATCCGCACTCCGGCTGTGTGTGGATGAAAATTACTTGTTCCGGGGACAGAACCGGAGTATCAAAAGTCAGCGCAATACCCCCATCTCCATTGGCAACAGTGAATATCTCGGCAGCCCGATCGACCCCGATAAGCCATTCCCCAATGGTTTGTTTGAACGGACGGTACACGGTACAAAAGTCAAAGATCATTGTCTGCTTTTTCATGAAACGATGCATCTGCCATACGGCGATAAGGACATTTATTTTGCTTTTTATTGCGGCGATGATGCTCTGTTCCGGAAAGATAAAAATCTCCATTTTGTTGATACACCGTGGCAAAATAAATCGAAACAGACGGTGATCATTGCTTTCGCCGATACCGCAAAAGATGCCTGTAAAAATGCAAAAACAGCCTTTGCCGAAGCCGATACCCTGTTGCAGAAAAAATGCCGTAAGGATGCCTTGTTATCCGGAAAAGCTGCCATTGTTAAAACGGATACATTCCCCGCTATGACAGACTTTTTCCGGGAACAGAACCGGTATCTCTATGCGTTCCTTGTCGGTGATGGGATCGGTGTCCGTGCGGCATCGTATAAATTCAGCTTTTTTGCCATGTGGGATGCTATTTTTCCGATTCGTGATTTTCTCCGGAACGGGGATTTTACGCAAGCCAAAAAGATGTACCGCTATCTGCTCCATTATCCCAATATGGAATTTTTCCCCTGGGGGTCCACTCATCTGATCCTGATGCTGGAAGAAATTCTGGCATATCAGAAGGACGATGCCCTGTTTGCGGAAGCATGGCCCATCTTGAAAAAGTTTATTGACAATATCCGGAAAATGACCGATGAAAAAACCGGACTGTATCACGATCTTGCCAATTGTGCGGTGGATGATAATGCGGAATTGGGATTGACCGGACGGCATTATCCCGCCTGTCTGAACGGATTTTATTACAACGCATTGCGGACCATGGAAAACTTTGCCTGGGATTGCGGCGGGGATGCAGCCGTTTATCATGCGGCATGGAAAAAACTGGAACAGTATTATATCCCCATGTTCTATAACGAAAAAGCAGGATATATCCGGCACGCATTGGACGAACAATTGAAACCGGCAAAGATTGAAGTGTTGATGAATACCTCGGTAATCGCTTTGGAATTTCCATTCGGCGAATGGCTGTTCGGTGACAAAATCGAACCGATTGCCCGCTATAAAGCAACACAATTGAAACATCCGCTGGGGTATTCCGCGGTGGCATATGACAGCCCGCTCCCATGCGATATGTGGAAACACGTTCACATGAATCAACATTTGGGACACGAAGGCAAATTGGCACGTTTTGCCGGAAACACGGAAGAAATCAAACGGATCCTTGTTCCCTATTTTCAACATTTTGAAAAATATGGCGTTGCCGTGGAAACATATAATCTTGCCGGATGTAACGGCAATGAATCCCAAGTCGCCAACTGGCAGACTTTCTCTGCGACCGCTGCCTCCACTTGTATCATTTCCGGTTTGTGCGGAATCTTCCATCATCGCGGCGGATATTCTTACGATCCGGCGGATGGAAACGATGTCATTACGCTGGAAAATTTCCGTTTGAATGGCAAAAAATTGAAAATCAAAATTCAGGGACGCGGCAAATATGCGGTCAGCAAATTCAACGGGCTTCCGCTGAATGGCACCTTGCAGCTGCCTGCCGACCTGCCATTGAAAAATGAGAACGAATGGAGCATTACAAGAACCGGTGTCTGCCCCCGCGGACCGGTTCTTGTTTCAACACACGGACTCCCCGTTTCTGCAATCGTCTCTGACGGACAAACGGTATCCTTTACCGCCGACCGGACGGGAACCTATCCGATGAAATGGAGCAGCCGCGGCAAAGTTCAAGTTTATGTAAATGGGACATTAAAAGCAACGGCAAAAACGATTGATCTTACCGTCCGCACCGGTGACAGAATAACACTTAAATCAAAGGTGAAATCATGATTAAACCATATTGCGAATTGGACAACAACTGGAAATTGGATCCCATCAACAGTGATGAATTTGACGGCGATTGCCTGGATACAAACAAGTGGTTCGATTATGCCCCCGGTTGGCGCGGCAGAAGAGAATTTATTTACCGGAAAGAAAATGTCTCCGTTGCCAATGGCTCGCTTTTGATGGAAGCCCGGTGTATCCCGGTAGAACAGATGGAAGCAGAAGACAGGGCGGCAGGGATCTTGCCCCATACCATGCCCATCGTGAAAAGTAAAAATCAGGTATTGTATGGTTATTTTGAATGTTGCGCAAAAGGGTGCAATGCCGAAGTCCGGAACGCATTCTGGCTTTACGATCCGCTGTCAACAGATCTTCATGCAAAATATTCTCCCGGAAATTGTTCGGAAGAAATCGATATTTACGAATTTATCGGAAAATTCAAATCGGAACAGCATCCGGATTACATGTTGAGTGCTGCCGTTCACCGTTTCGCCACTCCTTATGTGGAAGGTTTGGTCAATTGGGTGAAAAGCGATCTCCCGGACAATTCCAAAAAGATTCCGTTGGATTATTCCCCGGCGGATGACTTCCATACTTATTCGCTGCTGTGGACACCGTTTGAAATCGTATGGTATTTTGACGGCAAAGAATTTCACCGGCGTGCCAATGATTATTTCCACCGTCCCATGCACGTTGTATTTGATTGTGAACTTGCGCGCTGGTGTGGTGCGGAGATTGGCAATTTCAAAATGGAAGATTCCCCGGCAGTACATGAGGTGCAATATTTCCGCCGCTGGACACGGGAATGGAAATAAGTGCGGTTATGCGGCAAACTGCATCACTTATGCATATTGAATCTTATCTGATTTTCTGAAAAAAAGTTGATTTTTTGAAAAAAAGATGTATATTACTGTTTGAATTAAATCCGGAGGGATCGGAGAACGGTGTTCATTCGCTTGGAAGATCCTTTCGGCAAGGAATGATTTTGTGCCAAAAAATAATTCAAGGTAGTTAATATGCGTTGTCCAAGATGTGCATGTCAGAATGATAAAGTCGTGGATTCCAGGTCGACAAAAGACGGTGCCGGAGTTCGCCGCCGCCGTGAATGTCTGCAATGCGGCCACCGTTTTACGACTCATGAAGAAATCATTCAAGCGGAATTGAAGGTGATCAAACGGGATAATACCCGGGAAGATTTTGACAGTCAGAAAGTGCGTGCGGGAGTGGAACGAGCCTGTTGGAAACGTGATATTGCGCAGGATGATATTGAAGCATTGGTTTCCCGGGTATGCACGGAATTGGAAGCCGATTATGACCGCGAAGTGCCTTCCGGAGAAGTCGGGGAACGGGTCATGAAAGAGTTGCGTAAACTGGACCCGGTTGCTTATATCCGTTTTGCTTCCATTTACCGTGATTTTCAAGGTTTGGCGGAATTTGTATCCGAAGTCCGCAGCATCGGAAAACAGAAATCCTGATTACGGGGTAAAAAATACAAAATCATGCCGCCTATCATCCGGAAATTTTTGAAATTCACCTCTTTTGACCGAACGATCCATTATCTGCGTATGGCTGTCGGAGAGAAGAACTATATTTTTGCTCTGAGTATCATTACCGGGTTGGTAGCCGGTCTTGCCGCTGTGGTTTTGAAATCCATTGCACACTATATCGGGGATTATCTTTACGGCACACAATCTTCTGCCGCTGCCTGGGAATATTATGTGATGCCGCTTTACCCGGCAATCGGTATTTTCTTCTGCATTATCTTTGTGAAACTTTTTGTCAAAGGCGTGTATGAAAAAGGATTGGCGGGGGTAATCATAGCCGCCAGTTCCACGGGGGAGATTCCGCGGCAGAAAACATGGAGTCACATCCTTACCAGCGGTATCTCTGTCGGCTGCGGTGTTTCCGCCGGATTGGAAGCACCGATCGCATTGACCGGATCGGCAATCGGGTCCAATATTGCCAAACGGTTCCGCTTGGGAAAAGAAGGCAGGACTTTGCTTCTTGCCTGCGGTGGCGGAGCAGGGGTTTCCGCCGTATTCAACAGTCCGGTTGCCGGAGCATTGTTTGCTTGTGAGATTCTGCTGACAGAATTTTCCATTCCCGCGCTGATCCCGTTATTAATCGCTTCTGCAGGTGCGGCAGTGGTATCGGAAGTATTATTTCCGCATCGGGCATTTTACATTGAAGTGTCAGATTGGGCGATTCAGAATATTCCGTATTACATTATTCTCGGTTTACTTGCCGGATTGGTGTCGGCTTATGTGATACGGGTGGCTCTTTTCCTTGGTAAAAAGTTTTCTGCTTTCAAAAATCCGTGGTTGAAAGGGGTGATGGGATGTGCTATTTTGTATGTCATATTTCTGCTGTTCCCCATGTTGCGCGGCGAGGGATATCGTTTTGTCAATATGCTGGTTTCCGGAAACGAATTCCATATCCTGGATGGCAGTCCGATACAATTCCTTTTCGGTAATGCCTGGAGTTTACTTGCTTTGACGGGATTGTTGGTTCTGCTGAAAACCGCAGTAACGACAAGCGGATTGGAAAGCGGCGGGGATGGCGGTATTTTTGCCCCCTCCATGTTTACAGGGGCATTCCTCGGATTTTTTGTTGCCCGTCTTATCCGGATGCTCGGTTTATACGGTCATGCGCAAATCAACGAAACGAATTTTATTGCCATCGGAATGGGGGCTGTTCTTGCGGGCGTGATGCATGCTCCTATGACCGGGATCTTCCTTATTGCGGAGATTACGGGGGGGTATAAATTGTTTATCCCCTTGATGATCGTGGCATCACTCTCCTTTTTTGTCTGTCGTGCTATTACCAAATACAACGTTTATAAATCTGCAATTGCGGCAAAAGGCGGTACGCCGGATGAAAATACAGATGCCGCAGCGTTGAAACAGCTTTATGTCGGCAATCTGGTGGAAAAAAACTTTGTTACGGTGCATCCGGATGACACCTTACGTCACCTGTTGGGGGCTGTGATGAAATCCAAACGGAACATTTTCCCTGTCGTAACGGAAGATAATCTGCTGGTCGGGATTGTAACGTTGGATAATATCCGCCCGTTCCTTTTGGATCAGCAGTTGTATGATGTTGCGCTGGTGTATGATATCATGTCGGATACCGGTCCGGTATTGAAGGAATCGGATTCATTGAAAGAGGCATCCCGCCTTTTTGAAAGTTGGCATATGTGGAATATCCCGGTTGTCAAAGAAAACGGGGAATATGCCGGTTTTGTGTCCAAATCCGGCGTGTTTGACCGGTATCGTAACGTGCTGCGGAATAAAAAGGATTTGTTCTGATATGATCGAACTTGCCATGACATCCATTTTACTGCTTGATCCGGACGGGCGTGCCGTTCCATTCGATCCGGAGCGGTTGCGGATGCGGATCGAACGTGCATTATCCAAAACGGGAACGCCGGACAGTGAACTGGCGGCGGATATTGCGCTTTCCATTGAATTTGCTTTGAAATCCGGCAAAAAGAAGCCGGATGAGCCATTGATCCGCGGGGCAGAAGTGGAACTGATGACCTCCAAAGTTCTGGATGATATCGGCTATACGCAGGCGGCTGCCGTTTTCCGTGAAACTGCGGAACACGGGACTTTTTCTTTTCTTGTAGAAATCACAAGATTGCGGAATTTTATTGAACAGGAAATGCCGGGCTGCGGTCCGCATCTGGAACATATTACCCGCAAAGTTCACCATACACTGAACTCGATCGGAGCCAATTCTGCGGCACCCGCTTTGATTCTGGAATTGGCGAAACATTTCCTGCTGACGATGGAGAACAGCGAAACGCCTCCGCCCGGATTGGAAATCAAATTCATGCCCGGAAAACAAGTGTTGACGACGCAGGATATTCAGGCACAATTGACCGATGAGACCGCATTGATGTTTTTGCAGAAACGTGTTTTGAGCGTGCAGGAAGTTGATTTGCGTGTTTTTCCTGTTTTACGGTTCCATTTCCGCCTTGCAGGTATTGCCGGGGAGTTGACTCCGCCCGTTACGGAATTGGCACTTTCTCCAGCCCTTCTCCGCGTTGCAGATGCCATGGATTCCATTGCTTTGGCTGCGGATAAGGCATGGGAAGCACGCAATCCGGATGCAGAAGTGCCTTTGAAGACAACGTTGTCTTTTGATGATGCCAGTATTTTTGTGCGCAGCTGGATGGGGTGTACGGCGTATGAACAGGAAGAACGCTGTGCCGCATCATTGGCTCAGATCCTTGTTTCCATGACAACACGCCGTCCGATCCATATTTCCTGCCGCTGATTGATGGCAGGCATTATTGGAAAAACTTTGCGGCTTTTTCCGGGAATGTGCGGTAATTGTCGATTTCCACACAATCCACGCCATTGAGTTTTACGTGAGAATCGTTCCCGCCTTCGCCGAAATCATCTCCGAAATATACCGCTTCATCCAGTGTGTATCCATTTTCTGTACAATAGCGTTCCAGCGCATAGAATTTATTGTATTTGCCCTGTGTGATATCGAAACTGGAGGAGCCGCCGATAAATACATTATATCCGGCAAATGCTTCACATACACGGGCATACACTTTCCGGCGTTTCAAACGGTCGGGATCGTATACCAACTTTTCTTCCAGAGGTGCGGCAGTTCCTAAAATGGGGAATGTGATCACGCCGGAGGCATGAAATTCCACATTGTCGCCGTAAAATTTTTCAAAGCCGAATTCTTTCCGCAGCATCGTTACAGTTTTTTCCACAAAATCCCGGTCAACAGAAACGGAGAGACTTTCCAGAATTTTGAATTCTCCGTTTACGATTCCGGCATGCTGAAGACCGTAATTGCCAATGATCTCAATGGGAAAATCGTTCAATTGATGATAAATCCGTTCACAACTTCCGGCACCGATCATGAGCAATTTGTAATGTTTGCTCAAGGTTTCCAAAGCAATCCGGTTCGGTTCCTCCAACTTGCTTTTGTGTTGTGTCAGAGTTCCATCCATATCAAATGCGATCAAGCGTTTTTTCATATTGCTTCTCAGCCTTCCATGTGTGTTGCAACGTATGCCACGGCATCATCCAGTAAGCCCATTTCATACAGAAAATCCAATGAGGTATACCGGTTGCGGATCAATTGTGCGGTCAGAATACCATGGATAAACTGTTCCTGATCCAACCCGATTTCTGCGGGGACGGCAGGGCAATTTGCTGTTTTCAATGCTGTCCGGATTTGATCGGAGGTCAATATCTGTGCTTTGACAGCGGCTCCAATGGAATCCCATTTTTCCATGATTTCTTTCCGGCGTTTTTCCCCGGCTTCTCCGCTGCGGAATTTTTTCATTGCCGTTTCTTTCGGTGCCGTTCCGTAACAGCCGCGAATCAGCAGAGTATCCACTTCTTTTTCCCGTTCTTCCACGGTGGGAACGGGTTTCATCCGCGGGGCAAGATCATGGAGTTTATGATTTGTGATATATTCCAGCAGAAGTGTGGAGGCAAGGGTTCCGACTCCCACTTTGAACCCGTGGGAAATATCTTCCCCGTTGAGTTGTAAACCTTCCATTTCCCATACATGACTGAACAAGTGTTCCGCTCCGGAGGCAGGACGGCTGTCTTTCATCATCTGCATGGCATATCCGGTGGATGCCAACCCGGTGAAGATTTTCAGCATATTGGTGCAGTCGGAAACCTGATCTTTCAGCGGCCCCTGAATCAATTCCCAAACATCTTTCCGGATCGGGTCTTCCCCCATTGCATCGGCAAGGATCCAATCCCCTCCGGCAGGAACTTTTGCCAGCAAATCGGCATAGCCGGAAGCAAACATATCAGCGGGTGCCGTGGCAAGTATGCTGGTGTCTGCACAAATTGCATAGGGTGCGGGGCAGGGAACTGTTTTCTTTGTACCGTTGACCGTCATGGCAGCACCTGCGGCTGTATATCCATCGACGGAACAGGCAGTTGCCACACAGCAGTATGTAACATGATTGATTCCGCCGACACATTTGACCATATCGTTGATCACGCCGGAGCCGATTGCGACCGGGACGGTATTTGCCGGCATTTCCTCTGCCAGTTTTTCCGCCAGCGCATAATCCGGATGCAAGCGCGGTGTGCCGGGATAAATATGAGGTTCTGCCGGGTTCATTCCAGCGTTCTGAAGCAGTTGATAGGCTGCTGCCCCTGCCGCTTTCCAGGTATTTTCATCGGCAACGATCCATGGGGTTCTTCCCGGGAAATTTTCCTGAAGCAGCGCAGGGAGTCCTTGCAACGCATCTTCTCCGCGCAGGAATGTATGAGTGGAAATGCCCTGGGGCATTTGTACGTAAATGGACTTGAGAGAATCAGCCATGAAAAACCTCCAAACAGATTGTTGTTAGAGGCAATTTCAAAAGTCTTCAAAAATGCCTGAAAACTCTTGTTGAGATCTGAAAACGGAGCGTTTGAGGTGGTTACCCACCGGGTAGCCACCTCAAACTACCATTTCCATCTCTTCAACAATCCTTTTTCAGTCAAATTTTGCCGGACTTTTGAAATTACCTCGTTACTAAACTTTTATATAAACAATAATAATATAATGTAAAAACGGGATTTTTCAAGCTGTCCGGGAAAAATTATTTATCGATCCCGAGATCTGTCAGTGCGTTTTCGATCCGTTGTTTCATGATCTTCTGCTGTTTTCCTGCGTAATCATCCAGAATACGGTTGATTGTGAAGCGGACAGACCACCATTGATTTTCATTGTCGTTATAGATGTAGCCGCATTTTTCATTATTACTGCAAGCCAGTTCCAGCAATTTCTGGTATTGACGGCTGAGGTATTTTCTTTTCTTGTTGTAGTGTTGTTCTTCCAATGCTTTGAAATGTTCTTTTACATAACGGGTACGCAAGGATTCCACACTTTTATCGGCAAACAATTGCTGCTGGATGTCATCCATGTCGAGGAAGGACACGACAGTATTATCCACAGAAACTTTTTTATAAAGCTCCACGTGATGCAATTCTCCGGTGACCGAAGTCTGTTTGCCATTGAAACGATAGTATACTGTTACAATATCCCCTTCCCGCAGGAATTTATATTTTCTTTTGGCTTCTTCATACAGTTCTCTTTTTAACTTTTCCGCATCATACCCGTGGAATTCTTCATTCATCATTACAATTGCGGCGTTACGGATTTTTTTGCAATTGACTTCCTGCAATGAATTGGCAGGAGTCATGACCAACTGGTGTCCAAGCGTATCAAAAATTTTCTTTCTTGTGCTTTTTTTGGAAAGATTGATCCCCTTATCAAATTCCCGTTTAATCGTCTGATTGATATACGCAATTTGTTTTTGGGAATATTGACGGCTGTGCATGACTTCATCGGTAATCTTGTTGAAATCCACGTCATCAACAACGGAATGTGCCATGGTCAATACGGCGGTGATTGCGGAAAGAACTGTCATCATTGGTAGTAATACTCCTCTGTTTATGAAAATCCTTGATTATTCTTCTTCTTCTTCTTGCTTGATTTTGGCGAGCTTGGAATCACACAGTTCTTTTACATGCAGAAAGCGTGTGTGTTCTTGTAGATTGGAACATTCATCAAGCCGTTTGAGAAACTTATTCAAATACATTTTTTTCTTGTCTGTTTCGATAAAATCGGTATTGCAAATCATGGCAAGAGTCTTTTCCAATTCTTTATCCACATGATTCCAGATCAGGTCCTGAACGGTTTGCAGTGCTTTGTAATTCTGATTCAGGGATTGAAGACCCTGCCAGACCGTTACTTTTTTGTGCTCAACGGTGATTCTGTTGTAAATATCGACCAACTGTTTCGATGCCTTGAATTGATCTTTTTCCAACCACAGCGGTTCTTTTTTACCCGGACAGAAAAACAGAAATTCGTTTTGCAGATGACGGGTCAGCAAATCCTTGTTTGTATTGGCACACAGATAAGTAACATAGTCCATGGACAATACGGAATTATTTTCCGCTGCTGCTCCGGAAAGCATTTGCTGCAAGTTGTCGACCGGAGTGTCTGCCCCTTTCAGTGTTTCGTAACTGTCAAGTTTTGTTTCCGATTCAAATCCGGTACACCATTTGCCTTTGATATTCTGCCATTGCCAGGTGGTATTTTCCGCATCATAACGCATGGGCACTTCCCGGACCATTTTTTTACCGGAGGCGGTATCTTTTTTCATACGCCAGGTAAGCAACTGTAAGTCGGAAGTAATCTTCCATAATGATGTAAATTGGTTTTGCAGATCCATTTTGCTGAAATCGGCATATTTTTCTTTTTCAAAAATCCAAATAATCCCTGCATTGTATTCCAAATTATCATGATAGAGCTTGTCCATACAGATAAATTCGATCTTCAATTTTGTCGTGTAAGGGTATTTTTCCGTGTTGGTCTTTACCAGCGGGCTGAATTCATGACTGATCATTTCATGATACACCTGACCTACCATATCATAACGGCGGAACATACAACTGAATTCGGTATCGTCTTCGGAATTCCGGATTTTCCATCCTTCGTGATTGATATTTTCCGGTGCAGAGAAAAAGACATACCGGTCACTTTCTCCGGTGCTGTATACCGGATACATTCTTGCATAACGTTTGCAGTGATTATAGGTTTGTTCTCTCAAATAATTTTCGGCAAAGCGAATATCCGGCGGCAGGGGCGCCTGATCGCACCCGGTAAGCAGAATAACGACACACACAAAAAAAGCGGAAACAAGCAACGCCTGTTTACGGCAAAAAGCAAGAAGAACGGTGTCTCCATTTTTTACTGCATTCATGATTGTATAACCCTTGATGATATTGTTTTGCAAATTAAAACATTTATATAATATAGCATCCTTTTTTTGATTTTTCAAGTCGTTTTTTTTCGCTGTCCGTAAAATTCCAGGTGAGCAGAAATCGTCCCGTTTGCTCCGCGGTTGTCTCGTTTTCGTCCGACTGGTCAGACTGGTCGGACTGGCCGGACAAAAAAATCTGCCCGGCCTTATTGCACCGGGACCAGGGCGAGGCGGAAGCCGAGGCCGTTGGCGCGATAGCCCGGTCCCCAGCCGCTCCGGTTCGCAGAACGGCAGTGCCTCGCGTTGTTGCTCCAACTGCCGCCACGATACACGCGGTGAGAGCCATCTCTGTCACTATACGCGCGTGTAAACTCTGCGTTATTTTTACTGGCATCGGAATTCCTATTATCCAAACACCATTCCCAAACATTACCACTCATATCATACAAACCAAGTTCATTGGGAGATTTACTGCGAACTTTGTGTGTCGTACTTCCGGAATTACCAGAATACCAGCCAACTTTTCCGAGATCATTACTTCCACTGTATTTATAACCTTTGCTCTTATTTCCTCCGCGTGCGGCAAATTCCCATTGTGCTTCCGTCGGCAGTGTAAACTGCCAACCTTTCGGCGCATACTTATTCATCTTTTCACAAAACTGCATCGCTTTATACCAGCTAACGTTTTCCACCGGGTATTTATTCCACTTATTTTTCAAGGAAGGCGGGGTACTGACTTTCATCACAGCACACCATTGTTCATTGGTGACTTCTGTTGTTCCTATGAAAAACGCTTTGGTCAATGTTTTTTGATGTTCCACTTCATCACTTTCATTTTCTCCATCACGCTTGCCCATAGGAAACGTTCCCGGTTCCACTTTTACCATATCCAACTTTACGCCTTTGGCGAGTGTGACGATTCCGTTGAACTCAACTTTTTCCAAAGCCACTGTCATTTTTTTCGGTCCGCGCCAATTGCAGTTGAAACGGATTTTTCCCACATATTCATCCGCGCTGGAACGGTAAGACAACGAGGCTTTATAGTTCGCATTTTCTCTAAAGTTGCGGAGTGTTTTCATGGTATCAAGTTCCGTATTGCCGAACTTAATCTTTGCAGGGACACGCACACCATCCACCGTAGCAATGATGTTAAGAGTCGGCTTCAGATGTTTTTCCGCTTCCGTTATCAACTGCTGCGCTTCCGTATTGCCGGAATCGATTTCCAACGCGGCTTCCGCCTGTTTCAGCATCCGTTCCCAATCCTGACTGTTTCCGGCGACACGCGCAGAACTGATCAAATCGTCAACGGTCAATTTCCGTGCTTCCGAATATGCCTTTTCATAACCGAAAACGGCGGAACGCAAAGAGTTTTCTGCTGACGCAAATTTGCCGGATTCGTAATCACGATTGCCGGAGGATGCCAGATTTTCCGCATCATGGTAAGCAACATATGCAAGACGGGAACTATTGAATTTGTCTGCCTTTTCTTTCTGTTCGACAACTTGCTTCTGTAACTGCTGAACCTGTCGGCGCAAGGGAACGTTTTTGATGATCCAATCGGCTGCAGCTTCCGCATTTTTAAAACTGGAATTGGCGGAATGGACATCATTATTTTTCATGGCAAGTTCACCCACAGTAAGATTTTCTTTCAGCGCATCCAGATATTTACCGAAGGTTTGACCACGATCACATGACAGGGAGTCGATATTCGCTTTCTTATTCAACACCCGTGCCTGTAATCGGTACGTTTCCTGCATAAAACCGGCAAGAGCGCGTTCTTCATCCTTGCGCTTCTTCTGTTCCGCCTCGTCCTGTCTGCGTTTGGCTTCCGCCAACTGACGTTGTTTTTCCACCTCGTCCTGTCTGCGTTTGGCTTCCGCCAACTGACGTTGTTTTTCCGCCTCGTCCTGTCTGCGTTTGGCTTCCGCCAACTGACGTTGTTTTTCCGCCTCTGCCTGTCTGCGTTTGGCTTCCGCCAACTGACGTTGTTTTTCCGCCTCGTCCTGTCCGCGTTTGGCTTTTTCCGCCTCTATACGTGTCTGTTCTTTCTGTTGTTTATCGTAGAAATAATATCCGGCACCACCGGCAAAGATCACCAGCAACAGGAAAAATGCCGCAACTTTCCGGAATGCGCCCCCGGATGAAGATTTTTTCGCTCCTTTGACTTTTTTCCCTTCCAAAGCGGCGATAAAATCGGCACAACTAGCGAAACGTTCTTCCGGATCTTTGCTCATGGCACGCTGAATGGCTTTTTGTATATATTGGGGGACATCCGGAATATCTTCCGGCGTTTCATCCAGAACCGCTTGTTTCAAAACTGCCGGGTCGGCACTTTCAAAAGGCAGCTGACCGGCAAACATTTCATAAGTCATAATCGCTAATGCGTACTGGTCGGCGGCTGCCCCTTGCGCTCTTCCGCGCCATTGTTCCGGCGCCATGTAAGGTCCGGTCCCGCTTGTACCGCGATATGCCATACTGACACGGGTCATACTGGTATGGATCTGTGCGGCAAGACCGAAGTCCAAAACCTTGATTTTTCCGTGAGCATCGATCATGATATTGCCGGGTTTGATATCCCGGTGCATGATCTTCATTTCATGGGCATAATCCAAGGCTTCTGCAACCTGTTTTACAACAGACAGGATATCATTGACGGTCAAATTCCCTTCCCGGCGTTTTTGTTTGAGCCAGCGGCGGAGGTCCTCCCCGTCGCAACATTCCATGATCAGGTAATAATTACCGTTATAAGAATCCCGCTCCAAATTTTTTGAGTTGGCAATATTCTGATGGACCAGTTTGGATACCAATTGGAAATTATCCTTGATATCTTCCATTTCGATGGTATTATGACTCAATTCCGGCGGCAGGGCTTTCAGTGCAATTTCGATTCCGGCCGTTTCGTCAAAACACTTATACACCACACCCATACCACCCTGACCGAGTTCCGCAAGGACTTTATACCGGGACATGATCAGATCGCCGATCTGGAATCTGCCATCCGGTTTGCGGTCGCGCGCACCGGGCATCGTGGCATTATCGGACACATGTTGTTGTTCATGTGACCGTTGCGGTGCCATTGTTTTATCCATATCATCCATTTTTTTGCAAGACCTTTTTGTATCATTTACAAACAGGATAATAATATAGTTTATGTTTGAGTTTTTTCAAGAATCATTCGGCAAAATATTTTGTAAACTGTGGATTTTCGGCAGAATCGCCCCGGATTTTCCGGTAATTCGTGGCAAATATCGGAAAATATTGGCAAAAAGGGTGTTTTTTTACGCAAAATCACTTGACATTTGAAAAAGTTATGCTAATTTTACGATTTGCTACATTCGATTTTAAGGAAAGGATTGCAAAAATGAAAATTGATAAAACTCTTGCTGTATCCGAAATGTATCAGCAATACGTCATGGAAACGTATGGTCGCGCAGATATGCTCTTTGTTCGCGGCGCAGGGTGTAATCTCTGGGATGCCAAAGGCAAAAAATATCTGGATTTTGCCGCCGGGATCGCAGTCTGCAACCTGGGACATTGTCACCCCGCTGTGACAGATGCCATTTGCAAACAGGCTCAGAAGCTTGTGCATGTCTCCAACCTTTATCTGAATGAAAAACAACCGGAACTTGCCAAACGGATCGTGGAAAATACTTTCGACGGCGTTTGTTTCTTCTGCAACAGCGGTGCGGAAGCCAATGAAGCACTTATCAAATTTGCACGCAGATGGGGTTCCGATAAAAAGAAATTTGAAATCATTTGCATGAATGATTCTTTCCATGGCAGAACGCTGGCAACACTCGCCGCCACCGGAAGAAGCAAATACCGTCAGGGATTCCAGCCTGATATGCCCGGTTTCAAATTTGTTCCTTACAATGACATCAAGGCTGTGGAAAAAGCGATCACCAAAGAGACCTGTGCTGTTCTTTTGGAAGCCGTTCAGGGTGAAGGTGGTGTGATCCCCGCAGATAAAACTTATTTGCAGAAACTCCGTGCGCTGTGCGACAAAAAAGGCATTCTCATGCTGTTTGATGAAGTTCAATGCGGATTCGGCCGTACCGGTAAACTTTTCGGCTGGATGCACGGGGATATCATTCCGGATGCCTTCTCCATGGCAAAAGCGATTGCCAACGGATTCCCCATGGGTGCCATGATGTGCCGTCGGGAACATGCCCATGTTCTTCCGCCGGGAACCCACGCCAGCACGTTCGGCGGTACCGCACTTGCATCTGCGGCAGGATGTGCTGTGATGGATACGATCATCAAAGAAAAATTGCTTGACAACTGTGTGGAACAGGGGGCATTCCTGAAGGAACGTCTTTCTGCTTTTGTTGGCAAATACGCTTGTGTTCAAGGCGTCAGAGGTCATGGTCTGATGATCGGTGTGGTGCTGGATCGTCCTGCCGCCGGTTTGCTGGCGATTTTGCGCAAAAAAGGCTTGATTGCCTTGTCTGCGGGAGAAACCGTATTGCGTCTGGTTCCGCCGCTGACCGTTACCCGTGCTGAATGTGAAAAGGCACTGAAGATTATCGAAACAGGTTTAAAAGAATTGAATAAGGAGAGTAAGTAATCATGATCCGCCATTTATTGACAGGGGAAGAATTTGATCACGACGCCATGATGCGTTTGTTTGACTTGACCGCAAAAATCAAACGGGAACGTTTTTCTCCCAATGCCATCAAACCGCTTGCCGGAAAAAGCATCGGTGTAATTTTCGCAAAATCCTCCACCCGTACCCGTGTTTCTTTTGAAGTCGGGATCCATGAACTCGGCGGACATGCCGTGATTCTGGATATGGGCAAAACCCAGATGGGCAGAGGGGAAACGATTCACGATACGGCTAAAGTTCTCAGCCGCTATTTGCAGGGGATCGTGATCCGTACTTATAAACAGTCCGATGTGGAAGGTTTGGCGGAACACGGTACTGCTTCCGTGATCAATGCTTTGACAGACGATTATCATCCCTGTCAGGCACTTGGTGACCTGTTCACCATTCTGGAAAAGAAAGGTTCTCTTGACGGTGTCAAGATGGCATATTTGGGCGATGGTGCAAGCAACATGTCCAATTCACTTGCATTGGTCAGCAAAATTGCGGGTATTGAATTTGCGATTGCGGCACCGGAAGAATTCCGCCCTGCAGATTCCATTCTCAATTACGCAAACGGCAGCGGCAAAATCAGCTGGACAAAAGATCCGAAAGAAGCACTGGAAGGTGCAGATTTTATCTATACTGACGTTTGGGTCAGCATGGGTTTTGAAGAAGAAGCCAAAGAACGTATGCGTATTCTCCAGCCCTATCAGCTGAACGGAAAACAGTTGGCACTGGCGAAAAAAGATGTATCCGTCATGCACTGTCTTCCTGCACACCGCGGGGAAGAAATTACAGACGAAGTTATGGATTCTCCCAACTCCATCGTCTTTGATGAAGCGGAAAACCGCCTCCACATTCAGAAAGCGATCATGGCAACATTGATGCCGGAATGATGCTTTTTCGATGAAACACGGCAGAATATTCCGGAATGGTTTTGTGGATGATTTCGCGAGAAAATATCCTGCGTTCCTGATGTTTTCTGCCGTATGTACGGTTTGTATTCCCGGATTGCTTTTACAGCGGTCCGGGTTTTCTGTTTTTTATACCTCTGCCATTGCGGTGGGATGTCTTGCCGTCATCGCATTTTTTCTGTTTTCGGTAAAAAATGCCTGTTGGAGAATTCTCTTGCCAGCCTGTCTTGCCGCCTGTTCCATGTGCTGTCATAACTTGAGTCTGGAACGGGAACCGCTGCTGGAACGTTTTTACGGTGCAGGGGGATATGGCGAAGGGATTTTCCGGATCACTGATGATTCCATGGTGACGGGGATCCCGTTTCTGAAACAGAAGCGGGGAATACGGGCCGTTTTGTTGAAATACCGTCCTTCTCCGGATGCCGCCTGGGAAAATCTCCATTCCGAAGTATTATATGTTTTACCGGTTGACCATACCGGCACACAACTGGGTTATGGTGATATACTCCATGCAAAAGGCAAATTTCTGCGTCCGGCAAAGGCGGTTGATCCGCAAAGTTTTGATTATCGTCAATGGCTGGAAACGCAGAATATTTTTTATGAATTCCGTGAGGAAGAGAAAGCGGAATTATTCAAAAAGGGGATCGGCTTTCACCGGATCCTTTACGATCTGCGGAATAAATTATTGACCCGGATCTGTCAATTTGTCCCGGATCCGGAAATCAAGGCGTTGATTCCGGGATTGTTTTTCGGATTACGCAGTACCGAACCGGAAACGCTGCAGCACTTCCGGACAAGCGGAATGATCCACATTATTTCTGTCAGCGGAACACATGTCTCCTTATTTGCACTGGTCTTGTTTCTGATTCTGGCACCATTGCCTTACCGTTGGCGGTATTTCTGTGTGATCCTGCTGACTTTTTTCTATGCGGAAAGTACGGGGATGCGTATTCCTGCATTCCGGGCATTTATGATGTTCGCCTTATATTGCGGATTACGGATGTTTCATAAGAAAACTTTGACATTCAATACGTTGTTTCTTGCGGCATTGATCCTGACTTTATTGGATCCGGGAGCTGTTTTGCAAGCCGGATTCCAATTTTCATTCCTCTGTGTTGCCGCCTTGCTGCTTCTGTCCTGCTGGCAGAAAAATCATGCCGTGCCGGAAAGTGAAAGAATGTTGATGACTCCCTCCCGTATGATTTCGACAAAGTATGTTATGACAGCCCGTTTTACCCGTCATTTTGTGCAAATGATCTTGAGTTGTATCATTGCCTGGCTGATCTCTCTGCCTTTGACCTTGTATCACCAGGGCGTGTGGGCGACGGGTACTCCGGCAGCCAATTTTTTCTCTCTGCCATTTATTACTTTGAGTTTTGTCTTTTTTGCCGGATGCTGTCTTTTCTTTTTGATCACACCGGTCCTGCAATGTTTTGCCTGGCTTCTGACGGCAAGTTTGCAAGTGGTTTGTGCGATAGCGGAATCTTTTTCCGGGACGGGCGACTGGATGAGCCGTCCGGCATTATGGCTTGTGCTGTTGTTCACGGGAACGGTTCTTGTATTTCTCTGCAGCCGGAAAAAACGTTTTTTATTTCTTTCCGGCATATTGGCATTTTTTCTGCTTTTTCATTGGCATCTGCAGCAAGTCCACCGGAAAGGCGAGGTGTTATTTTTCTCTGACGGAACACAATATTCGCTTTGTATTTATACACCGGAAAACAAATCCGTGAATGTGATTTCTCTGCCGGATAAAAATTTTGCTTATCATCTGCTGCAAAGCTGTTATACGCGCCAAGCGGAACGGTGTCATTTTCTGATTCTTCCGGACAGCCGTAAAAATGCCCGGGAAGCGGCAAAATATTTCAGTGAAAAATTACCGGTTTTGACAGGGATCAGCCGTCGGCATGGTGGTGATTATTCTGCGGTCATGAAATTGCATCCGGAGGAAGTGGAACCGTTTTTTATTTACCGTTCAAACGCATTGCAATGTATCTACCGGGATCAGTTTCTTTTTCTGCGTCATATTTTGACTGACAACACGCGTCTGGAGTTTGTACTCCGGGAAGAACCTTATGCAATCTCGCTGGAAATTTTCCGTGATGGAAAACCGGTGATAGAACATCGAATCCCATCGGACGGCAAAGGGATCCGTCTGCTTTCTTTTGACCTTTGAAAAAACAAAAGCGGCAAATGGGAAGTAAAACAGCGCAACGGTGTTGAGCCAATTAACCGGCGTGGAAGGTCAACGAGGGAAAAAATGTAAAAAAATACGTGTTATTCCACAAAAAAATTCGTAAATCCGGAAAATGATGCTATATTGTATCATTGTCTTAATTATTAATATTAAACAAAACACAAAAAATCAAAAACATTTTGCGGAGATAACATTTATGCGGGAAACAATATTGTATGGATTGAAAGAAGGTCTGTGGTGTGTCTGGAACTGGTTTATTTCTCTTGTTGAACTGCCGCTGACAATATCCCCGGCGTATATCTGGGGATCGTTGATCGCCTGTGTGATTATGCTTGCATCCGCCGCATGGGCAGGGAATATTGCTGAAAATAAAGGGCGTTATCCGCATTTGCATATTTTTCTGGCGTTGATTCTGCCGTTCATTTATCCGTTGATCATCAGTTTTGTATTGAAGGCATTGGAAGGCAGTCCGGAAGCGGTCCGGAAAGGAAACAAGGCAAAAAGAGAACATGCCGCAGCCCGTCGGGAAGCACAGATTGCGGCGGAAGAACAGGCAATTGCCGATCAATTACAGCGTGAAGAAGCCGATCCCACTCTCTGGAGCAAAAGCAGAATGGAACGGATTGCATACAATGCCGACGGTTCCGCCGCCGGACCGTTTATCTGTACTTTATCCGATGGTCAACAGATCCGTGTTGTTGCCATTCAGGGACTTCAGGAGAATGTTGCGGTATTTGAGCTGGCAGGTGCAGAGCCGGGCGTACGGGGCCCTGTCATGCGTTTTCCGTATGAACGCATTCATGGTATGGAAGTGGAAAAACAAGTATAACCTTAAAACATAGAAACAGGAACAGAAATTATGTTCAAAGCAGTCTCACAACAGTCGGACTTCCCGAAAATCGAAGAAGCCAATTTGCGCTTCTGGGAAGAAAACAACACATTCCAGAAATCCGTTGAAAACCGGAAGGGTTCTCCCGAATTCATTTTCTACGACGGCCCTCCGTTTGCCACCGGTCTGCCTCACTATGGACACTTGCTTGCCGGTACCATCAAGGACGTGATTCCCCGTTATCAGACCATGCGCGGCAAATACTGCGAACGTACATTCGGTTGGGATTGCCATGGTCTTCCCGTAGAATACGAAATGGAAAAACAGTTGAAGCTTTCCGGCAAACGGGAAATTGAAAACTACGGTGTGGATAATTTCAACGAAGCCTGCCGCGGTATTGTTCTCCGTTACACCGAAGAATGGGAAAGAATCGTCCGCCGTATGGGGCGTTGGGTCGATTTCAAAAACGGATACCGCACAATGGATCTCAATTACATGGAATCCATCTGGTATATTTTCAAACGTCTCTGGGATATGGGTTTGATTTATGAAGGATACAAAATTCTGCCCTATTGCGCCCGCTGCTGCACACCGCTTTCCAACTTTGAAGCAAACCAGGGATATGCTGAAGTCACCGACCCGGCAATCACCATCCGTTTCAAACTGAAAGAACAGGAAAATACCTATATTCTGGCATGGACGACCACCCCGTGGACATTGCCCTCCAACACTGCCTTGGCAACAGGTCCGGAAGTGGATTATGTAAAAGTCAAAGACGGCGATGATTTCTATATTATTGCGAAGGCGCGTCTTTCTGCTTATTACGGAAAAGAATTGCCGGAAATTGTACAGGAATTCAAAGGATCCGACCTTGCCGGATTGCGTTATGAACCGTTGTTCCCCTACTTTGCTGATTTGGCGGAACAGGGTGCATTCCGTGTGATCAATGCGGATTATGTCAGTACGGAAGACGGTACCGGTATTGTTCATATTGCTCCCGGTTTCGGGGAAGAAGACGCTGCTGCCGGTAAAGCAAACGGTATTCCGGCAGTCTGCCCGATCGATGCGGAATGTAAATTCACGAAAGATGTTCCGGAATACGAAGGTCGTTTTGTGAAAGATGCCGACAAAGACATCATGCAGCGTTTGAAAGAGGAAGGCAAACTGGTCCATCGCGGTACGATCAAACACAATTATCCCCATTGCTGGCGTGATGATTCCCCGCTGATCTACAAAGCGGTATCCACCTGGTTTGTCAAGATCGATCCCATCAAGGAAAAGATGCTCAAAGCAAACGCCCAGATGTCCTGGGTTCCGTCTCACATCAAAGACGGACGTTTCGGTAAATGGCTGGAAAATGCCCGTGACTGGGCGATCAGCCGTAACCGTTACTGGGGTTGTCCGCTCCCGATTTGGAGAAACGAAGAAACGGGCGAAGCGATCTGCGTCGGTTCCGTTGCTGAACTGGAAGAATTGACCGGTGAAAAAATCACTGATATTCACAAACATTTTGTGGATAAACTGGAAATCCGTTCCAAATCCGGCGCGATCCTCAAACGCGTTCCGGAAGTATTGGACTGCTGGTTTGAAAGCGGTTCCATGCCGTATGCCCAGAAACATTATCCGTTTGAAGACAAAGAACACTTTGAAAGTGTATTCCCAGCCGACTTTATTGCGGAAGGTCTTGACCAGACCCGCGGTTGGTTCTACACACTTGTTGTGCTTGCTGCCGCCCTGTTTGACAAGCCGCCCGCGATGAACGTAGTGGTCAATGGTTTGATTCTGGCAGAAAACGGACAGAAGATGTCCAAACGTTTGAAAAACTATCCTGACCCGCTGGATATCGTTCACCAATACGGTGCGGATGCTCTGCGTCTGTTCCTGTTGGAATCCCAGGTTGTCCGTGCGGAAGACCTGAAATTCTCAGAAGACGGGATCAAAGAAGTGATGCGTTCTGTGATGCTTCCCATCTGGAACAGTTTCAGTTTCTTCATGACCTATGCAAATCTTGACAACTGGCAGCCGCCGGTGGGAGAACCGAAAGCACCTGCCAATTGCAGCAATGCCCTTGACCGCTGGATCCTCTCCTCCATGGAAGATATGATCGCGGAAGTCCGCACTGCGATGGATGAATATCATCTGCAGCGTGCAGCAAAACGGTTTGAAGCCTTTGTGGAAGACCTGACCAACTGGTATATCCGTCTGAGCCGCCGCCGTTTCTGGAAGAGTGAAAATGATACAGACAAAGCCGAGGCTTATGCAACATTGTATTATGTGCTGATCACCTTTGCAAAAACAGCCGCGCCGTTCATTCCTTATCTGACGGAAGAAATTTACCGTTCTCTCCGTAACGAAGGTATGCCGGAATCGGTCCACCTTTGCGATTATCCGGAAGTCGGTACATTCCAGCGTGATCCTTCTCTGGAACGTCAGATGGAACTTGCCCGTCAGACTGTTTCTCTCGGCCGTTTCCTCCGTACCCAGAGATCCTTGAAAGTCCGTCAGCCGCTTGCCCGTGCCATCGTGGTTTCCATCGACCCGGAAAACCGTGAACTGCTGAAGAAATCCGAAGCCTTGATTGCAGAAGAATTGAACGTTCGTGCCGTGGAATTGCTGGAACGGGAAGAAGAACTGGTCCATCTTTCTGCCAAAGCCAACTTCAAGAAATTGGGTGGAAAACTCGGTCCGAAGATGAAACTTGCCGCAGCTTTGATCACGAAACTGTCTTCTTCTGATATCGCAGATATCCTCGGCGGAAAAGCCTATACGCTCACCGTGGATGCAGAAACATCCGTCGATCTCACTGCGGAAGATATCGTTGTGGTCCGCGATGAAAAACCGGGTATCTGTGTTGCTGCCGGTGACGGTGTGACGGTTGCGCTTGATACAGCATTGGATGAAGCACTCATTCAGGAAGGTTTTGCCCGTGAAGTTGTCAGCAAGATCCAGAATATGCGTAAGGAAGCGGATCTGGAAGTTGCCGATCACATCAGCGTGACGATTGCCTGTGATGCAGAAATCGAAGCGGCTGTTAAAGCGTTCAATGATTACATTTGCAGTGAAACATTGACCGATACCATTACGGTTGCGGACAATGGGGCAGCGGAAACCGATGTAAACGGTCATACCTGCCGTATCAGCATTGCAAAAATCTGAAAACATGCAAGGATAACAGAGAAATGAAACGACTTTTAACAGGTATTCAATCATCCGGTATTCTGCATATCGGCAATTATTTCGGTGCGATCCAGCCGTCTATTGCCTTGCAGGAAAAAGCGGATGAAACCGTTATTTTCATTGCAGATATGCACTCTCTGACCACGTCTCCCAAGCCGGAAGATTTGCGTGCCCGTGTACGCGGTGTCGCGCTGGATTATCTGGCTTGCGGACTGGATCCGGAAAAAGCCATCTTCTTTCGTCAGTCCGATGTGCCGGAAGTCTGTGAACTCATGTGGGTTCTCAACTGTCTGACTCCGATGGGGTTGCTGGAACGGGCGCACAGTTATAAAGACAAGATTGCCCATGGCATCATGCCCAATACCGGATTGTTCAATTATCCGGTATTGATGGCAGCGGATATTCTCCTTTACAAAGCCAATCTGGTTCCTGTCGGAAAAGATCAGAAACAGCATTTGGAGATTACCCGTGACCTGGCAGTGAAATTCAATCAGACTTACGAGGAAATCTTCCCGCTGCCGGACCCGTACATCAATGAAAATGTAGCGGTCATCCCCGGTACGGACGGACAGAAGATGTCCAAGAGTTACAACAACACGATTCCGTTGTTTGAAGATGCCAAACCGGTTCGTAAAAAATTCATGTCCATTCTGACGGATTCCAAAGGATTGGAAGAACCGAAAGATCCGGACACCTGCAATATTTTCCAGCTGTATAAACTTTTTGCCACCCCGGCACAGCAGGAAGAAATGGCGGCAAAATACCGTGCCGGAAATTACGGGTACGGTCATGCGAAACAGGCATTGTATGAAATCTACATGGATTTCTTTGCCCCCATGCGGAAACGCCGGGAAGAAATTCTGGCGGATGAATCCTATATTGATGAAGTTCTGCGGAAAGGTGCGGAACGCGCCAGAAATATCGCAAATGAAACGCTCAGTGCTGTCCGCAAAGCGGTAGGCTTGCGTTAAAACAGAAGGAGGATACCCCATGCAAATAACAAGTAAAATTCTGATCCTGTTTTCAGTTTTATGTTTTGTATGGGGTATACTTTCTGCCCGGGAAGCAGAACCGAAACGGAAACCGATCCGTTTGCCCGGATTGGAAAACGGCGTTATGAAAATCCGTGATGTGCCCGGTACCGGTGAAGAAAACTCCGTTGAAATGCCGCAGATCCGGGTCGATAACAGACGGATCCGGTATGTAAAACGTAATCCGGATGGAACGGTTACACTCCCCGGCGGCGGTTTGAAAACGAACCGGAAACAGAAATGGCGCAAGGAAACTCCTGTTCCGTTCGATTCTCTGGCAGCAAACGTTACCGGTAAAATATCGAAACTGGGAATCCAATGGACGCCGTTGCGGACGCCCGGTACAGTGCATGGAGTCCGTATTCCGGATGTTCAGCTTTCTGCCGATCAAAGTCTTTTTGCTTTTGTGGAAACGACAGGGGAGCCGGATGGTCCCTACGGCAGCCGCATCATATTGATGAATTCCCATAATTGGAATATTCTCCGGATCATATCTACAGACCGTCTTATCAAACGTATTTGCTTTATGAACGGGACAACGAAGCTTGCGGCGTTGTGCGAAACGCAGCCGGTGATGAAACAAAAAGCCGGACTTGCCGTATTTCATCTGAAAAGCGGGGAGGAAACGGCGTTCCGTGTACTTCCTGCGGCATTGAGCAGTAATATCATATCCGACAATCGCGGTCGTCTTTATCTTTCCCACAAGACAAAAAATGAGATCTGGCGATTTGAGCAGAATATTTTCCGTGATTACCGGATTTTGCGTACGGACAGTAAAAATCCCATCATAGCCATTTCTCCCAATGGTCAATATATCGCTGCCGGCAGCGGAGAAAAGGGTGTGATCCGTGTATATAAACTTTCCGATCTGCGCCCGATTTTCAATGCAAAACTGCCGAAAGATTATCCGTTGTCGCAACTTATTTTTATTGATAATGAAAAACAATTTTTCTGTGCGGCAGACCCGTTGCAGAATACGGCAGCAATCGTGGTCCGGGATCAGCAATCCTTTGAACTCAAAGGCAACAATGCCGGATTCAATGCCATTACCGGCGATGGTAAATATTTGATCCATTGCAAAAAAGTACGCGGGGAATTGGAAGTGATCCATGGGGAATCCCTTGATCGGGAAAACTTTGTGGTTCCGGAAATGATTCACCCGGTAACAAGGGGTGGAGACCCCGTATTTGTATTTCCGCTGGAAGCCTCCGGAACGCTTGCTGTTTTGGATTCCAAAGGCAATTTTTATTTGTTGTATCTGCCGAAAAACGGGAAACGGTATCAGAAAGAAACCGTTTTTATGCCGGTGAATAATTAAGATGAATAAGCGGATTTATTATTTTCTTGTTCCGGTTATTGCATTTTCCCTTTTTTCTTGTCCCGGATGCTTTTTTTTCTCTGACCGGAAAACGGACACTGCTGTGCAATATCAGAATTACATTCCGCAGAACCGGTATCAAGCCATTCTTGCATCCGGCAAATTCATCTGCCTGATCGATCAGGAATGTCCGCCCGCCGCGCAAACGATACAGAATGTCATTAAGATTGCAGAAAACTCGGCACTCAGTGTTGAGTTCCGTAATGTTCCCGCAACCTTGCGTATTCCTGCATTGCTGCGCAGCGGCAAAGGGGATTTGGCGATTGGCAGTTATACCATCAAAGACAGCAAAGAAAAATATTTGGATGCCATACCGGTCGCCGGTGCAATCTGTTTGTTGCGCCAAAATGATCCGGAATGGAAAAAGATCCTTCTTTCCGGAGCAGATGTTTTACAGTCCGATGTTCCGGCGGACAAGAAATGATGCTTGCCGCATCTGCCGGGGAACAGGTTCAGCGCAGTACCGGAACCGGCTCTTTTCCATCTTCATAAGAGACCGTAAGAATCTCCTGTCCTTTATATTGCAAAGGACCGAAGGCGAATTGACCGGAAGCGAAATCGCGAACGACCCGGGGGAACAGTTTCCAATCGCCCAATTCTTTCAATCGGTCCACATTCACTTCTGCGATTTTGCGTAGAATATCGTTTTTGTATTCTGCAAGTTTTTTACCGGCACGTGCGGCTTTGACCTCTTTGAGTTCTTCCAGTGTATGCCCCATAAAGTCGATCGGCACATAATCGGATACCCCCAGGATCGGGCCTTCATCCATGGCGGCACCGCCGGTTTCGATCCGTTGCGCAATGATTACGCTGCTGCGAAGTGCCGGATCGCCGCGGAGAATGGCATTTTCCACAGGGACGATATGGAGTCCGGCAAGCACGCGCACGCCGTTTTCAACAATGGTCAGATCGCCGGGGTGGATATTGAGGCATGGATAATCACTTGTAATGTTGCACAGGGTGAGAAAACCGGCATGGATTCCGAAATCAATGGGATATTCTTTTAATTTTTCCCGGAGTGCATCGGTCCATTTTTCCCGGATTTTCATGCCTTCTTCTGTGCGGATCGTAACACTTTCCAAACCTTCCGCCTTATAAAATGCAAGAATATCATGTTCGACTAACGGGAGATTAAACTTTGCGGCGATTTCTCTTGCCCGGCTGGTTTCCGGCTTATCCGTCACCAATACGGAAGCACGCCAGGGTGCATCCGAATCATTTTGAATATCATTCAGAAGGGCTTCCGCATTGGTTCCGGAACCGCTGAGAAATACAGCAGCGTTTTTCACACGACTGTTGTTTTCATTCCATTTCATATATCACCTGTTACAAATTATTTCAACTTTGTTTCTTTTTCTGTAATTCAGCGAGGCGGGCTCCGCCTGCACATAATTTTTCCCATCCCTTGAATTTCCAATGATACGGAAAATCCCGGCATTGTTTCGGCTTTACTGCCTGGATTTGACAAAATCGGGTTTCCGCATCGTAATAACGGCAGGAACCGTCTTCCTTTTCCATCAGAGAAAGGGAACGGCGGTCCGGGGTCAAAACCGTATGTTTATCAATAAACTCCTGCAATGGGATGTTCAGATATTCTGCGATTTTTTTCAGTTCTTCATCGGTTACCCGCACCGGTCCTTCCCACCGGCAGCAGGTGCCGCAGCAGAGACATTGGAATTGAGAAAGATCCAATTCATCCGTTGGCGCCGTCATAAGAGTTCTCCGTTCTGATATTGTTCCAAAATTCCGGCGCAACCGGAGCAGACATCATTCCATGTGGTACGGAAATCGCCGCTGTACCAGGGATCGTCCACTTCTTCCCCGGGGCGGTCGGCATAATCCAGAAGGAGACGGCATTTCTGTTCGGGATCGTCCCCGATGATCCGCATGAGATTCCGGACGTTGCGTTGATCCATACAGATCAGCAGATCCCATTGATCATATTCCCGACGGGTGACCTGACGCGCCGTTTTTCCGGCACACCCGATTCCGTGTTCGGCGAGGATCCGTCGGGCGGGAGGGTAAACACTGTTGCCCAATTCTTCCGTGCTGGTAGCGGCGGAAGCGATTTCAAAGCAATTACTCAACCCGGCTTTTTCAACCATATCTTTCATGATAAATTCTGCCATGGGACTGCGGCAGATATTGCCGTGGCAGATAAAGAGAATGTGAATTTTTCCCATTTCAAAACCTTTCAACAAGTATTACCCTTTACGGATCAAACGTTCCTGCTCATCCACGGCGGCACAGGCTTCTTTGAGCTGATTCAATTTCCATTCCAGATTGTCCGGTGCGGTGGTGTAACGCATGGAGGGTTCCCAGCCGAGACGGGAATCGTATTCTGTCAGCGGAATCGTTTCCCGCACGTTCTGTTCTTCATCCGCCAGAACAGAACGCATTACTGTCAGGGCTGCCAGTTTTTCCGCTTTTTCCGTATTTTCATTCTGAACAAGCAAGCCGTTCTGATAGAAACGTTTCACGTTCCGCATAGTCCGGATGGTGTGTTCGATGAATTCCCCGATTGCCATCAGGCGCAATGCTCTTTCCTTACAAACTTCCGGGACGGAATCCAGTACGGATTGTAATTTGACATTGCCGGCATGGACCAAAGCCAATTCTTTTTCCGCCATGGCAATGTATGGTGCAACGCAATCTGCCGGCATACTGAATTCCCCGAATACGTGTACCCAACCGCTTCCGAGACGTTTTCCATTGTAATATTCATACCGGGGATGCAGTGGCGGCGGTAATTTTTCACCCGGGAAGACAAAGGGATAGACCGGACCGACACGCAGCGGACCGTACTGGTCAAATTCCCGTGCAGGATGATACGACATTGCATCACTCCAATCCCGCCATGCATCCACTACCGTTTTTGCATTATCTGCGCCGAAATCCCGGGCGGCGATTGCCATCAGATATTCTTCATTCAGCGTCATTTCTCCGGTAAAAGCAACTTTTGCCATTTCAGAAATAAAGGATGGGGTAAAGCCGTAGTGATGACATTCCATCAAGCCGGAAAGACCCCAGTCTTTCTGCGCTTTCAACAGATTGTCATACCGTTTCATCCAGGCAAAGGGGAAGGGCATATAGGGAATGCAGCCAAAATCCCAGGTGCTGCCGCCGCTGCTCGCCATGGAACTGAGTTTGATTCCCCGGCGGGAGACCACTTTGGCTTCCGATGCAAATACCGCACTTGGGCCCGGTACGGAAATGGAATAATCCTGTACTTTTATCGGCACACCATTTTTTATGACCGGCTCGTCCCCCATTTCAAAGGTGACATGTACGGTAATATCATCGGGGATCATTTCCAGCAATTTCAAACGATCTTTTTCCGGTGCCCAATACCAGTTATAAGTCCAGAAATAAAGTTCCAGATCGCTTTTATACTTCCGGGTCACTTCCCGCACCAGATTCAGCCAATCCACCCAATCTTCATTGGGCCAAAAGCCGTTGTAATGGATTTTTCCCCGTTTTTCGGGATCCCACCAATAGCCGTTTACGCCTTCCGTTCTGGAGGGGAAAGCAACGGATTCGCCGACAAAGACCAATCCGCGGATGCCGGGTGCATTTTTTACGATTGCACCATACAACGCATCATAATGTTCTTTTGCCCCAGGATCAAGGGGATGATATTTTGCCGCTTCAATGTAACTGCACGGGTAAAGATATACATCCAAACCGTATTCTGCCGCACGTTCCACTTCCGCATTGATATCCACTTTGCCGTTCCGGGTGATGTCCGGGGTTTCTCTGATGAAGATAATAATGGAATCCATTCCTTCATGGGCAACACGGGCAAGATATTCATCCGGGAACACTTCCAAATCCCAACCGGAATGTGTCATACGCGGAGAATAAAGACGGGTGTAGGTTCGGGATCCGTGCTTGACATAAGATTCACCCCGCATGTTCAATTCATCTTCCAGACGGTAACACCCCTGTGCTGCTTCCCGTGCGGTTGCGCCGGTAATACGTACCATATCCTTTTCCGCCGTGATCCGGCAGCGGCGTTCATGATCTTCCGTTGCGACACCGATGGTGATGCAATGATCGGTTATGGTATCAGCCAATGGTAAATCCAAATCGAATCCGACACGGAAATAATCCTGCAAGTCGGCAGCGGCACGGGTCAATACTTTTTCTGTGGAAAGGGGGACGATTTTCCAGGAAGCGTCGATTTTTGTTTCATCGGCTGTCAAGGGTGCGGCAGTCGGGTTTTTCCGCGGAATATGTACCTGAGCAAGACGTTTTCTGAAATCGAATTTTTCTTCTTTTGAGGGGTATACCAGTGTACTCATTATTGTTTCATCCTTATTTATCAATTCTTTTTCCGAATGGTTACGGTATCAAGCAATACCGGTTCCGCAGCTTGCAGAACATCGTAAGACTTGATGGTGATTGTTTGTCCGGTTACTTCACAATGGAGCGCGGTCGTACAGGAATTGATGATGACCGGCCAGGGATTGACCAGCGTTTCTGTTTCCTTGTTGTGTTTTTTATTGGTGGATAAGATGTACCCGCTTTCATTGGCTGCTGTCCGTTCATAATCGTGTGTGTGACCGCAGAACATGACATCCGGAAGAATTTCCGCATTACGGAGAGGTTCGACCATATCATACACTTTTTCGGCGAGACATCCGGGGCGTTTTTCCGTGGGTGGAATATGGACCATGACAACGCGGAATGCGGCATTTCTGTAATCCGGAGATTGAATCAATTCCTGCAGAAATTGCCGCTGTGCAGCCTTTTGTTCCGGATTGGAGAAATAATGCTTGCCGTTTTCATCCGGATTGTCATTCCCACTGTCAAGCACGATAAAACAGGTGTTGCCCTGTGTGAATGAATAAAATGTTTTGCCGGAATAATGGCGCATTACATGGAAATATTCAGACGCATAAACCCCCAATTGTTCATGATTGCCGCGGACAAAGACCACCGGCTTTTCATGAGGATAATTACGGTTCGCTGTTACAATCGGATCCATGATTCCCTTGTATAATGCTTCTCTGCCGGCTGCATGACTCAAGTTGTCCCCCAGTAATGCATAGAACACACTTTGATCACTGCCCGGTGCTTCCAGCGATTTTTCCAGATAACGGACATTGGAATGGATATCGGAAATACAGGTGAAAGAGAACGCATTGCAATCCGCATCCGGCATTTTGAATGTCCGGCAGATTCCGGAAGAATCGGCTTCCTGTGTTACCGGGCGAAGGGTCAGGATTTCATATTCGTACTCTTTGCCCGGTATCAAATTGGTGAGATGGACAAAGTGTGTGGTATCGTGCCGGAGAATGCCATGGGCTTTTCCGCTGTATACGATTTGTGTCTGATCGGATCCTTTTTCCCGGTATTGCACAAAAGAGGGAACCAAGCCCGCCGTTTCCCAGGAAATACATACACTGTCTTTTTCCGGACAGGAAAGATAGGGACCATGCAGTACGGCTTGTGCCGGGATCATCGCTTTTGTCATGGTCTGTTCATATTCCTCTCTGGAAATCGCAGATGCCGTGATAAACTTGCCGGTTTTCAGCTGCAAGGCTGTTTTGTAATCCGTCATAAGCAGTTCGCCAAAGTTTTCCACTTCATGGAATCGGAGTTGAAGCGGAGACCAGCAGGAAAATTCACTGCGCTTGAGAGCCTGTCTGCAAATATTGAACCGGAAACCGCCTTCCGTCAGCCGGAACAGTGACAGCTCAAAGCGCACTTCTGCGCCCCATCCGTTTTCGTTTTCAAACGTCTGTGCCTGCCATTTTTCATAATTGCCCGTACTGTCGAAACGGTTTCCGCTGATTCCCAATCCGGTTTGATACAGCCATGGATCCGGTTCCATACTGCCGAAATGGAGTTCCACCATATCCCCGGACCACACACTGCTGTGTTGATTCGGCTGACGGATGAAATTGGCAGGATCTTCATAGAAAAACATGCCGATCACGAAATGGGTCTCCGTGCAGAAAACGGCAAATTCCGAGCCTTTTTCCAATGCTTTGCCATGACTGCTGAATGGCGTGAAGTCGTTGGCAGAAACCGCGTGTTTCCATACCGGATCCTGCATGGCAGTTCCGAATTGGAAGGACGTCGTGATCAGCGGCAGCGACAGCGTTTTGCAATATGGATTATTAGAATAATTGACATTCGATTTTTTGAATGGAAGGGATGCAGACATGATACTCTTTGATCTTTCTGTTAGCAGTTTTTTTTATACGTATTGGCGATACCATAGCATTGTTTTCTGCAAAATCAAAATTTTATACGTTTTTTTTCAAAAAAAGAGTGGAAAAAAAGCAGAAACAGCAGTACATTACCGGGATGACATTTTTTAACAGGAGATCAAAATCATGAGTCAGCTCAAGTATAAACGCATACTTTTGAAAATCAGTGGTGAATCTTTGCAAGGCCCTCAGGGGCACGGCTATGATGCCGCAACCGTTGAATCCGTTGCCGATCGCATTTGTGAAGCAAGAAACTCCGGCGTTCAGATCGCCCTCGTTATCGGTGCCGGTAATCTCTGGCGCGGACTGGCAGGTGCCGGTAACGGTATGGATCGTGTCACTGCCGATCACATGGGGATGCTTGCCACAGTCATGAATGCTCTTTGTCTGAAGGATGCATTTACACGCCGCAATGTGCCTGCTCATGTTCATGCCTGTACCGATTTGCGCCCGTTTGCTCCACGGTTTGAACGGGATGAAGCTTTGAAACAATTGGAAAACGGCGATATCGTTCTTTTTGCCGGCGGTACCGGTGCCCCCTTCTTCACAACCGATACCACTGCTGCTCTCCGCGCATTGGAAACCAATTGTCAGGCAGTAGTCAAAGCAACAAAAGTCAACGGCATCTACACGGCTGACCCGATGAAAGATTCCACCGCCGTAAAATTTGATACTCTGACATTCCAGCAGGCAGTAGAAGGCAGATACAAAATCATGGATTCCGCTGCATTTTCTCTCTGCATGGATAACAATCTTCATATCATCGTGTGTAAATTTACGGAAGCCGGTGCATTGACAAAGATCCTGACCGGGGATTTCACGGTTGGAACCGTTGTTTGCTGACAGGAGTTTACCGGATATGTCAACGGAAAAGAATGTCGAAGTCGTTTTTGCACGCGGCGCATGGAATAAAAGTGACTTTATCGAAGTGAAAAGTCCCCGCTGGGAATATATCAATGATTGGGCGCAGGAAGACGATTATATCCGCAATGTGACACCGGATGTTTCCGATGAAGAACTGTTTGAAAAATACGGAAGCAAAGTGTATTCTGCTATGGTGTACAAAGAAAAATTTTCTCCTGAGTTCACCGTATCATCCAAAATGAGTTTTGATCATTTGATGGCACCGCTGATCGTCATTGCCCCGGAATTGGGAAAAGGTAAAAATGGTTTTCCGGAATTCCGTGAACATTACGAAATTGTGTTGTTTATGGATGGGATCAATGTATGGCATCACACCTATCAGGATGGCAAACCGGCATACATCCGGACCGCATTTCTGATGTGTAATTATGATGCCAAAACGATTTATGATTTGCAGATCAATGTAAAACAGATCAACAATGAAATGCTGGAACTGGAAATTACTTGCGGTGATCACAAATTCGGTTGTGCGCTGCCCCATCTCGCAGAAGAGTATTATCTTGGCGTGATCGCCTGCGAAGGCCGCAATCGTTTTTATGACTTTCAGGTGAAAAAGTAAGAGCCGCCGCCGTTGTTCAAAAAAGGTTGATGAATGGACGATTCAAATAAAACCATCCCACCCCGTCGGCAGCATGTGTCAATGCATCATGTGTCCGATGAGGCAACCATACCCGGTCAGCATGACCGCAGACCCGATGGCAGATTTCAAATCGGCGATTTGATTATGTCCCGGTATAAAGTTCTTGCCGAACTCGGGCAGGGTGGTATGGGCGTGGTTTACAAATGTTTTGATGAAACGGCAGGGGTTGAAGTTGCGTTGAAAGCTCTGCCGCCGGAATTGAGTCATAACACACAGGAAATGGATGATATCAAAGATAATTTTCAATTGATATCCAAATTAATCCATCAGAACATTGCTGCCTCAAAAAATCTGGAACGCGATCCATATAACGGCAATTATTACCTTATCATGGAATGTTGCGAGGGGGAGGATCTCCGCCGCTGGCTCAAACAGAAACGCCGGGATGGAAATTTAACGGTCAATGATATTCTGCCCATCGTAAAGCAGATCGCCGACGCGTTGGATTATGCGCATGAAATGAAGATCATACACCGGGATATCAAACCCGGCAATATCATGATTGATGCACATGGTAAAATCAAAGTTCTGGACTTCGGTCTTGCCGCACAGATCCATACCAGTATGACCCGTATTTCCATGGCATATCACGGCACAAGCGGAACCGGTCCTTACATGGCACCGGAACAATGGGAAGGCAGAGCGCAGGATGCAAAAACCGACCAGTATGCATTGGCAGTCATGACTTATGAAATGCTGACAGGAACACCACCATTTGAAAGTACGGATGCCGCAGTGCTGCGGCAAGCGGTGTTGAACAGTAAAGTTAATCCCATCCCGGATATTCCGAAATATGTAAATACCGCTTTGCTCCGGGCTTTAAGTAAAAAGTCCACCGATCGTTTTGGCGTATGTTCCGACTTTGTTGCCGCTTTGAGTGGTAAGAAGAACAATAAAAAAGGCTGTGCAGGCAAATGGCTTGCCGGCATACTCCTGCTTGTTCTCCTGATGGGCGGCGGATTGTATTGCTATTATACCATGCCGGTCGGGCAAATCGGTTTCTTATGGGAAAAAACAAAACGCTTTGCAAACAGTGTGATGGCACGCTGGAATGCTGAAAATGCGGCAAAAAAAGCGGAACAGGAACGCCTTGCAAAAGAAGCCGCTGCCGCTGAAGCCGAACAGATCCGTACTGCGGCGGAAAAACGCCGGGCGGAAGAACGGGAAATTGCAGCACTGGTACAGGAAGCATACCGTTTGCAAGCACGCGTTGCCGGAAAGAAAAAGGAAATTGAATCTGCCGGTTGTGATCGTGGGCAGACTTTCGGTAAATATCTGGATATTTTGAAAAATAAATTTGAATCCGGAGGGCAGAATATAGCAAGCGGCAGTGTTACTGATGCAAAAAATGATTTTTTGGAAGCGGAACAGGCGGCAGATTGGATTTTAATCAATGCGCCGTTACGGGAACTGGTACAGCGTTTACAGAAACAGGTGTCGGATTTAAAGACAAATGTGGAGAAATTCAACGGTTCCCGTCTTGCCTATATGACTTGGTATGATGCGTTATCTCTTGAAAAACAGGCGTTTGACTTTTATGGATCCGGTGATTTCAAACGTGCTGAACTCTCATTCAAAAACGCTCTTGCCGGTTATAAAAAAGCGTATGCCGAAGCCCGGAAATTGACTTTGGATGATTTGTCCCTTACGGCTGAACGTGCCAAAAATAACAAACAATGGGGGCGCATGAAAGAGATTGCGGAAAAAATCCGTTCTCTGGATGAAAACAAAGCGGATGAATTGATCTCTTTTGCAGACAAACAGATCAAACTGGAAAAACTCAATAAAGAACTTGCCGCCGCAAAGAATGCCAAAACAGAACAGAATTGGCAGACTGTTCATGATCATGCTGCAGCCGCATTGAAAATCGACAGCGGATGTACGGAAGCGCAGCAGTTGAAACAGGACGCGGAACAGAATCTGAAACCGACCCTTGAAATCATTGCAACGGTGGATGGGGAGCGTGTCCCCGCAAAAGTCAAATTCGGTAATTCAGCCGAACTGGATACCATGAGGATTTTTGAAAATTTTACGAAAAATGGTAAATATAATGCTTCGTTATCCTATCAGTCCGGCAAGACAAAATATGAGGGGTATTTCAGTTTCACTTGTGATTGGCGTGGTCCGAAACAACAGACAGTGGCTTTGAAAAAAAGTATATCTGATGATACTGTTATTACCTTGTCCAACGGCGTTTTACTTGAAATGGTGAAGATCAAAGCCGGAACGTTTATGATGGGGAGTCCGTCCAGTGAGTCAGGGAGATCTAATGATGAAAAACAGCATCAGGTGACATTGAGTAAAGATTATTGGCTTGGGAAGTACGAAGTAACGCAGGCGCAATGGCGTGCCATCATGGGGAATAATCCCTCCCGTTTCAAGGGTGATAACCGCCCGGTGGAATGTATCAATTGGGATGAAGCAAAGCAATTCTGTGATAAACTGAATGAGCGTTATGCGGGAAAATTACCCCGTGGATATAAGTTTGATCTGCCGACGGAAGCCCAATGGGAATATGCCTGCCGGGCAGGGACGACGACTGCACTCAACAGTGGAGAAGATATGCGTATCATAGGTAAGAATAATTCTCCGAATTTAGATTTAGTCGGTTGGTATGGGGGAAATTGCGGAAGAGACTTTGAACTGTCGAATGGATATGATATTTCCGGTTGGCCAGAAAAACAATATTCGGATACGAGAGGAGGAACCCATCCCGTAGGACGGAAACAACCGAATAACTGGGGCTTATATGACATGCATGGAAATGTTTATGAATGGTGCCGGGATTGGTATGGTGATTACAGTGATGGTGCAGTAGTTGACCCTGTAGGACCACGGACTGGCTCTAACCGCGTGATCCGTGGCGGCGGTTGGAGCATCTACGCCAGGTACTGTCGTTCGGCGGGTCGGATCACCGATTCTCCGGGTGATCGCTACTACTTCCTCGGCTTCCGCCTCGCCCTAGTCCCGGTTGCGGCGGCGGATGAAAAAGGCAATACAGAAGCAACAGAACATAGCCGGAAACCGACCCTTGAGATCTTTGCCACCGTGGATGGTGAGCGTGTCCCTGCAAAAGTAAAATTCGGGACAACGGTATTGGATACCATGAGATATTTGCAGGGTTTTACTAAAAATAATACATACAAGGCTACTGTATTTTATCAGAAAGGGGATGATGAATATAAGAAAGAAATTGAATTTACCTGCAATTGGACCGGTCCGAAAAAAATGACTGTTGAATTGAACAAAGTGGTGAAATTTAACGGTTTTGTTGATTGTGACGGTTTGGGGCTGGAAATGGTGAAAGTGGAACCGGGAACCTTTATCATGAGTAAAAAAGACGGACAGAATTTCAGTGAGGAAATAGAACATCAGAAAATGTTGACAAAGACTTTTTATATCGGAAAATATGAAGTTACCAATGCTTTATGGTGTAAAGTGATGGATACGGAGTCTCCTCCGTCCCTGCGGAATATCGGGAAAGATTATCCTGTTGATAATGTTTCCTGGTATGATGCTATGAAATTTTGTGAGAAAATGAACCGGTATGCGCCGAAAGGATGGCGTTTTACCCTGCCGACGGAAACGCAGTGGGAATATGCTGCGCGCGGTGGTCGCAAAAGTAAAGAATACAAGTATAGCGGCGGAAACGATCCGGACAGAGTGAGCTGGTATAATGAAAATTCTATGGGAACGACTCATCCGGTCGGCGAAAAACGCCCCAATGAGTTGGGTTTGTATGATATGAGCGGTAATGTGTATGAGTGGTGTTTGGATAACTGGAAGAACAAGTCAAATAAAAGCCTTGCAGAATTCAGTCGTCCGTATTCTGATTCCGATGATTCACGCCGTGTACGCAAGGGCGGCGGTTGGTTCGGGCGTGTGGAATATTCCCGTATTGCCAGCCGGGGAAATAATTCGCCGGATTATCGCAATGGAACTCTCGGGTTCCGTCTTGCTTTGGTTCCGGCTTCTGCATACCCGGAATCGGATTAGCGGTACAGTTCTGACACATATAACAGACAACGCCGCACGGTATCGCCCCGGAGAGATCTTTAATAAGGGGGAACAACATGCGCAAGAACCAGTATTCCGGTTTTGAGAACATCGGGTTTTAATAATCCGGTTATTTATCGGGAATGACTTTTTTTTGCCTTAAAATTGCAAATTTATGAAAAAACCTTGTGATTTTTTTTGATTTTATGGCATAAGGTCTTGACTTTTTTAAATTTTGTGTTATATTTTATATGATTATAATTTTCCATGTACCGGGGTATCTCCCCTGAAACAGGAAAATTGGATGGATAACCTGCAACTGTAAAATCAGGATGATGTCTTACGATGAGTTTGAAAGGCAAAAGTAAAGAGATGACGTCGGGAAAAAATGCGTCAAAGATAAAAGAAAATCATAAAAATGCCGCAAGTAAAACAGCATCAGCATCCGCCTCTTCTGCAGTCGGTTTGAAGTCAAAAAGACAGGAGCCTGTATTGAATAACACATCGAAAACGAAAAAAACAACTGAAAAACAATCGAAAAGTGTGACTCCCGCTGTCGCTGCAAAAACTGCAAAGACTGTGGAGAAAAAAAGCGCGGTCGAAGCCAAAAAAGCTGCCCCCGTCGCAAAAAAAGAAGTTGCAGTGAAGAAGGCGGAACCCGTGAAAAAAGCCCCGGCAAAGCCAGTCGTACCTGCAAAAAAGGCTGAAGCACCGACGAAAAAGACTCCGGTAAAGGTAGTTGCCCCCGTTGCAAAAGCGGAAGTGGCAAAAAAGACATCTGCCAAAAAAGCAGAAGTCCCGGCAGCCAAAGCGGAACCTGTAAAAAAGGCTCCGGCAAAGGTCGCAGCAGTAAAAAAAGCAGAACCTGTTAAGGCTGCTCCCGTAAAGAAAACGGTTGACCCGGTGAAAAAAGCCGAACCTGTGAAAAAAGCGGAACCTGTAAAAAAGGCTCCGGCAAAAGCGGTTGCCCCGGCTAAAAACACGGAAGTCCCCGCCGCAAAAGCAGCTCCGGTAAAAGCACCGGTAAAGAAAACAGTTGCGACTGCCCCGGCAAAAACGGACGTCGCAGAAAAGAAAGTCAAGACTGTTCCTGCAAAAACTGCTCCGGTGAAGAAAACGGTGGAAAAAACTCCTGCCGTCGCAAAACCGGTTGCCCCGGCAAAAAAAGTTGAAGCAGCAAAGCCTGTTGTAAAAGCAAAAAAAGTTGAAGCAGCAAAGCCTGTTGTAAAAGCAAAAACAGTTAAGGCTGAACCCGCAGCATCTGTTGCGGAACCCGTGAAGAAAGCTCCGGCAAAAGCGGCTGCTCCTGTGAAAAAAACTGTCGTCGGCCCCGCACCTGCACCTGCTGTTGCGAAACCTGCAGAGGAAAAGAAAACGACTCCTGCTGAGCCGGTCAAAGCGGAAAAAGCCAAACGTCCCGCCGCTGCAGATATGGTTGGACCTGCTCCTGCCTCTGCGTTTATGGATGATTTGCCGCCGATGCCGACATCGACACGCAAGACCAAAGCGCAATTGAAAGCGGAACTGGAACGTTTGCAGGAAGAAGAAAATGCACCCCCGGATCAGTTGGAAGATATTCCTGACAATCTTGAAATTCCGGAGTTGGATGGCGTGAAAGACTTGTCTTTGGACAAGAAAAACGCAAAAGTGGTTGCAAAACAGGGAACTGTCAGCAAAAACGATACCATGAAAGTGTATATGCACGACATCGGTCAGATCGAATTGGTTACAAAAGACCAGGAAGTTGACCTTGCTGCTGCAATTCATGGGGAAGATAATATGGCGCACGAAGCCGCGCGTACCACATTGATCAAAGCGAACTTGCGTCTGGTGGTGAAAATCGCCCATGACTTCAAAGGTCTCGGTTTGCCGCTTCTGGACTTGATTTCTGAAGGCAATATCGGTTTGATGCGTGCAGTGGAAAAATTTGACCCGGGCAAAGGAGCGAAATTCAGTTCTTACGCCGCCTGGTGGATCAAGCAGTCCATGCGCCGTGCGCTCGCCAATCAGAGCCGCACGATCCGTATCCCGGTACAATCTGCCGGTAAAATCAATAAGATTAAATCTGTCCGTATGAAATTGACGGAAAAGCTTGGCCGTGAACCGACGGATGCGGAAATCGCAGATCATCTGGCATACAGTGAACGTACTGTTGCCGGGTTGCGTCTTGCAGATTTGCGTACGTTCTCTTTGCAGGACCCGATCCAGCAGGGAGAAGACGGGGAATTTCAGGATATTATTCCGGACCGCGGTACAATGACACCGGACCGTTTGCTTTCTGATGTGGAATCTGTCGGCAGATTGATTTCTCTGTTGAGTGAATTGGATATCCGCGAACGTATGATTTTGCAGATGCGTTTCGGTCTTGACGGCAAACGTCCGAAAACATTGGAAGAAGTCAGCCAGGAAATCGGCCGTACGCGTGAACGTGTCCGCCAGATCCAGAATCAGGCGTTGACAAAACTCCGTGCCCTTTTGGCAGATGAGGCAGGTTTTGCAAATGAATAAGATCGTCCTTATCAATATTCACCCCGATGGTGGAGTTTACTCTGCTGTCACAACGTTTGAAAGGGGGTGAATCCACATGGAAGCAACGGAAGTACGTTTGAAGAAAGGCGAACCGGTTGACCGCGCCCTCCGCAGACTGAAAAAGAAACTGGACAAAGAAGGCACGCTCAAAGAACTTCGTAACAGAAGACACTACGAAAAGCCGAGCGAAATTAAACGTCGCACCCAGCGTCGCAGAGGCTGATTGATTCAGTCTTGAACGACAACGGATGATTTCCCGGTGTGGGTAACTGATGATCTGCCCGGGAAATTCTCAGTCCGATCTGTATTGCAGAACATGGCGGTCAAGCGTTGTGTTCTGCTTTGCAGTTCTGATAATAACCCTTTTTGAAAGATATGGAACTACAGTGAATCAGATAGAACGGAAAAAAATCCTTGCACGTTGTAATGCGCAACGCACTTTTTTGTGGCTGCCGCGTATTGATCTTTACGTTCTGAAAGAATTTCTGATCCCGTTTTCCATTTTGATTTTCGCCTTTTTACTCCTTTTCCTGCTGGGCGATATTTTTGACGATTTAAGCGATTTTCTGGACTCGGAATCTGCGTTTTCTGTCGGAGTCCGTTATTTTATTCTGAAAATGCCGGGAAATATTCAGTTCATTCTTCCAATGACTGTGCTGCTTTCCTGTATGTATACCATTGCAAACTTCGGGCGTCATCGTGAAATCACGGCGATGCGTGCTTCCGGAATTTCTCTGTTCCGTTGCGGGTGGATGATTTACGTTATGGCATTCCTTGTGATGCTGGTCAGTTACTGGTTCAATGAATCGGTGATTCCGCAATGTTCACGGGAAGCGGAATTCCTCCGTGAATTTGCCAAAAAAGGCGCAAAGTATGAAGAAAAATTGAATTCCAAACTTCAATATCATACCCCGGATAAAATGCGCAGTTGGTTCTTCGGCAGATTCGATCACGGCGGAACACAGCGTAATGTAAAAGTCAAATTTTTCCGTACGGAAGAAGTCGGAGATGGTACCGTCCGGAAGATTCCGGACTGGATGTTGGAAGCCGAACGTGCAGATTATATTCCCGGTAAAGGCTGGTATTTCGATAAATACACCAAAATCGAATTGCTGGATGGATTACCCTCCAAAACGATCCGTCAGAAAAATGGTGATAAACCCTACTTTATCGGGAAAGATATTATGCCGGAAGATCCGCAGACGATTGAAAAAACGATCATGCTTCCCCAGGATCTGCCGACATCAGAGATTTTCCATATTCTGCGTACTAACGATAAGATGGCAAAGACCTTGCGTAATGTGTATGCTACCTTGTTTTATTACCGTCTTGCGTTCCCCTGGATCTGTTTCTTCTGTTCCTTCCTGGCGTTGCCGCTGGCTGCGAAAAATGAACGGTCCGGTATTTTTACTGCAATCGTAAATGGTTTGGCTGTGGTTGTGATTTATCAAGTCTTTACGGAACTCATGATGATCGCCGGGAAAGGTGGTTATGTTCCGCCGGTGATTGCAGGAACACTTCCGACTCTTTGTTTTATGATTTACGGTTGGTTCTTCATTATCCGCAAAGCCGGATAAAAGGATATAAAAAAACTCTGTTCCGTTTTGCAGAACAGAGTTTTTTATTGCTGAAAAAGGGATTAATACTGTCAGCGGTTCTTATTCTTATCCACCGTTTCCAAAATAATGCGTGCGGCATTTGCGGCAGCATTCACGTGGCCCAGGGACAAGGCATTACGCAAATCTTCCATTCCCTGTTGTACTTCTTCATACCGTTTTCCGCCGGGCATAATCTTTTCCACCGAGTCGGCAAGGACTTCCGGGACGACTTGAAATTGCAGAAATTCTTCAAAGACACACCGGTTCAGAATAATATCCGGCATGGTAAAGAAGCCACGGTATAATTTCCGTATAATCAATCGGGCAAGGAGGAATGTGATCGGATTCAGCCGGTATGCCACGGTCAGCGGCAGATTGGCAATGGCAGATTCCACGGTAACGGTACCGGAGGCGGCAAGCCCGGCAGATGCACGCTGCATCCAATATGCCGTTTTACCGCACGTGATATCCACTTCCGGCCAATTCAAAGCAGGATTGGATTTCTTGAATGCGGCAAGCATTTTCTCAAGGTCGTCACATGTCCGCTGGCGCGGCGCAGAGATGGTAAATTTCCAGTCCGGATGCCGTTCTTTGAGGAGTGCAGCGGTTTCCATAAAAGGATACAGCAGACGGCTTGTTTCGCTTTTTCTGCTGCCCGGAAGCAAAACGACTTGTTTCGGATCACGGACAATGGAAGCGTCTGTGCGTTCTTTTACCAGATCGATCAGCGGATGACCGGCAAAAGAGGCATCCATTCCCGTACCAGCCCAGAATTCTTCTTCGAACGGGAAAATGACGATCATTTTTTTACAATATTTTACATATTTGGGAATGTTGGATTTACGCCATACCCAAACCTGCGGGCTGATATACCAGATGACCGGGATCCCGGCTTTCCACATGCGTTTAGCAAAGCGGATATTGAATCCGGGATAGTCGATCAGGATCACGGCATCCGGTTTCTGTTTGATGGCTTCCCGGGTAAGGAACAACATGATCTTGATGAACTTGAAAATATTTTCAAGAACTTCCACAATCCCAATCACGCCCAGTTCGGATGAATCCACCAGAATATTCACGCCGGCTTCTTTCATCTTCACACCGCCCATACCGGAAACTTTTACTGTGGGATCCGCTTTGCGTAATTCTTCCGCGATCCGGGCACCGTAGAGATCTCCGGAGGACTCCCCGGCGATCAGCCAGATATGACGGCCTGTGATTGTATTGTTTTTGTTCATAAGTGTGTTCCTTACCTTTCAGCAGTGATAACAGTGGATTACTTACCCAGCATGATTGCTGCCTGTGCAGCAGCAAGACGGGCAATGGGTACGCGGAACGGACTGCAGGAGACGTAATTCAAACCGACTTTATGGCAGAATGCAACGCTCTTGGGTTCGCCGCCCTGTTCACCGCAAATACCGGCTTTGAGTTTTTTACGTGTCTTGCGGCCTTCGGTGACTGCATGTTCGATGAGCCAGCCCACACCGTCTTTGTCGATCGTCTGGAACGGGTCTGCATCGAGAACGCTCTTACGCAGATAATCGCCGATGAATCCGCCGATGTCGTCGCGGCTGAAACCGAATGTCATCTGTGTCAGGTCGTTTGTACCGAAGGAGAAAAATTCCGCTTCTTCTGCGATGTAACCGGCACGGATGGCAGCACGGGGGATTTCGATCATGGTACCGACCATGTAATCCAGATCCATGACATCGTATTTGGCTTTGACTTCTTCCGCAACTTTGGAAATGATCGCTTTCTGATGTTTCAATTCGTTAGGATCGCAAACCACCGGGATCATCATTTCTGCCGGGCAGTACAAGCCTTCTTCACGGAGTTCCACAACGGATTCCAGAATGGCACGTGCCTGCATGGCGGAAATTTCCGGATAGGTGATACCGAGACGGACACCGCGGTGACCCATCATCGGGTTGCTTTCTTTCAGAACTTCCGCACGTTTCTGCAGATCTTCCAACGTGATGCCGATGGAATCTGCCAATTCCTGCTGCTGTTCTTTTGTGTGGGGGATGAATTCATGCAGCGGCGGGTCGAGGAAGCGGATTGTGACCGGTTTGCCTGCCATTGCTTTCAGCGTGGCTTTGATATCTTTCTTCACGAAGGGGAAGAGTTCGTTGACCGCAGCAACACGTTCTTCCACGGTGGAGGAGAGGATCATTTTACGCAATGCAAACAGGGGTTTTTCTGCGCCGGTACCGTAGAACATGTGTTCGGTACGGAACAAGCCGATCCCTTCGGCACCGAATTTGGCTGCCTGGAGAGCATCCGCCGGAGTATCCGCGTTGGCGCGGACACCGAGAGAACGGTATTTATCCAACAATGCCATGAATTTCTGGAAACGGGGATTTTCGCTTGCGTCGATAGTGGCAACTGCGCCTTCGTAGGCATAACCGCGTGTACCGTTGAGACTGATGATATCGCCTTCTTTGTATTCTTTGCCATTGGGAGCAATGACGGTTTTGGCAGTTTCATTGATCTTCAATGCACCGGCACCGACAATACAGCATTTACCCCAGCCGCGGCAAACCAATGCAGCGTGACTGGTCATACCGCCGCGTGCAGTAAGAATACCATTGGCGGCACGCATACCTTCCACGTCTTCCGGATTGGTTTCTTCGCGGACCAGAATACAGGAGATTTTCTGTTCCTGGCATTTGACTGCATCTTCGGAGGTGAAGACGATTTTACCGACTGCACCGCCGGGACCTGCAGGGAGACCTTCCACAAATTTGTTGGCTGCCATTGCTTTTTCTGCCGCCGGGTCAAGAATGGGATGGAGCAATTCATCCAACTGATTGGGAGAAATGCGCATGATGGCTTCTGCTTCTGTGATTCTGCCTTCTTCCAGCATATACATTGCCATTGTCAGCGCGGCAGTACCGGTACGTTTTCCAACGCGGCACTGGAGCATGAACAATTTCTTTTCCTGAATGGTGAATTCAATATCCAGCATATCGCGGAAATGATTTTCCAACGCATTGCGGATTCCCACCAGTTCTGCATAAATTTCAGGGAGCATTTCCTGCATGGATGCAAGATGCTTGTTCTGTTCGTTCTTTGTTTCATCGTTCAGCGGGTTCGGTGTACGGGTACCGGCAACCACGTCTTCTCCCTGGGCATTGACCAGCCATTCACCGTAGAACTTATTGTCGCCGGTCGCCGGGTTACGGGTGAAGGCAACACCGGTTGCAGAGCTGTCACCCATGTTACCGAAAATCATACTCTGCACGTTGACTGCAGTACCCCAATCGTCCGGAATGCCTTCGATACGGCGGTAAGAAACGGCTTTTTTCCCGTTCCAGCTTTTGAATACAGCACCGATTGCACCGTTCAACTGGGCAACTGCATCATCCGGGAATTCTTTGCCGAGAACTTCCACGATTTTCTTTTTGAAGACATCGCAGAGATATTTCAAATCGTCAACATTCAGATCTGTATCGGCTGCATAACCTTTGGATTCTTTGTATTCTTCCAGAATGGCATCCAACTGTTTGCGGATACCCTGACCGTCTGCCGGTTCGATGTTTTCTGCTTTTTCCATCACAACGTCAGAGTACATCATGATGAGACGACGGTAAGCATCATACACAAAACGCTCGTTGTTAGTGCGATTGATCAGACCGGGGATGGTTGCGGAGGAAAGACCGACGTTGAGAACGGTTTCCATCATACCGTGCATGGAACTTCTTGCACCGGAGCGGCAGGAGACGAGAAGGGGATTTTCCTTATCGCCATAAATCATGCCCATGTGCTTTTCAACTGCGTTCAACGCTTCGGCGATCTGTTCTGCCAGACCATCCGGATTTTTTCCTTCGTTTTTGAAATATTCCACGCAACATTCTGTTGTGATTGTGAACCCTGCGGGAACAGGAAGTCCCAGATTTGCCATTTCTGCCAGGTTTGCACCTTTGCCACCGAGAAGTTCTTTCATTGAGGCATTGCCATCTGTCATGCCTTTACCAAAAAGATAGACGTACTTTTTCATTTTTTTCTTAATAACCTTTTTGTTGATTGCTGACCGGAAGTCTCATCCATGCCTGGAGGAAATTTCATAACGCAGTCCTGTTTTCACAAAAACATGAAATATCCTCCGGGCAGGAAGATGACATCCCGGTCAAATACGATTGTGCGAAAGCCATTTCAAATCATCAAATTTGCAACCAGAGAAATTGCTTTCTTCGGGAAATAAACAACGGAATCCGCAAGCGAAAAATGTCACTTGCAGTATACCAAAAAATAAAATTCCGCTGCTTTATCCGGCGTTACCGTTTTTCCTGTGAACGACGGTACGCCGGAAACAGTTTGTCAGAGTATGATTATTTTTCCACCGCGTCAAGAGCAGCTTTGCGGCTCAGACGGATCTTGCCGGTACGGTCATCGATTTCAATGACTTTGACCGCAACATAATCACCTTCTTTGCAAATGTCGGTGACAGTGTTCACACGATAATTTGCCATTTCAGAGATATGGAGCAAGCCTTCCTGTCCGGGGAGAATTTCAACAAATGCGCCGAAATCACGGACAGATTTGACCAAACCGCGGTAGACTTTGCCGATTTCTGCTTCTGCAGTGTAGAACTGGATTTTGCGTTTGACTTCTTCCAGGACCTGACGGTTTCTTGCCAGAATGCTGACAGAACCGTCTTCCGCAATATCAACCTGAGACTGGGTGGATTCTGTAATTTCTTTGATGTTTTTGCCGCCGGTACCAATCAATGCACCAATCTTTTCCGGATTGATTTTGACGACTTCCATCTGCGGGGCACGTTCGCTGACCTGTGCGCGCGGTGCCGGGATGCAATCGGTAATAACTTTGTGAATTTCTTCACGGGCAGCTTTGTTCTGTTCCATGGCACGGGCAAGCAAATCAATGGAAATGCCCGGGAGCTTCAGGTCAAGCTGGAAACCGGTGATACCTTCACGGGTACCGCAGACTTTGAAGTCCATATCGCCATAATGGTCTTCCGCACCGATAATGTCGGTCAGGAGCAGTTCTTTGCCGGTATCGTCTGTGACCAGACCGCAGGAAATACCAACAACCGGACTCTTGATCGGTACACCGGCTGCCATCAATGCAAGCGTTGCACCGCAAACACTTGCCATGGAAGTGGAACCGTTGGAGGACATGATTTCAGATACGCAGCGGACAGTGTACGGGAAATCTTTGGGAACGACCTGGAGAACAGAACGTTCTGCCAGATTACCGTGTCCGATTTCACGACGTCCGGGACCTGCAATACGGCCAACTTCACCGGTACTGTAATTGGGGAAGTTGTAATGCAGATAGAATTTCTTTGTGGAAGTTCCGCCGGTGATCAGGTCGGTTTCCTGTGCATCCTGGGGACCGCCCAGTGTTGCAATGACAAGAGCCTGTGTTTCACCGCGCTGGAAGATTGCGCTGCCGTGTACAACAGGGAGTACATCGATTTCGGCAGAAAGGGGACGGAGCTGTTTGACACCGCGTCCATCGGGACGATATCCTTTTTCCAGAATCGCTTTGCGAATGGTTGTACGGGTCATTTTGTCAAATTCCATCTTGAGATAGAACATGAAATCTTCTTCGCCGTAAACAGGTTCAAATTCATCTTTGATTGCAGCAATACATTCATCCTGCAATGCAGTCAACGCATTCATCCGGTCTTCTTTACCGGGGATGAGGCAGGCACCTTCCATTTTGTCGCCCACTGCTTTTTCCATAGCAGCTTTCATTTCAGCGGGTGTGACATGGAGTTCCGGAGTCTTTTTCGGACGACCGGCTTTTTCCATGAGTTCGATCTGGGCAGCACACTGTTTTTTCACGATTTCGTTGGCAAAACGCATGGCTTCTTCCAGTTCGGCTTCCGTACATTCCTTGGCTTCCCCTTCGATCATGATGACTTTGTCCGGAAGACCGGCATACACCAGTTCCATGGTGCTTTCTTCCATTTCTTTCACGGTCGGGTTCGCAATCAGTTGACCATTGACTTTACCCACGCGGACTGCACCGATCGGGCCCTGGAACGGCAGGTCGGAGAGGCAGAGTGCGCAGGAAGCACCCAGCATGGAAAGGACATCACCATCGTTTTCGCCGTCCGCAGCGAGGAGGAGTCCGCAAACCTGAACTTCATCGAAGAAACCTTCGGGGAAGAGGGGGCGGATCGGGCGGTCAGCCATACGGCAGATCAGAATTTCTTTGTCAGAAGGTCTGCCTTCCCGTTTGATGTAACCGCCGGGGAAACGGCCGGCTGCGGAGAATTTTTCACGGTAGTCCACTTGCAGCGGGAAGAAATCCTGTCCTTTTTTTGCGCTGCCGGAACATGCGGCAGAGAACACCACAGTGTCACCGAGACGGACGGTACAGGAACCGTTTGCAAGATGTGCGAGTTTTCCGGCGGAGAGAGACATCTCTCTGTTACCGCCGATGTTGATTGTTACAGTTGTTTCAGGCATGATTATGCCTCCTTTTCTTGTTGCAGAAAAGAATCGGAAGGATCATACCGGATGTACAATCTCATTGCGCCGGATGCGTTTACGAATCCCTCATTTTGCGGAATCGCGGTATCAGATTCCGGAATGACCGATCCCGGGAGCTGATAGCGTCCGAATTCCACTTGAGAGAACAAAAGAAACTTGCATCCTGCGTTTCCGCTGTTCATTCTGCTGTTATTTAATATTTAAAGAGTTAATATACACTGTAATTGGGAAAATGCAAGTCTTTTCAGCATAATATCGGTTGTTTTTCTTTGAAAATCAATTTTTTTTTCACAGATATCCCATAAAATATTTCAAAAGAATATTGATATAAAACTCAATATCCAGCATAAAACGCAGGTTTGCTGTGAAATAAGCCCCCTTGTGGGGCGGCAAGAGTCAGACAGCCCAGGGTGGAGCGAAGCGCAACCCTGGGGATAAAAACGTCGAACTACATTGACCAAGACCGGCATTGACGGATATGGCGTTCCGGCACGGAATGACATATCCGTCAATGCAATGATATCCCGGG
>JAFVSW010000337.1 GCA_017503545.1 Lentisphaeria bacterium | reverse complement strand
CTGCGACGATGGTACTGCATTCAAGAGTGCGGGAGAGTAGTTCGATGCCGGATTTTTTTTTACGCGTCTGATCTCATCACGGGTTCAGACGCTTTTTTTTGCTCTCATCACTTGACTTTTTTACGTTCAGGCTGTATATTTTCCGGATAAAATGAAAGGTTATTTGTCCGATGAATACTGAAATTTCCTGTGTCCCCTGTTATTTACGGGGCGTGTTTTCTGTCCTGGATACTCTTTCGCTTGCCGATGAACGGAAAAAAGAGATCGCCCACGAAATTTTGTGCCGGCTTCCGGATTTATCCTTTACCGCTTCACCGCCGGAAAATGCCATGCTGCTTTATCGTGATCTTTACGAAAAGATGGCAATCGATGACCCTTATGAAGAATTAAAGTTGAAAATGACTGAATTTGCGCAGGAACTTCTGGACCAGGTGTTGGATGAATTTGAAAAATTTCCGGACCGTTTGGAGGGAGCGGTACGCATGGCAATCGCGGGTAATATCCTTGATATTGCGCTTGATATATCCCCTGAAACCGCGCGTGCCCGGTTATTGAGTACCCTGACGGAACCGCTTGATACAAAAAATCTGGAAAATTTCCGTAATGATATAAAGAAAGCGGAGCGTATTTTATACATCATGGATAACTGTGGGGAAGCGGTATTTGACCGTTATCTCCTGGAATATTGCGGAGAAAAAGTGACGATCGCGGTGCGTGGGAAGCCGATTTTGAATGATATAACCCGGAAAGAAGTGGAAGCGAGCGGGTTGTCATCCTACCGGATCGTGGATACCGGGTCGATGATCCCCGGCGTTGTTCTGCATGATTGTTCGGAAGAATTCCGGAATGTTTATGAATCTTCGGACCTTATTATTTCGAAAGGGCAGGGGAATTATGAAACATTGAGTGGTGAAAAAGGTGCGAAAACCTACTTTTTATTGCGTGCGAAGTGTACAGCGGTGATGCGTTCGCTTGGGAATGTTCCAGCGATGAGTATGGTGTTGGCGTATCTGGGAGCGCGATAATTCGATGATCCGAATCAATATATTGTTCTTTTTCCTGCTTTTTTTATTCTCTGTTTATGGGAAAGAAGTCATACTTATTCAGACGACGGACCTGCACGGCAATTTGACCGGTGACAGTTCGAAACCCGGGATCTGCAAAGTAGCGACCCGGATCAAAGAAATCCGTGCGTGCCATGGAGAAGACAACGTATTATTGTTTGACTGCGGGGATTTGATCCAGGGAACATCTTCGGCGGCGAAGGACCGTGGAGCTGCGATCGTTTCTGCGTTGAATGAGTTGAAATACGATTTCTGGGTATTGGGGAATCATGAATTTGACTATGGGATTGATGTATTGCGGGAACGGATCCGTGAGTTCCGGGGACTTGTTCTGACGTCGAACATAGAATTTGAGGAACCGTTACCGAATGTCCGGAAGTGGGCGATATTTGAGCGTAACGGAAAACGGATCGGAGTGATCGGGATGTCGCCGCCATTTTTGCGTTCCTGGATCGCACCTGCGCAATTGAAAGGGATCCGTGAAATTCCGTTTGAAGAGGCGCTGTTCACCTCTGTGACTGCACTTTTTCGTGAGAAAGTGGATGTTGTAATTCTTGCGATCCACCTGGGTGAATTTATAACTGCGCGCTTGAGTCCCACAGGGAAACGGATGAATATCGTATCATTTTTGCGTAAAAACCCGCAGATCCGCGTGGTATTCGGCGCACATACCCATATAACCGTTCCGTTGAAAACGCTGAACGGGACGACATTTTATGTTCAGCCGCCTGCATTATCGGAGGGCTTGGCGGAGGTGAAGATCACATTTCCGGGAAAGAATCGTGATGTTGAGATCGAAGGACGCCTGTGGCCGACTTATAATTGTGATCCGGACCCGGAGCTGATGAAAAAGCTGGAATTTGCGCGCGAGAATTGCAAAAAGGAACAGCGGACCGTGATTGCGGAAGTTCCGTTTGCATTAGGACCAATGAAAGGCCCGAAACGCCGTTGCCATCTTGCGGAATTGTTATGCAAATCCATGCGTGAAGAACTGGGCGTGGATGCGGCATTTTCGACCACGGTGAGCAATTATCATTTTCCGGGCGGCCGTTTGACGGAGTATGGGGTTTTTCTGTTGGTTCCTTATGAGAATTTTCTGACGATTCTTGACCTTTCTCCGGAGGATTATCGGGGGATCCTGAACGAACAGAAACAGTTGCGTCAAAAGAAATCGTTCATGGTTCATACGGG